>CAZZZU010000045.1:0-32319 GCA_964658805.1 uncultured Steroidobacteraceae bacterium
GTTAGCGTGCAGGTGCGCTGCACGCTAACGCCCTTTGCGGACTACTCCCGAAAACTCAAACCCGGCAGTACTGGTGTGCCTTCCTTACGTACCGCATCCAGCGCGGAAACTTCGTACCCGAGCAGATTCAGGATCGTAGGCGCCACCTGTGCAGTTTCGACGAAACTGGTCACCGTTCGGGGCTCGAGGTTCGGATTGGAAACCAACATCAGCACATTGGTGTCATCCTGTGCAAAGCCACCGTGTTCGGCCTGCTTCTTCAAACTGCCCGTATAAATTACGCCCACGTTGGGCACGACGACGATGTCGGGAGTGCGTGGGTCGCCGCCCTGCTTGGGCAGCCCGGGCTTGCCGAAAATCATTTCCAGATAAGATCCATACAAGAGCTCGCCGATACCCGCAGCCTTGGCGTTGGTCTCCAGCAAATCCACCGCCGCATCCGCATTTGCGCCGGGTTTAAGCCAGAGTAGCGAGATATCATCCTCGGTAGGCCCGATCTGATTGATCTCCGAGTCCGGCAGGTAGGTGGCGCCTAAAATCGTCGACGGCGCAGAGCCATTGGTGCCGGCATGCCCCGGTATCGGGAAAAAGCGGTTCGGGTCAATTGGCGACTGACCATGTTTGGCCGTTACGATGATCGCGGTATCGCGCAACCGATGCGTGTTCTGCAATTCGGAGATCCATTGGCCGATGGCGGCATCGACGAAAGTGATCTCGCCCTCCAGACTTGCACTGGGAGTACCCGTGCCGTCGGAGTAGCCGCCCTTTACCGTGCCCTCGATAAGTTTCTGACCCACGCTCACTGCCTGAAAATTCATGCCGAAGATCGCGGGAACCGGCGCTTCGTGGTCACCGAGCCGGGTCTTTCCGCGAATCCAGTTCAGTACCGCATTGACCTTCAGCTGGTCGTAGCACTTGATACCGTCGAAATCGGTAGTCCAGTCACCGCCGTTATTATTTTGCATGTGGCCGCAATCGAGGCCCGTGGCTGTTTTCACACCAGGCAACGGGACACGAGTCGAATTCACTTCGGGCGAATAAAAGTCATCAAGATTGCTCGGTATGCCCGAGCCGGTGGGCCCTGAAACGGAGGCATAGGCGGCGTGCTTGTCAGACCACGCCGTATAACCGCCGGACCCATGAACGACACCGAAGACGGTGTTCGCCCGGACGAAATTCCATGGATAAACGGCCGCGCAACCAGCATACGGGTCGCGTGGCAATTTTTTCGAGTCGATCGACCTGTAGCCGCCGTCCGTTGCCGAATACGGACCGCCACCATTTAACATCGTCTGATCGTGGTCGATCCCTTCCTCGTACTCGGTTCTGGTGCCGTTTGCTTGTCCGGGGGTGCAATCGCCATGTAGCACACCGTTACCGGTATCCGCGGCAGGAGGCGCGAGCACCCGATCGTAGGCGACGTCGTAGTATACGCCGAGCAATTTCGGCGATCCGCCCGTGACGATGGACATCATTCCTGGGAAAGAGTCCGATGGCTTCGCCGTCGAGGTCCGGGGAAACACGACGCCAGACTTTGCGAGTCCGGCCAGGTTCGGACAGGTATTGGCCGCAACGCAGTTTTGCAGGTCAAGTGCATGCATGCCGTCGATGCTGACCAACAACACATGCTTGACTTTCGATTCGTGCTGGTCATGGGCGCCGGCGAGCGAGCCGCCCATGAGCGATAGGCCGCAGGCGGCGGTAATGAAACGACTGAGCTTGTTCATTGAGATGGCTTCCGTTGTTCTAGGCTTTGTACTGCAGAGAAGGTTAGCGCTCGAACATGAATTTTTTTTGACAAGCAGCGGCGGGCCGCGGTGACGGACGGCACGTAGCACGCGCTCGTCAGCGAAACTTATAGTTAGCGCCGAACTGTAGCGTCATCCCATAGAATTCTCGCTGGATCACGCGTTCTTCTCCCGGGCCTTCGGTGAACTTCAGCGCGGTATTGGTCAGATTTTTCAAGTTCAGATACACGCTGAGCGGATCGATGATCCTGTACTGGCTGCCGAAATCGACGGACAATCGCTCCTGCGTCCAAATATCGAGCGCGGCCATGTTGCCGAGGCCGAAAATGTTCTTGCTGGTGTAATACGCGCCCAAGGTTGCGCTTATGCCGTACATGTCGTACATCAACTCGGCGTTCGCGGTGTTTCGCGACGTCGAAGGAAGCTGCGAATCGCGCGAAGCGGTGGTCAGCCCGGACATCGGATCCGCCACCGGCAGCTTGTAACGAGAATCCACCCAGGTCCAATTGATAGACACGCCGAGGCCGGCAAACGGCCCCGGCAGCTGGTCTTTGAAATGCTGCACGAAATTTGTTTCGATGCCGTATAGGTAGGCGGTCGGCGCGTTGGCGTAACTGACGATATCGACAATACCGAGATTGCCTTCGGTTTTTTGCTGGCCACCCGCCTGCTGATGGACATTCGTGACGATGTAGTTCTTGATATCCTTGGCGAAAAAGCCGACCGACGCGATGCCGGCATGCGGCAAATACTTCTCCAGCGCCAAGTCGATTCCTGTCGCAGTCGTAGGCTTGAGGTCTGGATTGCCGGTTGCGATGTTGCCGGATAGGTCTACCACCGTAGAGGATGTGACCTGCTGGAACCCTGGGCGGGCGATGGTCGAAGAAACAGCCGCACGACCGATCAGATCCGGCACGATTTCGTATCGTAACTGTGCGGTCGGAAAATAATTGGTATAGCTGCGGTGTCCGTCCACGGCACAAACGTGAACCCCCGGATTGTTGGTCGGATCGGGCACGGGGCATGCGAGGCTGGCGGCCGAACCGGACGCATCGGATTCGTAGCCGCCATAGGTGGCGTTGGTGTGTTCTATGCGAAGGCCCGCCACTACGCCGAGTGGACCGAAACCAAATTGATATTGGCCATAGACCGCATATACATCTTCCTTGTCATGCACGGAGGCGAGGGCATCGCCGACCGGGTCGGTGGTAATGTTGTCCGCCGCTACGGCCGCAGCGTACGTCGCGCGTAGGTCGGCTCCGTTGATTTGCGGACCATTGCTGTAATGATTGTTGTAGTAGTTCAGATTGCCACCATAGATGGCTGAACTGAGCGGCAGCGTGGGGACGTCGCTGACTGCGTACGAATCCGACTGACCGGTTTTATTGCGTAGCCGGGCATTAATGCCCACTTTGATCTCTTCATCGGCGCGGCTGGTAAAGTGCGTCGGAATCGCAAGATTGGCGCCTATCCCCCATTCCGCATCGCGCGAGTGCTGCGATTGAGACCTCAACCCTGTCAGTACGTAACCTGCCGGATCCGCGGGCGTCACATCAACCGTGCCGTTCGATGCGGTGCCGGGGAGCGTTCGAACCGCCGGCCAGTTGGGACGCGTCGTGTTGTCGTAGGCGACGTTCGCCAGCGCAGCATTATCGAAGCTCGAGTTGTAGTCGTATGGCTTGTAGTACGTGCCGCGGGTGTAGCCGGCGTGATAATCCAATTTTGCTCCCGAGAAAACGTTGGCACCGCCAACCTCAGCCACACGCGAATCGAGATATTCTTTTTCATCGCGCAAGGCTTTCGTGAATGTCGACGTGTCCAGAAATCCGGCAGGCTGCGTGGGGTCGGCGGTCGGCGCACCCGTGAAATTCCAAATCAACCGATTGCGCACGACGGCCTCTGAATAGCCGGCGTCGTAATAACGCAGGAAATATTGATTGTCCTCGCTCGGAGCGAAGCCAAGGTCTGCGCCGTAGCCGTGCCGCTCACGGTGATAGTTATAGTAGCGCTGCTCGAATCCCGCGAACGCCTTATCGGGAACACCGCCCGCCTGATTGTCGACGAAACCGGCCTCAGCATCGTCGACGCCGCGACGGTCGTCATAGGTCGACGCCGTCACGAGGATGCTGAAAGGCTGGTAGCTGCCATCACCGCCGAAGCGCAGGCCGGCCGTCCCGGCGAGATCCGTGATCCAGGTATGGCGCAGCAACTCCTCTCCGGTACCCAACTTCACGTCCGCAAAAGGCCGCCCATCGGCCGGCGCGGTTTTCGGTGTGATGTCGATCGTGCCACCGAGTGCTTCCGCATCCTGCTCGGGCAGGTTCGACTTGGTCACCTTGATCGCACCTACAAATCCGAGCGGGATCGAGTCAAAAGCAACCGCGCGCCCCGCGCCTGAGGGCGAACTGTTGTTGGTAGGCGGCAAACGCAATCCGCCGAACGTCGTGCTGTTCAGGTCTGCGTCGAGGCCCCGGATATTGATATAGCGTCCCTCGCCGGTATCCGTTTCCAGAGAAATGCCGGGTACCCGCCGTATCGCTTCCCCGGTATTCACGTCAGGCAGTTTTTGCATCTCGTCAGCAGTGGTCAAGTTGATGAGATTGGGCGCTTGCTCTTGGGCGGCACGTGCGACCTCAGGCGTGGTGCGCTGGCCGAGGACCTTGATCTCTGCCAGGGGGTCCTTGATGTCGGCGTCGCTGACGACGCCGTCTGTCTCGGTCCCCGCGTTTGCTGCGCTCCCACAGAGAAAAGCAATAACGGTCAGACTTGAGGCCCAATCACGCACAACTAATGACATTTCACTCGCTTTAAAATAGATCGTGGCTCGAATTCATCCAGTCTTGTAAGCAGCGTTGCACTCGTACGCGGACCGTTGCTTTGTTGTGCAAAGTTTTACAAGGAAGTATTGCGGATTTGTTACGGTGGGCTGACGGCGCGGTAACGCTGCAGGGGTTCGTTTTCAGCGACCGCGGCATGCGCACCGCTATTCGCGTCGCGTCGCAGGCAGCCGAACGCCACCGGGTTATGGACGATTTGCGCATCAAGTTGCGTGGCAACAGGTAATCTTGCGATTTCCAACGATGTCGATCAGTCGTCCCGTACCGGCAGCGCGTTGACTGACAGGCCGTTGCCACAGAGGATTCAAACGATGCTCAAATGGCGCGCTATGGTTTTGTGTGCGGCACTGCTCGCCCTGCGGGCTTCCGCGACCGGTGCTGAGAGCGAAATCGCATACCTATTGGAATACATCAGACAATCGGGCTGTACCTTTTACCGCAATGGCGGCGCTTACGATGCCGAACACGCGGCTGCGCACCTGCGCAGCAAGTATGACGTTGCGGCCGCAAGCGGAAAAATTCTCACCACCGAGGCTTTCATCGCCAAGATTGCCACCGCAAGCAGCATGACGGGACGTCCCTACCTGGTCGAATGCGCAGGCGCAGCACGCGGCACCACCGCGGACTGGCTCACGGCGGCACTTTCACGGCATCGCGAGGAATCGCGGTAGCTCCCCGAGTCGAGGCTTCGCCAACATTGTCGCGATGGAGAAACACTTTTAGGTGGGCATCCGCGGAGGCAGTAACGATCAGGCAGCTGCTGCCGGACGCGCGCTAAGGCAGCCGTACGCAGACGACTCCGCGGCGCCCTGTAAAAAAACTATCACCGTAATGTGACGATATTCATCGCTTTGTAGGATTGGCGGAAGAAAATTGCTACGGCCAACCCAGCGGACAACGGTTGAGCCAAGACGAAAAACTCAGCGTTCTCGGCCGCGGTCTATAATGCCGCGCAGCTAATTTGGGCGGGAGAATCATCATGGCCAGCGGGAAGATACCGCCGATGAGCAGGCAGAAGGCGCCACGCTCCGCGCGCTTGGCCGTGCCGGCGCGCTCGTTGCGAGCGCCGGTATTTGCTCAACCGGAGCCCACACCGGATCCCTCGACCTTCAAGATCAAGCATCCCTCGGATGCGGATGCCTACAAGCTGATCGATCAACTCAATGCCGAACACAAGATCCAGCCCCTCCCCTTTCCAACCCCGCGCGGCAACCAGCCAGAGCCGAGAATGACGTTAACCGAGGTTTTCGGTGGAAATGCCGCGGCGGTCCGGCGAATACAGGAAAGCGGCCAGATTGTCTTTCACTCCACGGGGGATTGCGGCAGCACCCGGGGGCCGACGACGCAGAACGAGGTGACCGATAAGATGATCGGCGATTTTTCCGGCGAAGCCGCCAATGATGTGCCGCAGTTTGCACTTCTGCTCGGCGACGTCATCTACAACTTTGGCGAAACGGAGTATTACTACGATCAGTTCTACGAGCCGTACCGAAACTATCCCGCGCCGGTGCTGGCCGCCGCGGGCAACCACGACGGGATGATTTCTCCGCTTGCGCACGCCACCAGCCTTGCAGCCTACCTGCGCAATTTTTGCTCAGATCCGGCCGAAGGATATATCGTCACACCCGAAGCCGGCGGGTTGTCTCGCACCGCGCAGATTCAACCGGGGGTCTTCTTCACCTTTGATGCCCCGTTCGTGCGGATTCTCGTGTTCTACAGCAACACCTTGGAGGATCCCGGCGTGATTGCGGACAGGAACATCGGTTCCGCTCAGATCGATTTTCTTAAGGCTGCGCTGGCGCGGGTGAAGAAAGAGAAGTTTACGGGTGCATTGCTGTTCGCTCATCATCATCCGCCGTATGCACTCGGAGGCCAGCATGGCTCCAGTGTCGACATGCGAAAACAGATGGATGCCGTGTGCAGCGCCCAAGGCGTATGGCCGCATGCAGTGCTTGCCGGCCACGCGCACAACTATCAGCGCTACACGCGGCATCGCGACGACGGAAGCGATATTCCCTATGTCATCTGCGGCAACGGCGGTCACAACGTGCAGAAGCTGCGGGGTGCAAATGGCGCCCCGTTACGGGCGCCGCAGGTGTTCCAGAAAAAAACGACCAGCGACGATGCGGTGACCTTTGAAAATTACGACGATACCGACTACGGCTACCTGCGCGTGCTGGTGACCGCTCAGCAACTGCGTATCGAATACCATCCGGCCAGCGACCAAGTCGGCGCGAAAACTCCCGACGATAGTGTCACGATCGATCTTGCGACCCGACGGCAGGCGGTTTATGCATCGAAGGACCTCGGTATGCCATCGCGGTCAGTCGAGGCCCGTAAGCTGCTCGGCGCTACTTCACAAACGGCCGGACGGCAGGCACGCCGACGCTAGTGCGCACCGTTTGGCGCGCGTGCTGCGGTATCGCCAAACGGACTTTCATCACGGATCTGCAGCGCAGCGGTTGGTATAGCTATATGTAAATCATAGAATTTTCCCGATATGAGTCGACTGACCGTAACGGATGACCGGCACAAACGCCCCTGGCTGAGCGGCCTGCTCGGTGCAGTCGTCGCATGGAGCACGGCCATCGCCGGCATCGTGGTGGTAGACCTCATCGTTCGACAGCTCCTGATCGAGGACCTGCGCACCTATCTTGGACGCACCGTGAGTGTGACCGCCTCGCTCATCGATCCCGATGCAGTTCCCCGATTCAGCGATCCGTCTCAGGACGGCACACCCGAGTACGAAGCTGCGGCACGGCCCTTGCAAATGCTCATCGCGCATAATCCCGACATTCGCTTTGCGTACGTCGGTGTCTTCGATGCTCAGGGAATGCATTTCGTCCTCGACGGAACGCCGCGGGATTCGAAAGATGCCGCAGGCCGTTCCATGCATTCGCCGCCCATGGAGCACGATGCGGAGCTGACCCTCGGCGAGCAGGAAATCGCGCGCACGCATCAGCCCACCGTCGAGCGTCACGCCACTGCGTCAGAATGGGGCATCGGCATTCGCGCCCACGCGCCCATCATGGATAAAAACGGCAAGATGATCGCGTACGCCGGCATCACCATGCGCGCCGATCGCTACGCCCATGTGGTGCGCCGCGTAGATCTGTCGGCGCTGCTTGGCATCCTCATTGCCGGCGTACTGGCGTGCTTCAACGGCATCGCGATCTGGCGCACCACGCGGGCGAGGTACGCCGCCGTCACCGCCGCGGCCCTGGCACGCGAACGCCTCGACAGGGCGCACGAATTGGCCAACCTCGGAACCTGGCACATAGACGGTGCCAACCGCGGCGGCAGCATGTCACCGGAACTGTGCGCGCTGATCGGCGCAAAAGACGGCACACAACCGCTCGAGGTCTATCTGAATGCAACTCACCCGGACGACCGCCGCCGCGTCGCGGGCCACATCGAGGAAGCGGTACGCGAGCTCAGCTCCAAAACCTTCGATCATAAATTCATGGCAAAGGACGAACTACGGTACGTGCGTGCTGCGGTCATGGCGAGGCGCGCCGATCGGGTGGATGAACTACACGGCATCGTGCTCGACATCACCGATGTGAAGATGAGCGAGCTCGAGACCCTGCGAGCCAAGGAGGCCGCCGAATCAGCCAATCGCGCCAAGAGCGCCTTCCTGGCCAACATGAGTCACGAGATACGCACCCCGCTGAACGGCGTGATCGGTATGACAGCGCTGCTGCTGGAAACCGAGCTTTCCGAGGAGCAGCGCGATTACGCTAAGATTGCGAAGACCAGCGGCGAGGCACTCCTCACTGTCCTCAACGACATTCTCGATTTTTCCAAAATCGAAGCGGGCCATTTGGATCTGGAGTCGATCGATTTCGAACTCGTGACGGTGTTTGACCAATCGGTGGAAGCGGTCGCGCTGCCGGCGACCCGCAAAGGTCTCGAGATTCTGGTGGAACTCGATCAGACGCTGCCCATTCGTCTGCGGGGCGACCCAAACCGCCTGCGGCAGGTGGTACTCAACCTCTTGAGCAACGCGGTCAAGTTCACCGATGCCGGCGAGATTCACGTCAAGGCCACTTCGCTGCAAAGCAGTGCTGCCTCGTCGCGCATCAGAATCGAGGTTTCTGATACGGGGGTCGGCATCACCCCGGAACAAAAGACACGATTGTTCTCGGCTTTCGTACAGGCCGATGCGTCCACCACGCGTCGCTTTGGCGGCACCGGGCTTGGACTGTCGATCAGCCGCCGTCTCATCGATCTCATGGGCGGCACGATCGGTGTGGAGAGCGAAATCGGTCGAGGTTCCACCTTCTGGCTCGAACTGAAACTGCCGGTCGTCCAGCAGCAAGAACGCTCCCATCCGATGGATCTCTCTGCTGCGCACATTTTGATTGTCGATCATCACCCGGTCCGGCGACGCATCATCGCTTCCCAACTGGCGCACACCGACTGCACCATCCGCCTGGTCAGCTCCGTCAGCGAGGCGCAGGCACTGTGGGACAAGTCAGTCGCGCAATCGCGTGCGCCCGACATCGTGCTGATCGAACCCGCCCTGCCCGATTATCCCGGCGGCATGTTTGCCGAGCACATTCGCAGCACGCCCGCCGGTCAGGAGACTGCGATCGTATTCATGAGCAAGCTCGGCGATGATCCGGCAAACAGCGCGGCCGCCCTGGGGTCGCGCAGGCTGACCAAACCCATCACCCAAGCGTCTCTGATCGAATGCATCCAAGAATCCATGGAACGCATCCGATCGCCTTCGATCCGCGTGCCGAAGCTGACCACCCTCGACCAGGCGTCCATCCTGCTCGTGGAGGACAATCCGGTGAATCAATTGCTGGCGCGACGTTTGTTGGAAAGGTTGGGCGCCCTGGTCACGGTCGCCGACAATGGCCTGACGGCAATCGAAGCATTGCGCCTCAATACCTATGACGTCGTTCTCATGGACTGTCAGATGCCCGAACTTGACGGCTATGAGGCAACGCAGCGCATCCGCCAGGGAGCCGCAGGCAAGGCAGCTCAGAGCGTACCTATCATTGCGCTGACTGCAAACGCCATGGCAGGAGATCGGGAGCGCTGCCTCGAAGCGGGCATGAGCGATTACCTGGCCAAACCGATCAACCCTGCTACCTTGCGCGCAAAACTGGAAACCTCGCTCGGCCTGGTACCGCTGGATCCGGACGCTGCCGTCAGCGCTTAGGCTCCATGCGGCGGGTACAATGCCCGCTTTGGAGCAGCTATGCCCAGTACAGCCATCGTCATTGGCGCAAGCGGTGTCATCGGTCGCGCCTTGAGCGAACGGCTGTTGCGCGATGGTTGGGCTGTGTACGGCCTGTCGCGCGGCCGCACGCCGCAAGTGGCAGGTTCTCGCGCCGTGCATGTCGATCTCACCGACCGCGACGCAGTAACAGAGGCACTCGCTGAATGCGACGCGCAAAATGTTTTCTTCACCGCATGGAGCCGGCAACCCACGGAAGCCGAAAACATCCGTGTGAATGGCGGCATGGTTGCGAATGTGCTCGCGAGCCTTGGTTCGAAACTGCAAGGCGGCCATGTCGCGTTAGTGACCGGCCTGAAACACTACCTCGGACCGTTTGAATCCTATGGCCAGGGTGTGTTGCCACAAACGCCCTTCAAAGAGGAACAAGGCCGGATGCCCGTGGAGAACTTCTACTACGAACAGGAGGACCGCTTGTTCGAAGCTGCGCAACGCTTCGGATTCGGCTGGAGCGTACATCGGCCGCACACGATTATCGGATACGCCATTGGCAACGCCATGAACATGGGCGTGACCCTGGCCGTCTACGCCGCTGTCTGCCGGGAGTTGGGGCAGGCCATGATCTTCCCCGGCTCGGCCGCGCAATGGCATGGTGTGACGGACATGACCGACGCGAGCCTGCTGGCCGCGCAACTCGAGTGGGCGGCAACGGCAACGACCGCACGCAATCAAGACTTCAACACCGTCAACGGCGATGTGTTCCGCTGGAAGTGGATGTGGCCGCGTATAGCGCAGGATCTGGGCGTATCGGCTGCGGAATTCGACGGCACCGTGCGGCCGCTGGAATCCCAAATGCGCATGGCGGCGCCGGTGTGGACCCGTATCGCCCGGCGCGACCAGCTGATAGAAGCCAATATCGAGCGGCTCGCTTCCTGGTGGCATACCGATGCAGATCTGGGCAGGCCGCTGGAAACCTTCACCGACATGAGCAAGAGCCGCGCTGCTGGGTTCCTCGAGTACCGCGATACGCGCCAGTCATTTCGCACCCTCTTCGATAGACTCCGTACTGAGCGGGTGATACCGCTACGTTGACCGCAAAGCGCCTCAACGGAAGCGCACGCCCTGCCGGCTCAACTCGCGTTGCACGGCGCCGATATCAAGTCGGTCAAACGGCTCGTCTCGCCGTAGCGACACGGCCGCCGCGACACCGGCGCCCTGGCCGCTGACCGCGCAACACATCATGTTGCGGGCCGAAGCATGTGAAATCCGGTCGCCGCCGATGCAGCGCCCCGCAACGAGCAGGTTCGCGACACCTTTGGGCACCAGCGCACGATAAGGCACGTGCCAATAGCGCCCCGTGGTCGGCAGGATCAGGATGCCAAAGCCGTCGATGAACTCGGGAAAGATCCCGATTGCATCATCGAAACGTGCCTGTTCGCGCACGTCCTGACTCGTCAGGTTGTAGAGCGCGTCGATCTTGCGCGTATCGCGGATACCCAGCGTCATGCCGAAATTGCGTAATTTCGCGCTCTCGCAGCCGGGCATGAACCCGCGCAGCGCCTCGACGGCGTGGATGGCCTCGCGCCGGCCACGCATCTCGCCCCGCGTCAGATCGTTCGGATCAGTGCCGTCGATCCCCGGCATGTGCACCAGGTTCAGGTAGGTCAGATCACCCTGGTCGGTGACGCTACCCCACGTGCCGGCAATGGTATGCAGATACGGCGGAATAATCCCAGCCGCCAGCGCCTGCTTGAAAGGCTTACGCAGGAATGGCGAGAACAGCGCGTCTTCCTTGCCTGTGGTTTCGTAGTCCCACTCGCCGTTCCCTGACCAATCTGCATAGGTCTGCGGATCGGCCTTCACCGCATCGATGAAGCGCTCCTTGTTGACGCCGTTCATCGAGAACATGACGGAGGCCGCCATCATGTCCTCTTTCGGCGATTTCGAATAAGGCGCGCCGGCGCGCGCCGCGATGTCGGCATCACCGGTGGCGTCGATCACGCGACGGGCAAGGATCGCTTCGCGGCCGCCCTTGCTTTCGGTGATGATGCCAACGACCCCGCCGTCCTCCAGGATCGGAGCCACGCACAATCGATGCAGCAGCGGCGTCACGCCAGCCTCTTCGATCAGAACGTCGGCCACCCACTTGAACATCTCGGCGTCCAGTGCATGACTCAGGGACTGCGGCTCCGGCATGGCCGCACCCATGGCCTTGGCACGTTGCTCCAACTCGATGCCGATGCCTTCGCAGTCGACGGTGTGCTCGTGCCGATACCAGGCGAACCCCTCGACACCCACTTGCGTGATGTTTCCACCGAAGCAGCCATTGCGGTCGAGCAGGGCAGTGCGCGCACCCGCGCGTGCGGCGGCCAGCGCCGCCGCCAATCCGCCCGGTCCACTACCGACCACGAGCACGTCGGTTTCCAATACGACATCGACCGAACGGCTGACTTCGACAATCCGCTGCAACAGATCAGCTCCGCATGCGGGAGCCGGACGGGTCGTATGCGGCACCGTTCAGACGCCGCGCAACGCAGCGCTCGCCGATGATCTCGATATGAAATTCCGATTCATCCGCCAGTTCGCGCCGTACATAGCCGAGCGCCAAAGATCGGCCCACGCGATGTCCATACGCGCCGGACGTGACCCAGCCCACCACCTCATCGTCGTGCCAGATCGGTTCATCGCCCAACGCGTCCGCGTGCTGCGAATCGACCGCGAAACTCAGCAGGCGATAGGTGCCGCCGCTCTCGCGTGCCTCAAGGGCCGCGGCGCGTCCGACGAAATCCTGCTTGTCGAAGTCGACGAAGCGTCCGAGGTTTGCCTCGGCTGGCCCGTAACCCGGGCGATACTCCCGCGCCCAGGTGCCGAATGCCTTCTCGATCCGCATCGCATTTAATGCGCGGCCACCGACATGCTTCAATCCGAAGGCCTGGCCTGCCGTCCACAGACGCTCATACAGCGCACGCTGATAGTCCGCCGTCACCCAGATTTCATAGCCCAACTCACCGGTGAAGGACAATCGCCCGACCAGCGCGGGCACAATGTCGACGTCCATCCGCCTGAAGGACATGAACGGGAAATTCTCGTCGAGATCGTCACCCACGAGGGTCTTTAATAACGCGCGGGACTCTGGCCCGGCGATCGACAGCCCCGTGTATTCCATGGCACAGGGTCGAACAGTGACGCCGCTGGACGGCAGGTGCTTCTCGAACCAGCGCAGGTAATAAATTTCCGCGGCGTAGGTGCCGATCAGAAAGAAGCGCTGCTCGCTGACACGGCAGATCGTGAAATCGCCGATGAGCTTGCCGCGCTCGTTCAGCATGGGCGTAAGGCACACGCGGCCTACTGCCGGCACCCGGTTGGCCATGATGCGGGACAGCCATTCTTCGGCCGCAGGCCCTGTGACCTCGAATTTGCCGTAGCTGGAGATCTCCAGCAGTCCCACTTGCTTTGCGGCCGCCTGACACTCCGCCGCAATGAACGGGTGATCGTTCGAACGTCTGAAACTGATCTGGTCGTGCGCGCTCGCCGCCGTGTCGGCAAACCATAGCGCATGCTCGAGTCCGCAATAGTCACCGAAGACAGCGTGCTGTAATTTTAATTCGGGGTATATCGGTGTCGTGCGCAGCGGCCGCGCCGCCGGCAATTCCTCGTTGGGAAAACGGATGCTGAAACGCCGCGAATAGTTCTCACGCACTTTCGCATTGGTGTACTTGAGTGTCGCCCAATCGCCGTATCGCGCCACATCCATGCCCCACACGTCCGCGCCTGGGTCGCCGTTTACCATCCACTGCGACAGCGCGAGTCCCACCCCGCCGCCCTGACTGAATCCCGCCATCACGCCGCAAGCTACCCAATAATTGCGCAAACCCCGCACCGGCCCGATGAGCGGATTGCCATCGGGCGCGAACGTAAAGGGCCCGTTGACCACTTTGCGAATGCCCGCCGATTCCAGGGCAGGGAAGTGTTCGAATCCGACGGCGAGGCTCGGGGCGATGCGATCGAGATCGTTCGGCAACAGGTCCTGTCCAAAATCCCACGGGGTTTGCACAGGCGACCACGGCACACCGGCTTTCTCATAGGTGCCCATCAACATGCCGCCGCGCTCCTGGCGCAGATAAATCTCTCCCTCGAAGTCGATGCAATGGATCTGTTCCGGCTTGCCGACGAGTTCCGGCATGTCGCCGGTGATCAGGTATTGATGCTCCATCGCCAGAATCGGCAACTCGATGCCCACCATCCGGCCCACTTCGCGGGCCCACAAACCGCCCGCGTTGACGACGTGCTCGGCGTGCACGCTGCCTTGTCCGGTGATCACGTCCCAGGAACCGTCGCTGCGCTGCTTCAGGTCGATGACGCGGGTATGCCGGACGATGTCGGCGCCGCCGATCTGTGCCGCTTTCGCGTACGCGTGTGTGACGCTGTAAGGATCGACGTGACCCTCGATGGGATCATAGAGAGCACCCTTGAAATGTCGCGGCTCGAGCAATGGGAACAGCTTCGCGGCTTCCGCCGCGGAGATCAGCTCGAGATCCATGCCAAGATAACGCCCGCGGGCGCGCGTCATCTTGAGCCAATCAAGACGTTCGGCGGTGCCCGCCAGCATGATGCCGCCGGTCACGTGCATGCCGCAGGACTGTCCCGAGATCGCTTCGAGTTCCTGGTACAACTTGATCGTATATTGCTGCAGCTTGGCGACGTTGGGATCGCCGTTCACCGTATGCATGCCCCCCGCGGCATGCCAGGTGGAACCGGAGGTGAGTTCGGCACGCTCCAGCAGCAGCACGTCCTTCCAACCGGCCTTGGTCAGATGGTAGAGCACGCTGACTCCCACCACGCCGCCGCCGATCACCACCACCTGCGCATGCTTGTTCATACAATCATTCACTCGTTCGAGACAATCAGTTGTAAGGCGCCGGGCGTCGCCACGCCGGGCGAAGCGGCGGCGCTGCGGCCGAAACGCTCGATCAGCCATGAACGAAACAGCGCCACCGCGGTGTCGCTCAACGCCTCAGGATGGGTGATCAGATAATAGCCATATCCATCATCCAGGCTGTACTCGAAAGGCCGCACCAACTGCCCGCTGCCGATGTAGTCAGCAAACAGATAGGTATCGACCAAGGCCAGGCCGGCGCCGCTCAGGGCGTATTGAACTGCCAGTACCGCCGTGTCGAATACCAGTCCGCGCTCAACGCTGACGCCGTCGAGTTTCGCCATGCGCACGAATTGAGTCCACAGGTGATGACGCGGCAGATCGCCGATGCGCACGTGCACGAGTTCATTCATCGCCACCGCATCGGCAAGCGATCGTCCGGCGATCTGGGCGGCGATCTTGGGATGGCAAAGAATACTCAGGCGCACCGGCCACAGCAGGTCACGCACCATGTCCGTGACCATCGGCTTCGAGTAAAGCACTGCCACATCGACATCCGCCGGCGGCGAGCTCGTATCGGAAGGACTCACGAGATCGATCTCCACCTCGGGCGCCGCGCGCCGGAAGTCATGCAGGATCGGCACTGCCATGTGCACCGCGAAGCTCGGCGGCATCTGCACGCGCAGCGAACGCACGCTGCCGCTGTCGTCTTTGCGGATGTCGTCCAATGCATATTCGAGCCGATCGAAAGACTTCATGACGGCGGGCAACAAAAGCTGCCCGGCCTTGGTCAACACCAGACTATGCGGGCGCCGTTCGAATAGCTGCGTGCCCACCAGCTTCTCAAGCGCGATCACGTGTCGTGACAACGCGCTTTGCGAAATGAGCAACGCATTGGCTGCGGCCGTAAAACTCAAATGCCGGGCGACGCCTTCGAAAGCGCGCAACGCATTGAGCGGCAGCCAGCGCCGATCGATATGCACGTGGCTCATGCGGTCCGCACGCTAGTGCGCACGGCTGCCGACGGCGCGCGCCTGATCGGCGAGCACTGTGCGCGAGGCGAGATACAGATGCAGCGCGGCCCAAAAGCCAGTGGGCGCCAGCACCAGGAGGGCCACACGCAGGCTGCCCGCAGTGGGGCCGCCGGCGCCACCGAACCAATCACTCAGGAAACCCACCCCTTGCGGAGCCACGATCAAATTGAAGATATTGGCGACCAGCAAACAGATGGCAATGAACATGTTACGCATGCGGCAGGGCGCCAGGTTGTTGAGCAGGCCAAAGGTGGGCCCGATGTAAAAATAAATCGCCGGGATGAACAGGCAGAACATGGCCTTGCTCATGGCCAACGACCCGGTTTGATAGGCCACGATCGACGGCACCGTTGCGAGCGCTATACCGCCGGCAAGGAACCAGAGCACGCGGCGCGGATTGGCCATCGGCGGGCGCGACAACAGCCAGGCGGTCGCCACCGTTGCAAATGAGCCACCGACGAGATGAATATTGCCGGTCACCTCGCCTGCCTGGCCCACATCGAGCCCGTACATGCGTTGCAGAAACGTCGGCGTCCAGAAAATCAGTCCCCAGCCCCAGAGCGCGCATAACCCACCGCCCATCACGATATGGAATGCAGCTTTCTGCTGCCACAGGAACTTGAGCGACTGCGCCAACGAGGGCTTGCGATCTTGTCCCGGACAATCGAGCCGCCCACGGGTCGGCTCCTTCACGGATAGGAAGACCAGGCATCCCAGAAACAATCCGGGCAACCCGAGTGCGATGAACGCCGCACGCCAAGAGTAGGCATGCGCGACCGCACCGGCCACATTGGCACCGAGCCATGCGCCGATCGGCGCACCGAGCGCGAGCACCGTCATGGCCATGGGGCGGCGATCAACCGGAAAATAATCACAGACAATGGCGGTCGAGGGCGGCGTGCCACCCGCCTCCCCCACGCCCACGCCGATACGTCCCAACAGAAACTCAAGGTAGGTTCGCGATAGCCCGCACAGCGCAGTGAAGCCGGACCAGATGATCAGGGATATCGCCAGGATATTGCGACGGTTGCGGCGGTCGGCCAGCCACGAGATCGGAATGCCGAACAGAACGTAGAAAAGCGCCAGCGGAGTACCCGTCAGAAACGCGATTCCGCTATCGCTCAAGTGCAGATCGAGGCGAATCGGTTCGAGCACCGTTGAGACGACATACCGGTCCGCAATGTTGATGGCATAGATGACGCTTACCACAATCAGCACATACCACCGCTCCGCGAGGGAGGAGGCGTACGATCCCTGTGCATCAATTGCCGTCGCGCTCATAGGGAGACCTCGGTGTTACCTCGGGCACCTTAGCGCGTTCGGTCGCACCGCGCGACGTCGAATAATGACATGGGTGGATCGGGAAAAGGCATAGCCTCGCCTGCGCCAATGTTTAAGCTGAAAGCCGTGGCCAGCTTTGATTTCATCATCATTGGCGCCGGGTCGGCCGGCTGCGTCCTCGCCGACCGCCTGTCGGCGGACGGTCGCCACCGCGTCCTGTTGCTCGAGGCAGGCGGCTCCGACCGGCGTTTTTGGATCCGGACGCCGATCGGCTACGGCAGGACGTTCACCGATCCAGCAGTGAATTGGCGTTATGAAGCGGCGCCGAGTCCGGGTCTGAATGGACGGACCATGTATTGGCCGCGGGGGCGCGTCCTCGGCGGCTCGAGCTCCATCAACGCCCTCGTCTACTGCCGCGGATTGCCCATCGATTTTGACGGCTGGCGTGCGCTCGGCAACCCTGGCTGGGGCTGGAGTGATGTGCAGCCGTATTTCGAGCGCTCGGAGCGGCGCGTCGACACCGCGGGGCAGGTGCGCGGTGCCGGCGCCCTGGATGTGCAAGATGTGTCGTCGCAACTGCACGTCTTCAAAGAAACCTGGACTGCGGTCGCTGCCGAATTGAACCTGCCGACCACGGATGACTTCAATGGTGCGCACCCCGAGGGCCTCGGCTGCTATCAGGTCAACATTCGCCAGGGCCGCCGGCATTCGGCAGCAGACGCCTTCCTGCGGCCCGCGCTGCGACGTCAGAATCTCCTGCTGGAGACCCACGCCTGGATCAGCAAAATCCGTATCGCGCAAGGCCGCGCGGTCGGCGTCACCTACCATCGTGGCAACGAAGTGCACGACGCCTCGGCGGCACGCGAAGTGCTGGTATGTGCCGGGGCGGTCAACTCACCGCAACTTCTGCAACTGTCGGGCATCGGACCGGCGGCGACGCTGCGTGCCGCGGGCATCGAGCCCAGAATCGACAATTCCAATGTCGGCGGCCACTTGCAGGATCACCTTGCGGCCGTTTATTCCTACCGCGCCACGCAGCCTACCTTGAACGATGTCCTGCGCGGCGCCCACGGTCGGCTGCGCGCCGGGCTGCAGTATCTGCTCACGCGCCGCGGCCCTTTATCGCTCAGCGTCAACCAGTTCGGCGGCTTCGTGCGTGCCGACCCCGCCGCCGCGCACGCCGATACTCAGCTGTATTTCAACCCGGTCACCTACGGTACCGGGGACGCCCGTCGCAAGCGCATTGCGCTCGACACGTTTTCCGGTTTTTATCTGTGCTTCCAGCCGGCCCGACCCACCAGCACGGGCCGCATCGATATCGTGAGCAACGACTTCCGCGCGCCGCCGCGGATAGCGCCGAATTACTTATCCACGGAAAAAGATTGCAGCGACGTGGTGCAAGGCGCCCGGGCGCTGCAATCGATCGCACGCTCGCGCGCCATGCGCGGCATCATCGCGTCACCCATCGCGCCGGATCTCGACGTGATGAGCGCAGGCGATATGCTGGCCGATTTCAGGGCGCGCGCTGCTACGGTGTACCACCCCGTCGGCACTTGCCGCATGGGGCAGTCGGCGTCTGATTCGGTAGTGGATGCGCGATTGCGGGTTCACGGTCTCGAGGGCTTGCGCGTGGTCGATGCCTCGGTGTTTCCGACCGTCACGTCCGCCAACACGCACGCGCCCACGTTGATGGTGGCGCAACGAGCGGCGGATCTCATTTTGGAGGGTGGGTCATGAAACTCGACAGCGTCAAGGTATTCATCGTCGCCAATCCGCCGCCGAGCTATGGCGGAAATTATTTCGTTTTCCTCAAGCTCAAGACCCGTTGCGGCATCGAAGGAGTCGGCGAGGTCTACGCCGCGACTTTCGGCCCGACGGTCATCGCCGCGATGATCGAAGATCTGTTTGCCCGCAGATTGTATGGGCGCGAACCTTTCAACATTGAATCGTTTTGGCGGGAAAGCTATGGATCCGGATTTTCGATGCGTCCGGATAATTCTTTGGTCGCTGTCATCAGCGGCCTCGAGATGGCCTGCTGGGACATCGTCGGCAAGGCCGTGAATCAGCCCATCTATAATCTGCTCGGCGGCAGGGTACACGAGAGATTGCGCACTTACACCTATCTGTATCCGGCAGCGGGCGAAGGCGATGACTTTTATGCCGATGCAGATCGTTCCGCCGAACGCGCGGCGGAATACGTGGCGCAAGGTTTCACCGGCCTCAAATTCGATCCCACCGGCGGATTTTCGGCCTACGACCCGCGTCAGCCGACGCAGGAACAGCTCGAGCGCACTGTGCGCCTGACCCGCCAAGTACGCGAGGCAGTTGGCACCAAGGCCGACCTGCTATTGGGGACTCACGGGCAGTTCACGACCTCAGGCGCGATCCGCCTGGGGCGCCTGCTGGAACGCTACGATCCGCTCTGGTTCGAAGAGCCCGTGCCGCCGGAAATGCCCGAGCAGATGGCGCTCGTCGCACGCGCCGTGCGCATTCCTATTGCAACCGGCGAACGCTTGAATACCAAATATGAGTTTGCGCGGGTGCTCGCCTGTGGCGCCGCCAACATCCTGCAAATGAACCTCGGCCGGGTTGGTGGCCTGCTCGAGGCCAAGAAGATCGCGGCGCTCGCTGAAGTGCATTACGCACAGATCGCGCCGCACCTGTATTGCGGCCCCATCGTCGGCGCCGCCAACATTCAATTGGCGACCTGTTCGCCAAATTTTCTCATTTTGGAGAGCATCCAGCAGTGGGGCGGCTTCCACGCGCAGGTCCTTAAAAACCCCATCCAATGGGAAGCGGGCTACGTCATTCCGTCAGGCTTGCCGGGACTTGGCGTGGAACTCAATGAGGACGTTGCGGCAGCGAATCCTTATCCGCGCGATGGCAACCTTCATCTTGAAATGGTAAACCGTCCGCTGGGCTAAGATGAATGCACCGAGTCGGACAGCTTGCTTGTTATCAAGGCTCCGCTTTGGAGCATGTTAAAAGCGTCAGCGGGTGTTGGTCGCATTTCGACCAGTACTGGTCGCGCATCGAATAGGAGATTCTTTGCTTAGCCGCGATGCTATTCTCCTACGCTATAAAAAAATTGATTCTGCAGTGCTCAATTACAAAGGGATGACAAATGTATTCAAATCCAAAGCTGTCGTATGCGATCGCGGCGATTCTTGGCAGTTGTGCCGCCGGCTACGCCGGAGCCGCCCTCGCTGCTGATGCCGACACCACTGATAACGAAGGAATCCAGGAAATTCAGGTGACGGCACAACGCCGCACCGAGAATATTCAGAACGTCCCCATCACCATCCAGGCCATCACGGGTGACACCCTCAAACAACTGCACGTCCAGACCTTTGACGACCTGATTAAGTACACGCCGAACATCACGTTCAGCGGCAACGTGCCGGGCGGCGGCAATATTTTCATCCGCGGCTTGAGCTCCGGCGGCTCGGGCAACCAATCGCAGTCGACGACGGCGCCGTTCCCGAACGTCGGCCTGTACCTCGACGACCAGTCGATGCAGTTCCCGGCACGCAACAATGACGTCTACATGGTCGACATGGAGCGCGTTGAGGTGCTGGAAGGTCCGCAGGGCACGTTGTTCGGCGGCGGCGCCCAGGCGGGCGCAGTGCGATACATTACCAATAAGCCGAACGTCACTGCGACGGAAGGCAGCGTGAATGCGTCCTACGGGATCACCGCGCGCGGCGGCGACCCCAGCACCAGTGCCAACGCGACCTTGAACGTGCCGGTCATACAGGACGTGCTCGCCATTCGCGGCACGATTTTCACCGACCACCGCGGCGGCTATATCGACAACGTGTTGTCGACCACTCAATACGGCAACAGCCCGGTGGCGAGCAACGCTGCCCTGGTCCAGAACAATCAGAACCCCGTGGTGTATGACGGCTTCCGCCTCTCGGCATTGTGGAAAATCAATGACGACTGGAATGCTTTGGTGCAGCAGAACTACCAGAACATGAAATCCGACGGTTACTTTTCTGAGTATCCGAACGATCCGAACGGCGTTGCATTGAAGCCCTATCAGGTTGCCGCCTTCAGTCCGGCGTACAACAAGGACAAATATCAGAGCACGGCGTGGACGCTGAACGGCGACATCGCCAACATCGTCAAAGCGGTTTATACCGGCAGCTTCATGACACGCCACATCGAGCAGCAGTCGGATTACTCCAACTATCTGCGCAGCGCGGGCGGCGCCTACTACACCTGCACCGGCGCAGGCGCCGCGTACTTCATCACGCCGAAGCCGACCACCTGCTATTCGCCGGTGGGCAATTGGCACGATTCCGTCGAGAACACGCACGAGAGCCACGAAGTTCGTTTCAGCTCGCCGGATGACTGGCGCTTGCGCGGCCTCGCAGGCGCGTACTGGGAAAAGTTCGACATTCGTGACGACATGAATTTCAACTACCTGCCGATTCCGCAGTGCAACGCGGCGAACCTCGCGACATCGCTTGCCGGCGGTCCGGACTGCACCTCGGCGGTCGGTCCCTTGCCGGGCACGGTCGCGAACACACCCACGTTGCGCGAAGGCACGAACACCGCGTTCGGCGAAGACGTACACCGCGGCTACACGCAGTACGCCTTTTTCTTCAATGCCGATTTCGACATCATTCCGAAGGTATTGACCATCAGCGCCGGTGATCGCCTGTATCACTATGGCGAATACGAGGTTGGTTCGGAGTACTACACCGAGTCACTCCCCGTCGCACTCAACGTCCCGAATGGCGCCTGCACGGCCGCGAGCGGATGCGGCTTTCCCATCAACTTGCACAAGAAAGAAAGCGGTTCGCGTGCCCGTGGCAACATCACGTGGCATATAACTCCCGACATCCTGGCCTACTACACTTTCTCGCAGGGCTTTCGTCCGGGCGGTTTCAACCGCACGAATTCCCTCCCCGGCGAGGATCCGATCCAGTCGGCCGTGGCGCCGTACACGACCGCCAAGGCCACTCGCCAGTACTACAAGCCGGTGGGCTTCAAGTCCGACACCCTGATCAACAACGAAGTCGGGTTCAAGAGCGAGTTCCTGGACCACCGCGTGCAGCTGAACGGCTCCGCTTACCTGATGCGCTGGAACAGCATTCAGCTGCCGCTGTTCGACCCGACGCACCTCGGTAACACGACCTTCGTAGTCAACGGACCTAGCTACACCATCAAAGGCGGCGAACTGCAGTTGGTCACACGGCCGTTCACGGGCCTGACCATCAACGGCTCGGCGTCGTACAACACCTCGCGCCAGACCAACGCACCCTGCCTGTCCAGCAATGTGCCCTCGGCCGGCAATCCCACACCGCTCGGCACCTGCATCACGCAGATCAAGGGTGCGCCGTATACGAATCCGTATGGGGTGCTTGGCACGACGCCGGCTTTCTCGCCGGAATTGCAATTCAACCTGCGGGCGCGCTATGACATCAGTTTCGGCGAATACCGATCCTATGTCAGCGTCGGTGCCAATCACATCGGCTCGCAGCGTAACGAACCGGAGAGTTTTCCGGACGGCAGCAGTGCGAATTGCTCGCCGACACCGACCACGACATTGTGTAAATACACCATGCCGGGCTACACCACCTACGACGCTTCCCTCGGTGTGTCGCGGGACGCCTGGACGGCCGCGCTCGTTGGTAACAATCTCTTCAATTCGGATGCGAGCACGTTCACTTCGTCCGGTCAGTTCATCAAATCGGAAGTGCCGCTGCGGCCGCGCACGTTGTCGGTGCAGGTCGGCTATAAGTTCTAGTAGACTCGGGGGCGGACGTGCGCGTCCGCCCTTTCTTTTTCTGGAGCGCTAATGGTTTCCAGCGCTGCAGCACAAATCCGGGCGCTGCTCCGGCAGCAACAGTTTGCCGAGGCGCTCTCCGCCGCCAACGCGCTGCTCGAAACCGCCCCCGACCATCGGGATGCCTTGCTGTTCGCAGCCGTCGCCCAGCGATTTCTCGGTCGCATTCCGCTGGCGCTGACGACGCTTGCGCAACTCGAGAAATTTCATCCGCGTTTCAGCCGCTTGTTTGAAGAACGCGGCAACTGCTACGTGTTCTACAAACAGGCGCCTCAGGCCATCGATGCATTCCTGCAGGCGGTGAATTTGAATCATGCACTGCCGGCGAGCTGGGCCATGCTCGAAGGCCTGTATCGCATGACGGGGCAAGCGGAGAACCGCGCAATGGCGGCAGGTCATGTCGCATCTCTGCAAAAAGTGCCAGCCGACGTCGTGACGGCGACTGGCCTCTTCATGGACGGTGATCTCGATGCAGCCGAATCGTTGGTGCGGGCATTTCTCTTAAGTCAGGGCGATCACGTGGAAGCCATGCGTTTGCTCGCGCGTATCGGAGTCGCCCGCAAGGTGTTCGACGATGCGGAAGTGTTGTTGGCTGCCGTTCTCGAGCTGGCACCGACCTATGGCACCGCGCGCAGGGAATACGCCGAAGTGCTGCTCGAGCTGCATCGCTACCAGGACGCACGCCGCGAACTCGACCAGCTGTTGCGGGACGCGCCGGCGGATCGAGGCTTGCGGATGCTCTATGCCACCACGGCAGTGGGCTTGGGCGAACAGGAACGCTCGGTCAGCCTATATCGCGACCTCCTCCAAAACACCCCGGCGGACGCAGACCTGCATTTATCCATCGCGCACGGCCTGAAGACGATGGGGCAGCGTGATGCGGCCATCGAGGCCTATCGCAAGGCCGCCGAGTGCCGGCCGAACTTCGGCGATGCGTACTGGAGTCTTGCAAACCTCAAGACCTATCGGTTTACGGCCGAAGAACTGACACGTTTGCGCACCGCCCATACCGAACCGAACCTTGCGCAGGCCGACCGCTATCACCTGTGCTTTGCATTAGCCAAAGGCCTGGAGGACCGCGGCGAGTTTGCCGAGTCGTTCCGCTTCTACCAGATGGGTAATGCACTCAAGCGTGCGGAGAGCCACTATCAGCCCGACCTCATCGAGGCTAATACACGTCGGCAGATCGAAATCTGCACGCCGGAGTTTTTTGTCCGGCGGCGCGGCTGGGGTGCGCCAGATCCGGATCCCATCTTCATCGTTGGGCTGCCACGCTCGGGATCAACGCTGCTCGAACAAATCCTCGCGTCGCATTCGCAGGTCGAAGGCACGCAGGAACTGGCGACCGTTCAGCAGCTCGTCGCCGGCCTGCGTGGCCGGGATCCCGAGCCGGATGAAGCCCGCTATCCGCGCGTGCTCGAAGAGCTGACCGACGTGGACGTGCGCCGGCTGGGTGAACGCTATCTCCAGGCCACCCGAATTTACCGCAGCCAGGGCCGAGCCCTGCCTTACTTCATCGATAAGATGCCGAATAACTTTCGCCACCTGGGGCTCATTCGTATGATGCTGCCGAATGCGAAAATCATTGACGCACGACGTGAGCCGGTCGCGTGCTGCTTCAGCAATTTGAAACAGCTGTTTGCGAGTGGCCAGGAGTTCACTTACAGCATCGAAGATATCGCGCGGTATTACCGCACCTATCTTGAATTGATGCGCCATTGGGATCGCGCCTTGCCGGGGTGGGTGCTGCGCGTACAGCACGAAGAGGTGGTCGACGACCTGGCAGGAAACGTGCGACGTTTGCTCGAATTCTGTGATCTCCCGTTCGAGCCGCAATGCGTCGACTTTCACAAGACGGTGCGCAGCATCCGTACGGCGAGTTCGGAGCAGGTTCGGCAGCCGATCAATCGCGACGGACTCGATCAATGGAAAAATTTCGAGCCGTGGCTGGGCCCGCTCCAGAACGCATTAGGCGACGCGCTGCGCCGCTACCGCAATTGAAGTCAACCGAGACGCCTGGCCCGCTGCCTAGCGGCGAGATCAGCGCACTCGTGGCGCTGCTCAACAACGATCACTGTCGCGAGGCTGAGGAGCGGGCGCGGGCTTTGCTGAGTCGCCATCCTGCCGAAGGTATTCTCTGGAAAATCCATGGTGTTGCACTGCTACGTCAGGGCAAGGACGCGGAGGCCTCGCTACGCAAGACCGCTGAACTGCGGCCGCAGGATCCCGAAGCCCATACGAGCCTGGGCGAGGCGCTGAACGAGCGGCGTCAGTGGGCACCCGCCCTCGCGAGCCTGCGCCGGGCCATCGAGCTCGAGCCGCGTAACACCGACGCGCTGGTCGGTGCGGGGGATTCGCTGCGGGCGCTGCGGCAACCCGGCGAAGCAGTACCGTTTTACCAGCAGGCGCTGCAGCTCAACCCGCGCCTGCTCGAGGCACACAACAATCTCGGCAATGCCTTCCTGGAACTGGGCCGCTACGATGAGGCAGCCAGCCGTTATCTGGCGGCGCTCGCGATCAGCCCGGATGAGCCAGATATCCTTTGCAATCTTGGAAATGTGCTGCGGCATATCGGCCGCCTGCCCGAAGCGCTCAGTCATGTTCAGCGGGCCATCAAGCTCGCTCCGAACTCGAGCGCTGCGCATAACACCCTCGGGATGATTCAGTCGGCGCTGAAACAACCAGGCGCCGCCATCCAAAGTTATCAAACTGCGCTGACCCGCGACCCCGGCTCCGTCGATGCGCTCAACAACCTGGGATCGGTGTTGCGTGATATCGGCGATCGCCACGGCGCACTGCGTGCGTACGCACGCGCTGTACAAGTCGATCCACGCCGCGCAGAGAGTCATTGCAATCTGGGCAGCGTGTTGCTCGAACTGCGGCGCATCGAGGAAGCCGGCTTGAGTTATCGCCAGGCGCTCGCGTTGCAGCCGGGCTACGCCCTGGCGCATCTTGGCCTGTCTTCCGTCCATCGCATGCAGGCCGACGCCGCTGCGGCCGAGGCGAGTTGCCGCATGGCATTGTCCATTCAGCCCGAGTTCGCCGAGGCGCTCACTCAGGCGGGTGAACTCTGCGCCGATCGCGGTGAGTTCGCCGCGGCGGAACAGCTGTTTCAGCGCGCGCTTGCGATCAATCCGACCTTCGTGCCGGCATTGAATGGCATCGCCCAGCGCAAGATGACGGCCGCCGACGCCGACTGGCAGCGTCAGGCGCAGGCCGCGCTAGCGGTCAAACCGGTGCTCGCTGACGAAATTACGCTGCGTTTTGCACTCGGCAAGTTCTGCGATGACCTCGGCCAGTACGATGCGGCCTTCAACCATTTTCGTCACGCCAACGAACTGACCAAGCGCTACACCAGCGCGTATGACCCTGCCGTGCTCACACGGCGTGTCGATGACATTCTGCAGCGATTCCCGGCAGCGTCGATACCGCGTGGCGAGGACGCGGCTGCCGATTCGCAAACGCCTGTGTTCATCGTCGGCATGCCCAGGTCGGGCACGTCGCTGACCGAGCAAATCCTGGCGTCGCATCCGCTGGCCTTTGGCGCGGGCGAGCTGGCTTTCTGGGAGGCCGCATTTAGCGCCGGACTCGCACCCGGACCGGAACTCGCACAGTCCTACCTGCAGCGACTGCCGGCGCAGTCGCGACCGGCTGCACGAGTGATCGACAAGATGCCCGCGAACTTTCTCTACGCAGGACTGATACACGCCACCTTGCCGGGTGCGCGCATCATTCATGTGCGAAGGCATCCCCTTGATACCTGCCTGTCCATCTACTTTCAGAACTTTGTGGCCATGGGTGCGTATGCCAACGACCTCGGCAACCTCGCACATTTTTACGGCGAATACCTGCGCATTACTAATTACTGGAGCACGGTGCTGCCACCACATGCGTGGCTCGAGGTGCCCTACGAGGCCCTGGTTGCAGACCAAGAAGGTTGGACGCGTCGCATGCTCGCGTTTCTCGAACTCCCCTGGGACCCCGCGTGCCTCGACTTTCAATCCGTACGCCGCGAGGTGCTCACGGCCAGCCGCTGGCAGGTGCGACAGAAAATCAATATGCAGGCCATCGGCCGGTGGCAGCATTACCGCGACTACCTGGGTCCGCTCGCCGTCCTGGAAGGACGCGCTTGATGGCGGATGAGCTTCGCCACAGCCTGAAACAGCGGCATATGTCGATGATCGCGCTCGGCGGGGTCATCGGCGCGGGACTGTTCGTCGGCAGCGGCGTCGTGATCAAAGCCGCCGGGCCAGCCGCGGTCGTGTCGTTCGCCATCACGGGGCTGCTGGTGGTGCTCGTGATGCGCATGCTCGGTGAGATGGCGGTGGCGGTGCCGACGGTCGGTTCGTTTTACGAGTATGCACGCATCGCCTGGCGCGATCACCCCGCCGTCGCCAACGCGATGGCCTTCATCACAGGCTGGATGTATTGGTATTTCTGGGTGATCGTGGTGGCGCTCGAGGCAGTCGCCGGCGCCGATCTCGTGCGCTATTGGTATCCCGAGGCGCCGTCGTGGGCGGTGAGCCTCGGCCTGCTGCTGCTCCTCACCATCACGAACCTGGTATCGGTCAAATCGTTCGGCGAATTCGAGTTCTGGCTCTCGTCCATCAAGGTGGCCGCGATCGTCGTTTTTCTCATCCTCGCGGCAGCCTACGTCGCCGGCGTCATGCCCGGCAGCCTCGCCGGGGTACAGAACCTGACCGCGCATGGCGGCTTTGCACCGAATGGACTGTTGCCCATCCTGACGGGCGCCGTGGCCGCGACCGGCTTTTATTTTGGCGCCGAAATCGTCGCGGTGTCGGCAGCGGAAACGGCGGAGCCGGCCAAGGCGGTTGCAACAGCGACGAACTCGGTCATCAGCCGCGTGCTGTTCTTCTACGTCGGCTCCATCTTGCTGGTGGTGTGTCTCGTGCCCTGGAACGCCGCCGGCATAGCGACGCCGTATGTCAGCGCCCTGCATGCCATGCGCATCCCCGGCGCCGCCCACATCATGAATGCCGTGGTGCTCACCGCCGTGCTGTCCGCGCTGAATTCAGGTCTGTATGCATCGTCGCGCATGCTGTTCGCACTCACGCGCCACGGCGACGCGCCCACGGGCCTCGCCAAACTCAACGGCCGCGGCGTGCCCACACGGG
This sequence comes from uncultured Steroidobacteraceae bacterium, assembly GCA_964658805.1. Classification (GTDB taxonomy): domain Bacteria; phylum Pseudomonadota; class Gammaproteobacteria; order Steroidobacterales; family Steroidobacteraceae; genus Bog-1198. The sequence continues at coordinate 27,900 of CAZZZU010000045.1, forward strand.
CCATTCTCATCGGCACGGTGTTTGGCTACGCCGCCGTGATCATGTCTTATGTCTCGCCCGATACCGTCTTTGCATTCCTCGTCGATTCCTACGGCACGGTAGCCATCTTTGTCTATCTGTCGATCGCCCTGTCGCAACTGCGACTGCGTGCCCGCCTCGAAAAGGAAGCGCCGACCCTGCTGCTGATCCGCATGTGGGCCTATCCGTACCTGACCTATGCGAGCATCGCCGCGATGCTCGCCATCGTAATTGCCATGGGATTCATTCCGGCGCAACGCACTCCCCTGGTGTTCGGTCTCATCAGTCTTGGATTGCTGCTGGTGCTCTATTCCCTACGTTTCAGTTTTGGCAGGAGGCTTCCCATTAATGAAGTGTGATCGCGCAGGGTTGTGGACCACGATAGGCCTGTGGCTGCTGTCCAGCGGCGCGGGACACGCTGCCCCCACCGCGCCGCCTTACCAACCCATCACGCCGACGCGGGCCGACACCACGGTCCTGCTCACCGGCAAGGATCTGACGGTCGAACAAGTCGTCGATGTGGCGCGTCATGGCGCCAAGGTGGCGCTGAGTAAGGAAGCGCGCCAGCGCTCCGCGGACGCGCACGATTTATTGCTCGAAGCCGCAGCGGAAGGCGTCTCGGTGTACTGGTTCAATCGCGGCTCAGGGTCAGGCCGCGAAAAATTCATTTTTTCGGGCGATCCGCTCGCGCCGGCCAACAAAAAATTTCTCCAGCAGCGGCAGCTGGCAGTTTTCAAGCGCGGCGCGCTGGCAGGCATGGGACCGGAGATCAGCGAAGAAGAAATCGTTCGCGCGATGTTGGTGGTGCGCGCCAATACGATGACGTTCGAAGCTGCAAGCCCGGCGCTGACGCAGCGCCTGCTCGATCTCATCAACGAACGCATCACGCCCGTGGTGCAATCACGTGGTACCGTCGGTGAGGGTGACCTGGGCCCGTTCACCAATGTCGGCGCCACCATGGTGGGCGCAGGCAATGCGTACTTTCGCGGCAAGCGCATGACCGCCGCCGAGGCGCTCGAGCAGGCGGGACTCGAGCCGCTGGCGCCGTTCGGCGCGGATGACAGCGAACTCGAGAGCACCAATGCCTACGCCACGGGCCAGGTGGCACTGTTGCTGCATGACGCGCGCGAGGCGCTGGCGTGGGCGGACCTGACTTACGCCATCGACTTGAACGGCATGAACAGCAGCGTCTCACCGTTGTCACTGCCGGTGCAGGTCAACCGGCCTTTCAAGTGGCTGAATTGGGACGCCGCGCGCGTGCTCGAGATGCTGAAAGGCAGCTATCTGTTCGACCTCGATGACAACCGCATCATCCAAGACCCGGAAAGTCTGCGCGCCTCCTCGATCCGCCAGGGATCCGCCTGGCATGCCTGGGCACAATTGCGGGACGTTGCGCGGGTCCAGATGAACTCCTCGGATCACAACCCCGCTGTGCTGGTGGGCGCGTCGCCGACCGACTCCTGGGAACTGGCCACGCCGCAGATGTCGCAGTTCTACATCAAGGGCAGCGCTCGTAATCACTACCAGCACGGCTACATCGTCTCGAGCGCCAATTGGGACCCCTATCCCATGGCGAACGAGATCGAAGCCTTCACCATCGCCATGGCCAACATGGACATCGCCGTGGTCCAGCGCATGCTGCGATTCACCAACAAGTTTTTCACCATCATCGGCAGCTCCGACGAAACACCGGGTGAACCGGGCAGATTTCATTTGACGGAAGGCAGCGAGATCGATGCCACCGCGCTCATGCAGGAGATTCAAGGGCTGATCAATCCGGTGCCCCCCGAGGGCAGTGCGTTGATTCAAACTGTCGAGGATCTGCAGACGCAGACCCGTCTCAAGGTGACCCGCGCGCGCGCGGTGGTACGCGACACGGTCGATCTGCTGGCGGAGGACTTGCTCACCGGCACGTTCTGGCTCGATTTGCGCAAGGCGCAAAAGGCCAACCGCACCTTCGGCGCCCCGGCGACCGCGGTCTTGAGCGCCTTTCGCGAAGCGGTGCCGCTCAACCGGGTGGGCGCGACCGTGGCGACCCAGCCCATTCACGAAGTGGCGGCGTCTTTCATCCGCGACCATTCTGCGAGCGCTTTCTTCCCACCCGATCCCGGGCCGCCGTGATTACCAACGCACGCATGTACTCGGTCGATCCGGCGCCGGGTGCAGCCTGGCGCGCATTGTTCGAAGTGATCGTGCGTCGTTCCGGTCTGCCTATCGACTACATCGAGCATCCGTTTCCTGCCGCCATCAATGACTTATGGCAACGCCCGGACAAGGCGGCGGTGTTTATGTGTGGTCTGCCCTACGCCTGCGCCACGCATCGTCCGGAACTCGTGGCGGTGCCGGTACCGTCGCCCGCCGCATTCCGTGGCCTGCCGCAATATTGGAGCGAGTTCGTCGTCCGAGCAGATAGCGGCTTTACGCATCTGGAAGACACCTTTGGCGGCCGGATCGCCTTCACCGAGCCGATGTCGCAGTCAGGCTGCGTCGCCGCCCTGCACGCATTGATGACGCAAGCGCAGTCTTTTCCGCCGTTCGCAGAGCTGATCGCGCCGCAGATCACCCCGCTCGGGGTGGTGCAGGCGGTGCTCGACGGTCGCGCCGACGTCGCGCCGGTCGATGCCTACGCGTGGTGCCTGCTGCAGCAATCCCGGACTGACCTGACCTCGCGCCTGCGCATCGTCGGCCGCACCGCTCGCACGGTCATCCCGCCTCTGGTCGCCTCACAGGCAGTTCCGGCCGCGCTGCAGGAGGCCTTTCTGCTGGCAGCGCAAGATGCCGAATGCCGGCCCCTGCTCGACCGGCTGCTCCTGCGGGGCTTCGTCCGGCTCGAGCCCGTGGCATACGACGCGCTCGCAATGAATTATGCGGTGACGCGCACGTTTTGGCAGGCCCATGCACTGGCCGGCGCAATTCACGCTGCATTCCTTGTGTAAGATCGACGCATGCAGCCGCGCAGCGCTTTTTTCCGATATGACGGCCCGACCTGGCTGGTCGCCGTCGTGCTGTATTCGGCCTGGGCCGCCCTCATCTGGTACCACGCATGGCTGCCGTGGTGGGTCATCATGCCGGTCGGCGCCTATTTGCTGGCCTGGCACTTTTCGCTGCAGCACGAAGCCATCCATTCCTTCCGGGGTGTGCCGCCCTGGGTACGCATTGCAGTGGTGTTTCCACCGTTGGGGCTCTGGTTTCCCTTCCCGCTCTACCGCAAGAGTCACACCACGCATCATCGCGACGTAAACCTCACGGTGCCGGGCGTCGATACGGAATCCTATTACGTGTCGCCGGTCGACTGGCAGCACATGGGCCGCGTGCGGCGCGGCTTGCTGCTGTTCAACCAGACCATGCTCGGTCGATTGCTGATCGGTCCCGCGCTGCGCCTGTGGATTCTGGTCAGCAAAGAAACCCGGCGCGTCGCAACCGGCGATTTCAGCCACCTGCCGCATTGGGCCTTGCATGGCATCGCGGTCGCGGCGCTGTTCTGGTTCATCTCCGGTGTCTGCGGTTTTCCCTGGTGGCAGTACTGCCTGCTGGTGGCCTACCCCGGCATGAGTCTTTCCCTGTTGCGCGCTTTTACCGAACACCGCGCCGCGGAGGATACGCAACAGCGTACTGCGGCAGTGGAGTCCAATGTCGTCATGGGGATGCTCTATCTCTACAACAACCTGCATGTCGTGCATCACTTCAAGCCAACCATGCCGTGGTATGAAATCCCCCGTTTCTATCGCGAGAATCGGCGCGCGCTGCTTGCCGGCAACGGCGAGTTTGTCTATCGCGGCTACGGCCAACTTGCCCGTCATTACCTGCTGGTGCCTGTATTCAGTCCCGTACATCCGCATCCATAGCGCCGGTGGTGGTGAGTGCCGCCACTTACAAAACGCGCACCATCGTCGCCACCTCCATCGGCAATATGCTGGAGTGGTACGACTTTACCGTCTATGCCTTGTTCGCCGCGGCCATTGCGGACAATTTCTTTCCACCCGGCGGCGCCGATCTGCAGCTGGTAAAGGCCTTTCTTTTTTTCGGGCTAGGTTTTGTAGTAAGGCCGCTCGGCGCGATCATCATCGGTCATTACGGCGATCGTGCCGGACGCAAGGCCGCACTCACTCTCACCATTTTGATGATGGCAGCCGGCACCGGCGTGATCGCTTGCTCACCCTCGTACGCATCGATCGGCATTGCCGCGCCGATACTGCTCTTGTTCGGCAGACTGCTGCAGGGCTTTTCCGCCGGCGGTGAAGTGGGCGGCACGACCGCCTACCTGCTCGAAACCGGCGATGTCGCCGAGCGCGGCCGTATCGCCTCGTGGCTCGAGGCCAGCATGGGACTCGCCAACGTGCTCGGGGCGCTCATGGCCTTTTCAGTGAGCTATTTTTTGAGCGCTACCGATATCAAGGCATGG
>CAZZZU010000046.1:0-32294 GCA_964658805.1 uncultured Steroidobacteraceae bacterium
CGAATTGACGCAGATGCGCGCGAAACTCGGCAGCCCGCAAGTGGCCGATGAAGCCAAGGCGCAATTTCACTTTGCCTGCGCCAAGGCCCTCGAGGATGCGCAGGATTACGCGCAATCTTTCCAGCACTATTTGGTGGGCAATGCGCTCCGGCTCGCGCAGGTCGGCTACGACCCGGATAACACCACCCAACACGTCCGCCGCAGCAAAGCGTCGCTGACGCCCGGCTTTTTCCGCGAGCGCGCCGGCTTTGGCAGCCCAGCGCCTGATCCAATCTTCATTGTCGGACTGCCGCGCTCTGGATCGACCTTGATCGAGCAGATACTTGCGAGTCACTCGCAGGTCGAGGGCACCATGGAGTTACCGCACATCATGAACCTGGCTGCGCAGTTGCGCGGTCCGAAGGGCGGTGCGCGCGACTATCCGGAGCTGCTGGGCACGCTTTCTGCGCAGAATTGTCGGGCATCAGGCGATCAATTCATCGCGGACACCCGCATTCAGCGACGCACCGGCAAGCCTTTTTTCATCGACAAAATGCCGAATAATTTCTTGCATATCGGCCTGATTCGTCTGGTATTGCCGAATGCCAAGATCATCGATGCGCGCCGCCATCCGATGGCCTGTTGCTTTTCCGGCTTCAAACAGAATTTCGCCCATGGTCAGCGATTCAGCTACAGCCTGCAAAACATCGCCCGACACTACTGCGACTACGTCGAACTGATGGCACATTTTGACGCGGTTGTGCCGGGCGCCGTGCACCGGGTGATCTACGAACGAATGGTCGAAGACACCGAATATGAGGTGCGCGCCTTGCTTGCCTATTGCGGGTTGCCGTTCGAGGACGCGTGTCTCAAGTTCTATGAGAACGAACGCGCGGTGCGCACGGCCAGCGCTCAGCAAGTGCGCAGGCCCATCTTCCGTGAGGGAATGGACCATTGGCGCCACTTTGAACGGTGGCTGACACCCCTGCGGGATGCACTGGGTGAGGTGCTGACAAAATATCCGGAGGTGCCGCACTATTAAGTTTTAAATGCGACGCGGTTGTGTCATAACCTCGAGTGGGGAGTCGGCGAAAAAAAGACGAGGGATGAAAGGATGACACGCAGCCGAAAGAGGAAGCTCGCACGCCGCCGCAACAACTGGGCCGGCATGCCGCTTGCGACCGCGATGGTCGCCGTAACCGCGCATGCCGCCGACACAGCCGGCACCGCCGATGAAGGATCGCTCCAGGAAATCACCGTCACTGCGCAGAAGCGGACGGAAGACTTGCAGAAGGTGCCGATCAGCCTCGCTGTTCTCGGTCAGCAAACCCTCGAAGAGCATCAGGTCAAGAGCTTCGATGACTACGTGAAGCTGCTGCCGAGCGTGAGCTACCAGTCGCTGGGTCCGAGCCAGGCTGAAGTTTATTTTCGCGGCATCAGCACGGGTTCGGACGGTCTCCACGCCGGTTCGGCGCCCGGCACCGGTACCTATCTCGACGAAATGCCGGTGACTACCATCGGCAACACTCTCGACATCCACATGTATGACATCGCCCGGGTCGAGGCTCTGGCCGGTCCGCAGGGAACCTTGTACGGCGCCAGTTCGCTGTCCGGCACCTTGCGCATCATCACTAATAAGCCCGACCCTACTGCATTCTCTGCAGGTTACGACATCAAGGCCGACCGATACGGACACGGTAACGGCGGCGGTACAGTCGAGGGTTTCGTCAACATTCCGCTCACGAGCTTCATGGCCGTACGTTTGGTGGGCTATTACGACTATGCGGGCGGTTACATCAACAACGTGCCCACGGCGTATAACTATCAGCGCTTCGCGCCGGACGGTGACCCCACGCCAGCGGGTCCCTCTGCGCCTGGAAATTACCCAGCGGGCTGCGTCGCCGCCGTGGCCGGTGACGGCGTCACGCCGGGTTCTGTATGCCCGACTACCGTCAACAATTATGCGATTGCCCGACGCCACTTCAACGATGTCGGCAGCGGCGGCGGCCGCGCCGCGTTAAAAATCGATCTCAACGACAACTGGTCGATCACGCCGGCCCTCATCCTGCAGAGCCAGAAAGCGACCGGCGATTTCACCACCGGAACGGACGCGCAGCATCTGAACGTCAGCGATTTCACCACGCCGTACAACAACGACACGTGGTATCAGTCATCACTGACCGTTCAGGGCAAGATCAGCAATTGGGAACTGCTCTACAGCGGTGGTTGGCTGCAACGCAAAGTCGATAATCTGGTGGACTATTCGGGTTACACCGTGTCGTACGACTATTATGGATTGGCGGGTGGCCGTAACGGCGACCGGGCCTATAACAACGCGGGGCAGGTACTCGATCCGACGCAGCACACGGCCAACCGCGATCGCTATACGAAACAAAATCACGAGTTTCGTCTCAATTCGCCCGCCGAATGGCCCGTTCGTGGCACGGCCGGAGTGTTCTATCAGCGTCAGACCGACGATATCCGGGCCGACTTCCACCTGAACGATTTGAATGAAGGCCTCGCTTACGGAAGTTATTACTTTCAAAGCGTGGATGGGTCGCCGGGCGCTGTTTACCTCAGTCAGCAAGACCGTACGGATCGTGATTACGCGGTATTCGGCGATATGACGGCCGACCTTATTCCTAATCATCTGCATCTGAGCGCGGGCATTCGCAAGTTCTGGGTGGAAAATACCCTTTATGGGTTTTTCGGCTTTCAGTCTTACGAATTCAATGCAAAAAAAGGCTGCGATGCCCCCGGCGGTGTACCGGTCGTATTGCCCGTCACGGGCAATCGACCCTGCGTGGACGTCAACGCCAAGGTGGTGGAGGACGGCGAAACTCACCGCGTCAACCTGTCGTATGAGATCGATACGGATCGAATGATATACGCGACCTACTCCACCGGTTTCAGACCCGGCGGCGTCAATCGTTTGACCACCGCACCACCATACCGGTCCGACACTTTGACCAATCTCGAGTTCGGTTGGAAGACGGCGTGGTTTGATCATCATGTACGGGCAAACGGTGCGATCTTCTACGAACGCTGGAAGGACCTGCAGGCGGCCACTACCGGGTTGTTCGGCATCACCTCCATCGAGAACGTCAGCAACGCCCGTGTCTACGGCGTGGAAAGCGAGCTCGAGTGGGCGCTGCTGGACCATTTGGTGCTGACGGCCTCCGGCACCTACGTAGACGCCAAGACCTCGACCAACTTCTGCGGCACCGATCCGGCCACCGGCCAGCTGCTCACAGGTTGCACCGCAGCGACGGCGGCGGATGGGGGCGGCACGCCTAAAGGAACACGCCTGCCGGTCACGCCGCAGTTCAAAGGCAATTTCACCGCGCGTTATAGATTTGATTATGCCGATTACAAAAACTACGCCCAGGTGAGCGTGATCGGGCAAAGCGCCACGTTGCCCACGATCCAAGCTGGACAGAATGAAAACTTTGGAACGATTTCGGGGTTTACGACCACGGACTTTGCCGTGGGCACCGGGCACAGCAATTGGCACTTGGAAGCCTATATCGAGAACGCGTTTGACCGGCGCGGTGAACTCGGGCGCTTCGCCAACTGCTTCACGACACTCTGCCAGCAGAACTACCGTGAATTTCCGGTGAAGCCGATGAACTACGGCATCAAATTCGGGCAGAAGTTCTGAAAGCCTGAATGACGCTTTCGGCGGGCGCGGAGCGCTTCAGTAGATGCCAAGGGACAGGCCGGCTGCCAGAGTCCGCCCCAGCTCGCGGCAGCGGGCCAGATCCTGCGCCCCAATGACCTTGCGTGCCGCAATTTGTTCCGGAGTTTGCGCGTGTGTCTGGACGATGCAGGGTTCTGAGATCGATCTCAGTCGCCAGCCACGAGCGATGCGCTCGATCTGCCGGGCCGCGTTCTGGCCATCATTGCCGGCACAGATCAGTGTTCCATACGGACGCCCGGCCAGATGCTCGAGGCAGGGATAATACGTTCTATCGAAAAAGTCTTTCATCATTCCGGCCATTGCAGCAAGATTTTCAGCCGCTGCGAACAGATACCCGTGAGCCTGCAAAACGTGCTCAGCATTTGTGGCCTGCGCGGATTGCAACATCACGTGGACGTCATTGGCTTCCTCGGCAGCGCCCGCAGCCGCTGTGCGGGCCATGGTTTCCGTGCCACCGGTTGCGGTGTGATAAACCACCAAAATTATGTTCATTGCCGTGAGCGCAATCCTACGATAGTCAAAGCAGCGCACCGACTGCAACAAAGTGGAACTATTCGAATAATCGCGCCACCTGCAAAAGTGCTTGCATCATAAATAGGAAGGATCATGCTTCATTACGCTGTCGTGTTTTTCGTCATTGCCTTGATTGCTGCTTTTTTCGGCTTTGGCGGCATCGCAGCTGGTGCTGCGGGCATCGCGAAAATTTTGTTCATCGTGTTCCTGATCGGCGCGGTCGTCACTTTCTTGTTGAGTTTGGGTCGCCGAGCCTAGGACTGTTGGTTTAGGAGAGAAATATGTCGGTTTCAGATAATGCTCGAAACGTGAGCGATTACGCGAATGGTCAGGTCAATAACTTTCTCGATAACGTCGAGGATTTGACCAAGGCTCTCAAGGATGTGGATACGCCAGACATCGCACGCGTCCGTGCCAAGGTGAAGATCGCCCTGGCCGCTGCAAAGAGTGCGGTAGCGGATGGCGCATCACAGCTGAAAGATACGGCTACCGAATACGGTCGTCAATTCAGTGATAAAGCGACGGTGTATGGCAAGAAAACCGATGGATTTGTGCGGGAAAATCCCTGGCAGGTCATTGGTATCGCTGCCATCGTGGGTCTCGCAGTAGGCATTCTGGCCTCCCGTCCCTACTCCGACGATTGATCTCGAGTTTCCGAACGTAGATTGATGGCGGCGTGCCTCAGGCACGCCGCCATTCTGTTGTTCCGTCTGGCTTATCCTCGACCAGCACGCCTGCCTGCGTGAGCACGGCGCGGATTCGGTCGGACTCCGCAAAATCCTTCGCCTTACGCGCCGCGCGCCTTGCCGCGAGCATCTGTTCGATATCGGCATCCGCAGCGTTGAGCGCTGCGCGCGCATCGCTTTGCAGATAAGAAGTCGGGTCCGAGGTCAGAATGCCGAGGATCGAACCCATCGCGCGAATCGTGGCGGCTGCCCTGGCAGCGCGCACCTTATCGCCGCGATCTTGCGAGAGGTTCAGATCGCGCGCCTGCGATTGCAGAACCGCCAGCGCCTCGGGCGTGTTGAAGTCATCGTCCATGACACGGCGAAAATCCAGCATCACAGCATCATTCACATCCCCGTTCGAATCTGCGTTTTTGAGCGCCCGATACAGTCCGAGCAGCGTCTCATCCGCTTGCGCGAGTTGCGCCTCTGAGTAATTGATCGGGCCGCGGTAATGACTGCTCAGCAGAAAAAAGCGCAGCACTTCCGGAGCCCGCAGGGTCTTGAGGACCTCACGTACGGTAAAGAAGTTACCCAACGACTTGGACATCTTTTCATCGTTTACCCGGACGAAGCCATTGTGCATCCAGGTGTTGACGAACTGCGTATCGCAGGCCGCGCAGGATTGCGCTATCTCATTCTCGTGGTGCGGAAACTTGAGGTCTTCGCCGCCGCCGTGCAGGTCAAAGTGATTGCCGAGCAAGCTGGTGGACATCGCGGAACATTCGATATGCCAGCCGGGCCGTCCGTCACCCCAGGGAGAGGGCCAGAATGGTTCATCCGGCTTAGCCCCCTTCCACAGGACAAAATCCAGCGGATCTCGCTTCACCTGATCGATCTGGACGCGCGAACCGGCGCGCAAATCATCGATATTCTTGCCGGACAATTTACCGTAGCCCGCAAACTTGCGGACCGAATACAAGACATCGCCGTCGGCCGCCACATAGGCGTAATCTTTTTCGATCAGCGTGTTTATCATCGCAATGATGGCATCGATGTAAGCGGTAGCATGCGGTTCATGATCGGGTGATTGCAGCCCAAGCACGGCGCAATCCTCGTGCATGGCGTCGGTAAAGCGTCGCGCCAGGTCCGACCATTTCTCACCGGTGGCATTGGCGCGTGCGATGATTTTGTCGTCGATGTCCGTGACGTTGCGCACGTACGTCACCTTCAACCCGAGCGACCGCAGATAGCGCTGCACCACATCGAATGCCACCAGCATGCGTGCATGGCCCACGTGGATGTAATCGTAGTTGGTCATACCGCATACATACATACGGACTTCGCCCGCGATCAGCGGCTTGAATTCTTCTTTGACGCCGGTGAGTGAGTTATGAATTTTGAGCATGTTGCTCCAAGCGGCGCCGCGCCCGCTCCGGCTGCATCAGCTTGAGCAGCGGCGCGAGTTCAGGTCCATGACTGAGCCCGGTCAGTGCCACACGCAGGGGCATGAACAGTTCAGGACCCTTGCGCCCGGTCCGCTCCTTGAGCAGCCGGGTCATGGTCTTCAAGTCTGCACGGCTTTCATCATAGGCGCGAACTGCGGCTGCAAAGAACTCTGCGCCCGCGGCCGCTAACGTCTGTCGCTCAACGCTCCCCGGCGGTTCTAGCTCGCCGCCGACCACATTGCGCCAGGAGATCGCATCGGCAGGCAAGACGACATTGTGCCGCACCAGATTGACGAAATCAGGGCTGTCGCCGCCGCCGAGCCAGCGTGTCACCTCATCGACCGGCATGCGGCTCAAACTCTCCTTCTGCCAATGCACCAGCTGTGTCTCGTCGAATCGAGCCGGCGCCCGGCCGAGATGTTCGGGTCGGAAATGAGCCGGCATGTCGATCGGCGCAAGCCACCCGTCGATCTCGCTTGCATGACCGAGGCGGAACAGCTGATTGAGCAGCGCCGCGGCGAGAAAACCGCGCGCGCGAAAGTCTTGCACACTGGTGCTGCCATGCCGCTTGGAGAGCGGCGCGCCGTCTGCGCCGACCAGCAAACCGACGTGCCCATAATCCGGTCGGCGCAAAACGAGTGCGTCGAGCAGCATGAGCTGCCGCGGCGTATTGGTCAGATGGTCATCGCCGCGCAAGACCTGCGTGATTCCCATCAACGAGTCATCGATGGCGTTGCAAAAGAAAAAAGCCGGCGTGTCGTCCTCGCGCCGAATGATGAAATCACCGATGTCCTGCGCCGCGAAGTGCTGCGGACCATGCACCAAATCCGTGAACTCCAAGACTCCCTCGGGCACCGCAAAGCGCAAGGTCGGCCTTGCACCGTGGCTTGCCCGTTCCTCCCGCTGTGCAACGCTCAAGTTGCGACACGTACCGGCATAGCGCGGCGGCTTGCCCGCCATGCGTTGCAGCTTACGTGACAGCTCGAGCTCCGCGGCGCTGCAGAAACAGGGATAGGCCTGTCCCTGCGATTCGAGCTGCGCATAGTAACGGCGATACATATCACCACGCTCCGACTGCGCATACGGCGCATGGGGTCCACCGACGCCCGGCCCCTCATCCCAAGGCAGACCAAGCCACTCGAGCTCGCCCAGCAAATCGTCGCGAAATCGCGACTGGTTGCGCTCTGCATCCGTGTCTTCGATGCGCAGGATGAACCGCCCACCGTACTTTCGCGCCCAGAGATAGCTGAAAAAAGCGGTGCGGGCGTTACCGAGATGCAACGCGCCGGTCGGACTCGGCGCAAAGCGGGTGACGACCGAACTTTCTACAGGCACTGTCATCCGCAGATTGTACCCATTCGAGTAGAATCGTAACCATGAAACACGCCTTCCTGTTGATCGTGATGTTGGCCGCGTGCCTTGGTCCGGTGCATGCCGCGGATGTACCACCCAAGCCCGCCGCGGTATCCGCTACTCCGCCCCCGGACAGTCCTACTCCGGCAGCCACCTCTGCTGCGCCTGAGACGACGAAACCGGCAGCGCCCACCGTCATAGCGGCCTCGAAGCACGTGCGCGTGGTGACCAACATGGGCAGCTTTACCATTGAATTGAATGCGGAGCGCGCGCCGCTGACGGTCGGGCACTTTCTGCGCTATCTCGATCAAGGCCAGTACACCAACACTCTCTTTCACCGCGTGGTGCCTAACTTCGTGGTGCAGGGCGGCGGCTTCGATGCGAACTACAAAATAAAGCCGGTTACCACGCGTGTGCCGAACGAGTCAGGCAATGGTTTGAGTAATCTGCGCGGTACCGTCGGCATGGCACGCGGCAACGATCCGCATGGCGCCGACTGTCAATTTTTTGTCAATCTTTACGACAACGCAGCACTCGATCCGAACACCAGTCGTTGGGGCTACGCGGTGTTCGGCAAGGTCACGGAAGGCATGGAAGTCGTGGATAAGATCGCCAACGTGTCGACTGGCGCGCATGGCCCGATCAAGGAGGACACGCCGTTGAAGCCCGTCGTGATCGAAAAGATCGAGCGCTTGCCTAACTAGGAGCCCGTCCGGAAGTCTCCGTGGCTGCGCTCTTCATCTCCGACTTGCACATCGACGCGAGTCGCCCGGCGATCGTCGATCAGTTCCTGTCCTTTCTGGAACGCGACGCTTGCTCGGCAGCTGCACTCTACATTCTCGGTGACCTGTTCGAGTCATGGGTGGGCGACGATGCGCCCGATTCGGCACAATCCGCGGCCATTGCCGGTCTGCGCGCGCTGACTGCGCACGGCACGCCGTGCTTCGTGATGCACGGTAACCGCGACTTTCTTCTGGCACGGGAGTTCTCGCGCCTCAGTGGCGCGATCGCACTGTCCGACCCCCTCGTGATAACGCTCTACGGCGAGCGGGTGCTGGTGATGCACGGCGACGCGCTCTGCACCGACGATCGGCCCTATCAACGGCTGCGCGCCACGGTGCGTGACGCAGACTGGCAGCGGCGCTTCCTTGCGCTGTCGGTCGATGCGCGGCGCGCGCTGGCGGGTGCGGCGCGCGCAGGCAGCCAGGCGCATATGGCAACCCTGATCCACTCGATCGCCGACGTGAATCCGGACAGCGTGACAAAAGTTTTGCGTGCCGCCGGCACCGCCACGCTGCTGCACGGTCATACTCACCGGCCGGGAATCCACGCCATCGAGGTCGACGGCAGAGCCTGCACGCGCATCGTGCTCGGCGACTGGTATGAGCAGGGCAGCGCGTTGCGCTGGGACGAAAACGGTCCGCTCCTCGAGACCTTGCCGCGCTGAGCGGCCGTCCCATTGCGCCGACGTAGGCGCAAGTTTCAGAGCGGCACGGTGAGTCCGGGCCGGGCTTTTGCGCAGCGTGTCACGACGCAGTCACCAAGCGCGCATCCGGGTTTGCAACCGCACATCACGTCCTGCGGCGCAGTATCCACCTCTCTCATTCACCCTGCGATAGCTGCCAATTGGACTAGTATCGGAAGCAATGCGACCCTTAAGCGCCTTGCCCGTCAAAACGCACACCGCCGCCGTGCGCCTACGCCATCCGCGCGTATTTTTCCTGACGCTGCTGCAGGACGTCCGGAATTCACGTGCGCTTGCCTGGGAAATGCTGAAAAGAGACCTGAAGAGCCAGTATCGCAGTTCGTTCTCGGGAATCTTCGTCTCACTGCTCCCTGCGCTCACGGCGGCCGTTTGGGCTGTGCTGTTTCGCGATGCGCATCTCATCAACGTGGGAAAGATCGACCTGCCCTATCCATTCTTCGTGCTGTGCGGGATGATGTTATGGGCCGGCTTTCTCGAGTCGCTGGACGCACCGATTTCAGCGGTTCGCACAGAATCCGGATTGCTCTCCAAAGCCAATGTCGCCGCCGAAACCGTCACCGTGGCACGGCTCGGACAAGTGCTGTTCAACTTCGGCGTGAAGTCACTGATCCTCGTCGTTGCGGCGCTGGCGTACGGAGTACCTGTGTATTGGACAGCCCTCTTTGTGCCAATGGGAGTTTTGCTGCTGATGGCTCTGGGTGCGGCCATCGGTCTCATCCTCGCACCTCTCAACATGCTGTATGCCGACGTGTCGAAATCCGTTCCCATCATCACCACTTTCTGGTTTTTCACCACACCCATCATCTTTGCCGCCCCCATCGGGGGCTGGGCTGCCTTCGTCATGAATCGCCTCAATCCCGTATCGGCCATTCTCACCACTACTCGTGATCTAGCCTTCGAAGACAGCCTGCGCATCACCGCGGCATTCGAGGTATCCGCAGTGTTCACGCTTTTCCTATTCTGCTTCGCGGTCATCTTTCACCGCGTCTCCATGCCGATCGTCATCGACCGCGAAAATGCTTGAAGATCGTATCCTCGGGCCTACCTCGACAGTCTTCGAGGCAATCCCGGGCGCCACGGACACGGCCGCGCCGGTCGAAGCGGCTCGGGATTGGGTAATCGATGCCCGCGGCGTTTACAAAAAGTATTGCCGCGATCTGCGTCGGTCTCGCTGGTACGGTGTGCGCGACATGCTGGACACCCTGGCCGTGCGACCTTCACGCTCCGATGCATGCCGCGAGCATGAGTTCTGGGCGGTGAATGATGTGTCGTTCCAACTCAACTCAGGGGATGCGCTTGGCGTTCTTGGAAACAACGGCTCAGGCAAATCCACGCTGCTCAAGCTGATCACCGGCCAGCGTTTGCTCTCCGCGGGGACCGTGCGCACGCGCGGACGTATCGTTGTACTCAACGAACTGGGTCTTGGTTTCAACGCAGTCCTCACGGGCCGCGAAAATGCCTATATCAATGCCGCCGTGCTGGGTTTTACGCGGCACGGTTTCACGGCCAAGATCGAGGCGATCATCGATTTCGCCGGAATCCGCGAGTTCATTGATTCCGCAGTTCAAACCTACAGCTCGGGAATGAAGGCTCGGCTCGCCTTCGCAGTCGCCACACACTTAGACCCCGACATCCTCATCATCGATGAGGTGCTCGCCGTGGGCGACCTCGAATTCCGACGAAAGTGCATTCAGCACATCCTGCACTACGTGCGCACGGGCGGATCCCTGCTGCTGGTGGCCCATGACCCCTATCTCGTCCAATCAATCTGTAACCGCTGCTTGGTACTGGACCGGGGACGCGTGCTGTTCGATGGCTCAGCGATCGAAGGAGTGAATTTTCACTTCAAGCTGGGGCACAAGATTCACTATGACTCGGTCGCTGAACGTGTTTTGATCACCGTCGATTCACAGACCGATCCCTGCGTGTTGCAGCCATCGTGCCCTAAGCCGCTCACTCCGGACCAGCCCGTCATAGTCGATCGGTTCGAAATGCTGGCGGCCGACGGAGGCCCTCTGTTTTCCGGCTGCAGCGCGAAGGTCGTTTTGCGCTGCCGCTCCAGCGTTGCCATCGAAATTGGCTGGGGCTTTACCCTGTGCACGGCAGACCTAAGAACCAACATCGCGTCATTCGCCAACGGGATGGAAGCCGGCACGAGCAGCGTGATTCCCGGTCAAAATCAATTAGTCTGCCTGCTCCCCATGTTACCGCTCAGGCCCGGGGTATACGCGATACGGGGTGGCGTGAGCGATATCGCCACGCAGGCAGCCATTTCAGTGCGCGGCTTTCGGGACGCACCTGATTATTTCACGATCGTGGAATCCGACGTCAATCGCACCAATAACCATCAGGCGACCATGGGCGCGCTGATCTCCATCGAAAGCCAGTGGCTTTCTTAGCAAGGCCAGGATCGCGAGGACCGGCTCAGGCAAGTGGCACGGGTTTACGGCAGCAGAGCTCCACCCCGGCGATGAGCTCGAAGAAAGGAAGCGTTGGCGTCCAAGCTACGCCGGTGATCCGATCAAATTTGATCCAGGGCTCAAATACAGCGTCGTATCCTGGTTTTCTCAGGTATTCGAGCATGAAGCCGAGTTCCAGAACCAGCGCGAGCAACGAGACAAGGTCAGGCAGCACCAGACAATACACACGATTCAGTGCCCTCAGATCTTCCAACTGAGTCTCGACCAGATGCGGTTTTGCGCTGAAGTCTTGGCAGTAGAAGTCCTTGATGTACAGCAACCCGCCCGGCTTGAGGATGCCCATCGCTTGCTCGATGACTGCCCGGTAGTCATGCGCATGGCAGAGGGTCTCGAGGAAAAGGATGCGATCGAAGGAGTTGGGCTCATAGAGCTGTGCGAGGCAGTGAAAATCCCCTTCACGCACGGTGATCAGTCCATTGAGATGGTGGGCGTCGACGCGCTTGCGTGCTTCTCTGGCCTGCGTGGGCGAGATCGTTACCGCTTCGATCGCAAGCCGTCGCTTCTGCGCGAAGTAGACAGACGGCCCGCCTACGCCGCATCCCGCATCGAGAATCCTCGAGCCATCCACAAGCGCGGCCGACTCGATGATGTAATCGAGCAGTTCGCGCGTCGAGGCCGGCCGACTGCCCTGAAAAACCTCGCCAAACCCTGCCAGATAAGCCGCGTTCCTTTCTTCGTAGTAGAGCTTGACGTCCTCAGCGGTATGGATCGCGAGTGGCATTCTCGCATCACGGATAGGAGTGTCTTGGTTCTTCCGCTTCATGATGTGGGGTGCGGAAACGTCAGGCATCGAACCGGACCGGCAATGCAGCAGGGACGTAAAATTCCGGCAGGGCGGTGAACGAAATATCCCTGGCAAGACACAACGGGCGCAGCGGCGGAAACTCGGACAGTAATACGCGCAGCACGCTCTCCCTTTGCATCTGTCCAAGGCGGCGGACCAGCGCGGCGTGCGGTCCATCGCTGAAGCTGAGGTGCGGCGGCCCAGTGCGACGCAGAATCAATTCGTCCGGTTGCCGATACTGCGCGGGATCCCGGTTCGCGGCAAAGATCGCCAGGTAAACACTTGCTCTGGCGGGAATTTCCCTTCCCCCGATGAAGCACGGGCGTCGGGTGATCCGCTTGGCGGCGATGGCGGGAGGAAAGAGTCGCGTGATTTCATCCACGAATGCCGGGATATCCGCCGGTCGTTCTCGCAAGTTGGCGTCGTCGGCGGGGTGGAATAGCAGGCGATGGCCCGCCGTCGCGACGAAATCCGTGAGAGGCCTCAACAATCCGTTCAGGAATTGGCGCAGCTCCGCGCTCTCGTCAGCTGTGAACTTCGACTCGGCAGCAACCCTGGCCATGAGGCTGTCCGGATCCCGGCCTGCGCGACACTCTGCATCGAGCTCTGCAGCGAGCCGACGGGCAAATGCGGAGACGAGATCGAACTGCACGCCGGTCGCGAGGTCGGCGAGAATCCTGCGTGTGCACCGTTGGATTCGCAGTGCGGAGAGGCAAATCCTCTCGGGCGTGAGCTGCGGTTCGAGCAACCGGCGCAACCGCGCAGCGCGATGAAGACCTTCCGACGAGCGCTCAAGGTCACTCAGACCTGCCGCAACATCGTGATAACGCAGAACCACCCAACTGTTGGGTTGGCGAAGAGAGTGGACACTGGCTACTTCGCTAGCCTGGCGAACCTGGCCCAGTGGGTCGCGGGAAAACGCGGCCTCGAAGTCTTCGGACGCGGGTCGCGCCTCGAGGAACGGCCGCGCCGCTGGCGCGACTGGCAGAACACCGCGAGCCGCATCCATGCAGGCGCGAGTCGTCCTTGTGACATCATCGACCAGCATCTGCTGCTCGGGTGCCATATCCCGGCGTCCATCCCCAGAGTCGCCTCGAAAGTTCAGTAGCGCCCCGATGCCCAGTCGCGCGCTCAGCGCGATGGCCATGGATGGACAGCTGGCCAGATCCTCATAGCGGACGATGGTGATACGGCTGGAGTACCGGTGGAGAGCATCGAGCACACTCTGGTTGCGACGTTTCCACTGTTGCGCAAGTTCCTGCAAAGTCGAGCTCGCCACGTCAAATCCAAACATCTGGATGGAGTGGGTGGCGTTGACGGGGTCGCGATAGATCCAGACGATGTGCAGATCGTATGCCCGGTATTCAACAAAGACAGCACCGACACTGCGCCGGAAGGTCTCGTTGATGGGTTTGAGCAGGACCGGCCCCGGTATCTCCTCAAAGAGTGCGCGCAGCTCGGCTTCAGGCCGGAGATAGTAGTTATCGTATATGTCGTCGTCACGGCTTTCCTGGAAGGCGGTGACGCCCCCGTGGCACAGGGCATCGAAGAGAGCGGTCGTCCCCGACCGCTGGACTCCCATGACCATTACAATTTTCTTCTGCATGCTGATAACACCCGGTCGATCAAACCCTGGAATGTGTGTTGTGGGTCAACGGCTCCCGATGAAGCAGCGGGAATGGTTGCCGGAACATGTCGGAGGCTTTGCACTACCTCAGGGCTAAGAGGCCTGGCGGTATATTCAACGGTGCCTATCTTCTGAAATCCTTTCGGATAAGGGGGACGCATGACCGCGCTGTAATCCAACAGCGTCTCTATATCCACTTCCAGGATGTCCAGTAGCCCCGGGTCGACGGCATCGGTGACATAGAGCCGCTGCTTCACCCCCTTGGGTAGAAAAACAGCGCCGGCAGCAATCCTCAGATCCCCCGACTTGTTCGCATAGGACCCATGCAAGGTGCGCTCGTCGAAAAAGATGGCCTCTCCGGCTTTCATCGGAACTCCGATTCTGCAATCGGCCTCCAGTACGTCGCGATAGGCCGTATACGGCGTCGCATTCAGACCCATGGCGGAGATATGGTGGGTCAGAAGGTGAGAGCCAGGCAACACTGTCAGACACCCGTTATGCTCGTCAACGTCCACTAAAGCAATCCAAACATGAACGGCCCGGTTCAGCGACTGATCGACGAAATTAAAGTCTTGGTGCAGCGCCAAAGACTCCGCGCCGGGGTGCCCTCGCTTCACGATGAAGTGACGGACACAGGTAGCGTACCCGGGCATCAGCGCGGCGACATGAGGCGCGATCATTGCCTCGAGTCCTTCCTTGACATTACGGCGGGGCTCGCCATCCGGCAAAAAGGCAGTCGTGAAAAAATCCGTCTGAGGCTCGGCGAGGTTGGCGAAATAGAGCTTCTTGGATTGCGCGATCTCTTCCGGACCGAACAAAGGCAGGACGACGTAGCCATCCCGCGAAAAGCTTTCTTCGATCGCAGGATCCACGAATACGGCCGGGAAATTCTCTTTTGGGCTCATGATGGCTCAGGCGGCGCGCGCAGGCACACCAGGCTAGCCTGGGCGGGCAAGGTGGGCGTCAAGCATGTCGCCAAGTTTGGACGCGAGTGTCGTGCCGATCAGTCCCAATAGGATCTTTGGGAATCGTCTGATCTCAGCGTAGATTTTCCGAGCGTGGTCTGGTCCGATCTTTTCGCTCACCTGAGCGAGCAACAATCGTTCCTGTTCCGGATCGAAGTGCGTACCCGGAAGCATCCCTTCGCCTTCCAATACCGAACCTAGATACCAGAGCGCCCGGAAATATTCCTTCAGTTCCTCGACCGGGTTTTCGTACTCATGACGGGCGAGAAGGTCCTTTTGACGATCCTGCACATCATTCATCAGGTCTTTCAGTACCCCATGGTATTTCCCAGGAAGGGTTTCCGACGCGAGCATCTCAGCGCACCGCTTCACAAACGGCGACCTCACCGCGCTCTTCGGCTCCTGCTCTTGCTCTTGAATCCAGTATTCGATCTGCCGGCAAAAGTCTTCGAGCGCATCCAGATTCCACTTGTCGACGGCACCGCAAGACTCGCGCCACCCTGCCCGAATCTGTCCTAGAATTTCGCGCTGCCGATCGGGGTGCAGCGCCTTGATAGAGTGCGAAGCGGGGAAGACGACCGTATTGAAGAAAATGCGGGCGCCACGCGTCGAAGCGAATTCGACCAGCCCCGGCAGCTCGGCGGCATTCGAAACCATGGGGCAGATCGCTATCCAAAGGCCTGCCTTTTTGCGCCGGTTGAAAGCGGCGAACGCCTCGAAGTTGGCGAGCGTACGCTCCAACGTCGCATTGCGTCGGATGCTTTCGTAGGTGGATTTGACGACACTGTCAATGGAGACAATGATCTCGCAGTTCAGCCTCTCCAGCACGCGTCTGACCTTTTTCGTGTAGACGGTGCCGTTGGTGGTGATCGAAACCTTGCAGCGTGGATTGACTGCCATGAGGCGATCCCAGATCTCATAGTAGATGTCGATGACAAAGGGCTCCCCGCCCAAAAACTTCGCGTGAGTCAGTCTTGGCAGGTACGGAAGCAGCTGCTCGAGGAATCTGCCGTCGTACGACTGCGGCAACGCCGGGAGCTTTTCGCGATGGGCGCGGATGCTCGATGAAAAGAATCCAGAGCACATGGTGCATTCGAGATTGCACTTGTTGGACAGCTCAAATTCCAGGCGTACTGGATATCGTTTCGGCGTGATACCGAAATGCACGAGGTGTTTCAACCGGCCGGTCAGGGTGGCGGGTGACTCAACATCAAACTGACGTGCAAGAAGGCCTGTGAAGTTGCCCGCGTGCAGTTGATCAGCACAGAGTTCGCATCCACCCGGTAGTTCGTTGCGGCGCATCGACACCCGCATCGATGCCCGAACGGCCCCATTCCAGATCTCGTCGATCGACTGCTCGGGATAGCGGCCCAGCGCGCCGTTGCGGCTGTAGCAACAAGCGCTTACTGCACCATCGCGGCCGAAATACATGCCGCTCTCCGGCGCATGACAAAGCGTCCCTTTATCGGCACACAGCCGCCGTGCGTTGTATCTACCCAGAGTCTCGATGGGAATGAGCATAGGATCTGAGTTAGCCATAAGTACCTTGGTCTGACTACTGAAAACGCCTCCAAAGCCTCGTCCACAACGAAGAAGGGGAAACCGAGACTGCCTTCTCGTTCAGGTGCGGCTGCACCAGCGCGTTTGCAACTTGAACATCTGTATCCGGCGCATGAAGTGCAGCAAAGTCTGCCAAGCACAATCTCTGCTGCACATGCCTCTCGCGCTGCGACGTCTCGAGATAATGCAATGGATCAAAGTGCAGCAGGAACTCATCGTCCACCTGGAACAGGTCGACTTGGTGCGCAGTCTCCGCGTTACGGAAGAACAGTTGAATTGGTCGATCCTTCGGAATCAAGCAGAAAAATGCCGCAACCCGATTCACATTGCTGCGATTCTCCTCACTCGCGTGCAACAGCCTCGTGTCGAATACGCAAGCCTCCCCGGCCTTCATGCGGCGTCGCGCGCTACGGCACCGAACGTCGATGCTTCCATCGTTCGGTTCGCGCGATCAAACGGCTTACGTGTGCGGCATTGCACTATTCGTTCTGTGTCCTTGAAAAGAATAACTCTTCATACACACATAAGCAGTTCCGCTACTATGTCCGTTAGCGGACCAAGCGTTTTGCGTTTTCTTTGCTGCTGCCAAGTGTCGAGATTAGGACTTCATGATGATTTTATTGACCGAATCGAAAAGATTGGTGGGACACGGCTCGTCACCAACGTTTGTATTGCGGCGAGAGCAAGTCGGTCATTGCGGCGTCACGCGGTCGTCGCAGGCCGAGGGAGATGCGGTGGTGCACCACGGCATCCGTAAGCGGGTGCAGGCATTCCGAACACGAGACGAAGTCACGATCTTCGAACTGTTGGCCGCCGGTTGATCCTGCTGGCGAATTCTGTTGCCGCTCGTCAGCATCATCATTCGAAACTGCAATTACGGTTGCTTTCTTAGAGACGCGCTCGACAGTGCGCTCGCGCAGACTTACGAAGATGTTGAAATAATCGCCGTCGATGACGGTTCGACGGATGATTCGCGCGATATCCTCTTGGAGTATCAAGGCCGCTGCCGCATAGTCCTGCAGCAGAATGGTGGCGAAGGAGCCGCCGTCAATTCAGGATTCCGTCACGCGCGCGGGGCTATCATCCTGTACCTCGACTCCGACGATGTGCTCTTCCCGGAATCGGTGGCTTCGGTCGTGGCCGTCTGGACACCTGCCGTGGCGAGAGTCCATTTCCGCGGCTGGATCATGTCAGCGGATGGCAAATTGTTTGGCGCCGCAGTTCCCTGCTTCGAAGTGCCCTCGCTCAGTCTCGAAGAACAACTGGAACGATACGGTCAGGTCGTCAGCGGCAGTCAGAGTTGCAATGCGTACGCCGCGTGGGCCTTGAGACGAATCTTACCTTTGGCGACCCAGGAATGGATGCGCGCACCGGATGCCTATCTCAATGCATTGACCACCGCCCAAGGCGAGACCCGTCTCATCCAAGCGCCTCTCGTTGCCTGCCGCCGGCATGCCTACAACCTGTCGCTGCGTAACTCGCAGTCCATCGCCGTCCGTGATGACATCGTGTTGATACACCCACGTCAGAATGAGGCCGTGCGCAGGCTGGTAGGCGAAGATCGTTGGGCGAAGTTCCGGCTCTGCTATCCGACCATTCACTGGTTGAACAGGATCCTCTGTTTCCGATTGAATCCGAATCATCCGTTCGTCGGCGATCGGCGGATCGCGTTGATGGTGGCCGCCACGCGCGCAATCGCGCACCGGCGACACATCAGCCTTTCACGGCGACTGTATCTCTTCTGTGGAATGCTGGTGATAGCGTCGCTGCCGCGCGCTCTGTTGCGGCGGCTTCTTCGTCCGTTATTGGACGCTGCTCGGCAAACGGCGCTGCCGTGGGCCGTCTTGCGTGCCATCCCGATTCCGGGCGAGACCACGGTGCGACACTGGCGGGCAATTTACGGAGTGGATTCGATGGGCCGCCAGCGGCGGGTCACGGACATCAGCCGGGTGGAAGCCGCTTGAAGCGAGATCACCGGGGAATATATGTGTCTCGAGTTTGACACGCGTCGCGTGACGAGTCCGAACACGACGGAAAAAAAGGGGGATCCACACCGGGTCTCCGCACAGCCATCGCCAACCGTCGAGGTCTCTCATGCGCGGACCCAGATTCGCCGGCGCTTCATTTTCGTCACCAGCAGCGAAGGCTGGGGCGGCAGCGAGGAACTCTGGGCCAATTCAGCATCGCGACTCGCCAAGGAAGGGCATGCAGTCACGGTTTGCGTATGGTCGCACTCTTTGGGCAATATTCGTCTGCGCCGACTCGTGATTGCATCCGGCTCGGTGGTGCGGCTTGCATGGCCGTTCACATCCATCAGCTCATCCCGACATATCGCGCGGCTATTCCGCCTGCCGAGGACAGTGCTCGGGCTGGCCCGATTTTGGCTGTTGCTTTGCAAGTTACGCCGCCCGAATCTCGTGGTGATATCCCAAGCCAGTAATTTTGACGGTGTTTACCTGGCGTCAATCTGCAGCCGACTTGGCATGCCGTATGTCCTGGTCATCCAAAAAGCGTCCGAATGGCACTGGAATCCCGATTCGATGCTGCGTCATCAGCGGGCCGCATATCAGGGAGCCCTCCACTCCTATTTCGTTTCGCGGCACAACTGGCGCATCACCGAGGAACAGCTCGGCGTCGCGTTGCCCCTGTCCTCGGTGGTGCGCAATCCATTCCTGGTTTCCTGGGATCAGCGCTCGGATTGGCCGAGTCACGAAGCTTCGTGGCGCCTCGCCTGCGTAGCAAGACTCGACCCGCTGGAAAAGGGCCAGGATATGCTGCTACGCGTCCTCGCGCGCGAGAAGTGGCGAACCCGTGAACTTACGGTGACGTTTTTCGGAGCCGGACCTTTTCGCGAGTCCCTTGAGAGCATGGCGGCTTTTCTCGGCGTGACTCGCGTGCGTTTCCACGGCTTCATCGAAGATACCGCCTCCATCTGGAATGATCATCATGGACTGATCTTGCCCTCTCGCTGCGAGGGACTGCCGCTCGCGGTCGTTGAGGCGATGTTGAGCAGTCGGCTCGCCATCGTCACCGATGTCGCCGGCAATCGAGAAGTGCTCGAGGATGGCGCGACCGGCTTTCTGGCTGGCGGCGCCGATGAGAATGCAATCGACGGTGTCATGGAGCGCGCGTGGCAGCGACGCGCCGATTGGCGATCAATCGGTCAGCGGGCGGCGGTGAGTATACGAAACCGGGTTCCTCGAGATCCCGTCGGCGACTTCAGCGAAAAACTCCTGCGCCTCATCGCAGCCTGAATGTGCGGCATCGTCGGGGCGATCTCGAGAAGCCGGCCGATCGATGCGACTGACTTCACCGCCATGAGGGACTCCCTGGCACACCGCGGTCCGGAAGGCGCCGCGAGCGCCTGGTTTGAGGACCGTCGCATCGCTTTGGGACACCGACGGATGTCCTTCCTTGACCTGTCCCCGGCGGGCAGTCAACCGCTGTGCAACGCAGAGGGAAACGTCTGGATCGTCTATAACGGCGAAATCTACAACCACCTCGCATTACGTCGAATCCTCGAGGCGGAGGGCCATCTGTTTACCACCCGAACGGACACCGAAGTCATCCTCCATGGTTACGAACAATGGGGTGAGCGGGTGCTGGATCGGCTCAAAGGTATGTTCGCATTCGGGATCCTCGACCTGCAAAGAAAGCGGCTTCTCCTGGCGCGCGACCGATTTGGTATCAAGCCACTTTACTATTTGCAGACATCGACCCATTTTCTCTTTGCTTCCGAATTGAAGGCATTGGTTTGCTCGCAGAACGTCACGCGCGAGCTGGATATTTCCGCGATGGCCGACTACCTGACGTATCGCTATGTTCCTTCTCCGAAGACCATATGGCAGGGGATCAAGAAGCTGCCACCGGCGCACCTGCTGACATTTGAATACGAGGAATTCCGGGCGGAGTTGCGCGAGTACTGGACCCTCGGGTTCGGGGAAGCCAGCGCTGATACCCATACCTTGGTGGAAATCACCGGGAAACGCCTCAGCGACTCGGTCGCGTCGCACGCACGCAGCGACGTCGAGGTAGGGGCGCTCTTGAGCGGAGGTTACGACAGTTCGGCGGTGGCCTATTGGATGACCCGCGCCGGCTATCGACCGCCAACCTTTTCCATCGGTTTCGAAGATTGGGACCAGAGCGAGCATGTGTACGCGAAAATGGTCGCCGACGAACTCCGTCTGGCGTTCAATTGCACCCTGGCGAACCGCTCCACGCTTGGATTGCTCGACATCATGCCCGACGTGTTTGACGAACCGATCGCGGATATCTCGATTCTGCCCACCTGGCTCGTGTGTCGTGACGCCGCGAAACAGGTCAAGGCGGTCATGGGCGGCGAAGGGGCCGATGAACTGTTCGGCGGCTACTGGTGGCAGAAAAAAGCGTATGCGTCGCACACCACACGCAGGGCCCGCTCCTGGTCTGACCGAACGTTGCGGCGCAAAACGCGGGCGGACAACGATCGCGTCGAGTTTTATGCCGAAGCCATGGCGATGGGCCGCTTCGACCGATCCGAGTTGGAATCCGCCTTCCACCCAGATCACCACGGCGACCTGCCCGAAGATCCCAATTGGTTCTATCGCCAGCATTACGATCGCCAGTTGACCCCGCTCAAATGCATTCAGAGGCTCGACATCAAGTGCTTCATGGCGGAGCTCGTGCTGACCAAGGTCGACCGGGCGAGCATGGCCAAC
This sequence comes from uncultured Steroidobacteraceae bacterium, assembly GCA_964658805.1. Classification (GTDB taxonomy): domain Bacteria; phylum Pseudomonadota; class Gammaproteobacteria; order Steroidobacterales; family Steroidobacteraceae; genus Bog-1198. Next base: position 21,258 of record CAZZZU010000046.1, read on the forward strand.
TCACTGGAAGTGCGGGTCCCCTTTCTCGATCACGAACTGTTCGAAGCAGTGTTAGGCGTGAGCGAGGAGTGCTATTTCCGCGCCGATGTGACCAAGTTTCTTCTCCACGAGAACATCAAAGATCATGTGCCGGACGCCATACTCCGCCGCGCAAAGCAAGGCTTCGTCGGCCCCGAGGACTTCTACAGGAACCTCGCGCCGTATCACGAGGCCTTGGACGACAGCGCTCTGGCGTCCGCCGGCATCATAAGAAACGAATACATCCGCGAGCTCTTCAGAAAGTCGGATTGCTGGCGTCTTTGGAAGCTCGCCGTACTCGAGAAATGGTACAGGCGCTGGGTGCCGTGAAGCGCGCGTCGCAGCACGGAAACGCGTTTGTTTTCGCGGTTTGCGGAAATCGCAAATTCACGGAGGAACTGCACTACTCCCTGCGGGCGCTGCAGCGGGTGTCGAATTCACGGATCATCGTGGTAACCGACTCGACCCGAAACCAACAGCGGATCGAGTGGGAGGAGATGATTGACGTAGCCACCCCCGTCCAGTTCAACGACCATCAGGCGAGTATCCATCTGAAAACGAGCTTGCATAGGTTGTTGCCGACGGGCCCTCGTTACTGTTATCTGGATGCCGACATCGTCGCACTGCGCCCGGAGGTCGACGCGGTGTTCCAACAACAACCTGGACCCGTGACCTTCGCGGGTGATCATATCGGCTTCAGCGAATTCAGTCCCTGCGCCCTGCATTGCGGCTGCATGGAACGTCACCACAAAGACCTGACCGAACTCGAAGGCATGCTCGCCGCGATTGCCGCTCGATCGTCCCGATTCGAACGGTTCATGGCGTGTCTCCCGTATGTGGACGATGACTTCAAGCACGCTTCCAAACGGCTTTCCCATTGGACCTACGATCCTTTATGTCGGCGGTGGAAGAGTCCCGAAGGTCACGAGGTCCACACGCTGCGTTGCAACCATCTGCTCGAACGCATCCGGCAACAGTTTGGAATCCGTATAACAGATGCCGCGTGGCAACATTGGAACGGCGGCGTGTTTGTCTTTGATTCATCATCGCATCCGTTTTTGGATGCGTGGCATTGCAAGACCATGGCCATTTTCACAGACCCGGCATGGCGTACCCGCGATCAGGGAACATTGGCCGCTACGGTCTGGGAGTTCGGACTTCAGGGCGCCCGCATGCTCAGCAGCAAATTCAACTTCATCGTTGATTATCGCCAGAATGGCAGGCATGCGATCTCCTCCGACGGTTCCCAAATCGCAGATGTCTCGGCCTCGGACCACACAAGTCCAGCCATGATTCACGTCATCAATCATTTTGGTGACACAACCTGGGACATCTGGAACTGGCTCGACAGACAGGTCGAGAACCGCGGGTGAAACTGATCATGATCATGGGGATGCAAAGATCCGGCTCCACGGCCCTCTTTGAAACCCTGAGCACGGCCCGCAGGCTCGTCAGTCATGCAGAAAGTCCCGACGGTCCGATCTACGATGATTATTTCTTGCGGCCCGAATCGGCAATTCGGACAGTCTTACGCTCTTCTGGATATCCTGTTCTATTGAAACCCGTGCGTGAATCGGAACGGCGCACGCTGGTTTCCGTGATCGAGGAATACGCGGATTACGACCTGTCGATTCTCTGGCTGTACCGCGATCCGGTGAACGTCGTTTTCTCGTACTCTGTCCAAGGCTGGATCGAAGCGACGACGGCCGCGCTGGAATGGCTTACGCTGGAATGGATTGAAAGGAACCGCATGCCGGTCCAGGTTCCCGCAGCTTTGCGCCCCAAACTCACTGTACTGCGGTATGAAGACTTGGTCAGCGATGGTTCCGTTCTGCAGGCATTGCGGCGCAAACTGGGAATTTGGGGGTTTTCCACATTTCGACCCGATTCGAATGCCGGCCGCATGCGCCTGCCGATTGCTGCTCAGGCTCGGATCGAAGCCATGACGTCGGGAACCCTGCTTGACCTGCAGCGTTTACCCACCGGCCTGGATCTTGCTGGAACTTCATCATGGAAACGCAAGCGCGCGGTTGCAATCATCCGTCCGGCGCACGACGAGGCCCTGCACGCCAGTGCCGTGATCGACTTCGAGTCGGAGAGCTTCCGACGCGACCCTCATGGCTGCTCACGACGTTTGCGCGAATATCGATGTCATCGCCATTCGAAATCCGGAAATGTTCATTGGTTTTCCGAATATGACGAAGTTTTCAGTGCACTTCACGATCCGGAGCGCTTCACTTTCCAGGAAGGCCGTCTGCTGAAAGACGGGACTGCGCCGAGGGAGGAAAGACTTCGTGATGCGATCGCATGCGCGGCGATATACGAGGATGCGAAGTTGACCGCCGCAGGTTTGGAAGGGCTGGCCCGCGAGGTCTTCACACGGCAGGCGGCGGCCGGGCAGTTTAACCTGCCGGAAGTCTGCCGCATGGTCGTCGCCGAGTTGTTCTACCGAATGTTGGGAGTCCGCTCCGGCGATCCGCACGGGTTTTTTGAGCGCACCATTGGTGGTGAATCGATCGACGCACTGAGCAGCCACTTCCTGCGTGACGGCTGGATTTCATGCGTTTCATCGCAAGCAGGGCTCTCGTGCGCCGATCTCAGGCGCTTTCTCGAGTTTGGAAGTTACTATCACTATGTGATCGCGATTTTTGCAGTGACCGCGGTACATTTCCTGCTCGGTGAGCCTGCTGTCCTGAACGAGGTTCGCCGGGTTCCGGATCGATTCCCCGCGGCGTTCAGGGAGCTGGCCCGATTGGCCTATCCGCTTCTGGTCGTCGAACGTTGGACCAGCGGCGCAATCGAGATAGCGGGACGCAGAATTCCGGCCCACAACCTCCTATACCTAGCGATCGACGCCGCCAACCGTGACCCTTCCGCATTCGAGCGGCCCGACGAATTCATCATGGGCCGCAACCTGACGACAACGAAAAAACCGCTCGCCGGCTACATGGGTGCTTGCGTCTCACGCGCTCACTGGGAGGAATGGGGTCATCGCATCTGTGAAGTGCTGCTCAAGGTACTTCTGACGAAGTTTCCCGTCCTCGAACCGGTCCGATCTTTGGGCGAATCCACGTTCACGATCACGCCGAGCCGCGGCGGTCTACGTCAGACGCTCCAGATTCCGTTCCTGAGATATTTGCACACGTTCGACGTGAAGTTCCAAACATAGCAAGACCATGAAGCGGTTTCTGAAGATTCACCGCTGGTGGGACTATCAGCTCACGATCATGCTGGCCCTCGCGTACCAGATCACGGCGGGAGCGTCTTCGGCGCCGCAGATCGCGATCTGGCTTACGGCGTTCGTCCTATTTGTTTTCGCCTGCATTGGAATCGCCGGGTTCGGGCACCTGGTCAATGACTATTTTGACCGTGCAACCGACCGTCTGAGTGGAGCACCCAATCTGGTGGGCGATCGCGCCGCTGGCGCCCTGGTGGCAAAGACCTTCGCTTTGGTCGCCTTGGCCTGGCTACCCTGGCTTTGGCTCCCGACGGATGCGGTCATCTTGAGTTTGCTCGCGCTGGAGTTCGTGCTGTTCGTCGTGTACAGCATGCCCGTGGTCCGGCTCAAAGAGCGCGGTCTGCTCGGGCCGGTAACCGATTCCTTGTATTCCTATACGGTCTCGACGAGCGTTGCGACGCTGGTGTTCGCGAAGCTGGCGCAGTTTCACATTCCGTTGTGGTTCTCCATGTTGATCGCCGCATGGTCATTCGTGCTCGGATTGCGCCAGATACTTGCACACCAGATCTTGGACGCTTCCCGTGATGCGCACGCGGGCATACGCACTTTTGTGACGACTCGCGGCTGGCCACAGACGCTTCTTCTCCTCGATTGGGTTATGTTGCCTCTCGAATTGAGTTTGTTCCTGTTTGTCCTGTGGTCTCTTGCGCCGAATTCAGCGAGCACTTGGATCGGCTTTACTCTCTATGTTTTTTCGGTGCTTCTGATGAATCGCACCCGCGACTTACGGCTCGTCGTAAACCCCTGGCGGCTGCCACGAATCGATCGATTGATTTTTCTCAACAATACGCTGCTATTCCGCTTTTATACCGAGTGGTTTCCGCTTTTTGGCTTGATTTCTCTGGTGCGGCGCGCGCCGTCTTACTTGGCTGTCGCTTTGCTGCATCTTGTTCTGTTCAACAACGGATTGAAAACCATGCTTCGCTGGCGCCGCGACAAGAGGGTCGCTGCGTGAATGTCATCATAGGTTTGCCGCGGTGGTCGCTATCCGGGCCGTGCACCTTCACAGGTCGGCTCGTGCAGGGCTTGAACGAGCAAGGCTTGGACGCGAGAGTGCTGTTGACGGAATCAAACACCTCCCGTGTGCACGAGGAACAACCGCATAGGCTTCCAGAAGCAACCTTACCGGTCGATGTCCTGCCGGCCGGTCGCGATGATACCTGGGGAATGCGCTGGGAGGCGTTGGTCCGTTACCTCGAAGAGCGGGCGCCTTGCTTTTACCTGATGCTGCATGATTGGCGGAATAACATCGTCGCCTCCCGGCTTTCCGACCGGGTGTGTCTCATCGGGCTGATTCAGGCCGATCATGAATTGGACTACGATCAAGCCGGTCGGCTCGGGCATCTATGGAATGCGGTGGTGACGGTGAGCGAGCCGCTGCATTTCAACCTCGCGTCTCGCTATCCCCACCTGGCGGCGCGAATCGTCACCATCCAAAATGCGGTTCCCCGTTTGGCGAGCGTTCCCGAAAAACCGGCAGAGGGTCCGCTTCGTATCGCGTATTGCGGTGAGCTGCGGCGTCATCAGAAACGGCTCGATGACATGCTGCGGGTCGCCGCCAGACTCGCTGATCTGGGATCGGAATTCGAACTCACGTTCTATGGTGACGGACCTCACCGTGCCGAACTCGAACGCCATGCGGCCGCGCTGGTCGAGCGTGGTCTCGTGCGTTTCGCCGGGCGTCGTCACAATACGGAACTCCTGACGGAACTCGAGCGTCAACATGTGTTCTTGCTGACTTCAGAGTATGAAGGCGTGTCCATCGCCCTCTTGGAGGCCATGAGCCGGGGGTGTGTACCGGTCGTCTCGGATCTGCCGAGCCAGTCCGGGCTGATCCAGAGCGGTGTCAACGGATTCACAGCGCCGGTCGGCGACACTGCCTCGTTCGTCGAGCATCTGCGGATGCTCGACGGAGACCCGATCAAGCGACAGGTCATGTCCGAGGCGGCTTTCCGCACGATCGAGTCTGACGGCTATGACACCCATTCGATGGTCCGGAAATATCGGGAGCTCTTTGCGCACATCGAATTGATGAGCCAGCGCAAGCATTTTACGCGCCCGCGCGGACGGCTATCCGCTCCGCCGCGGACGGTCGCCGGTGTTGACATTCTCCCCGCGGATACGAGGCTGGACGTCGCCTACGCCAACGGCAGTGAACTCTGGCCGAACACGCCGTACGCCGCGCCGGCAGCCGCCTCGGTTGCGCAACAAAAACTGCAGCAGTCGATCAATCCACTGGAATACAAGGTCGTCGTGGCCATTCCCGGCGGCCAAATCAGCGGGGTCGACACGTTCGCGACACACTTGGTCCGTGGGCTTTGCCAGCGTGGCTATGACGCCCGGATCGTGGGCGTGCGATTGCTCGACCACCCCCAAGGTCTGCCGCTGGCGGACGACCTCGTCATTGACGACCTCGGCATGACGGATGCGATCTCATGGCCAAAACGCTGGAAAACCATGCGGGACTATCTGGAATCTCTCGCGCCGTGCTTCTACATCCCGAACTACGATTATGACTTTTCCGGGATTGCGCCGAGCTTGTCCCCGCGGGTCAAGGTGATCTGCATTGGTCATTCGGACGACCCGGTCCATTTCGAGCATTGTTTGCGGATCGGTCGGGCGAGCGACGCCGTCGTCGGCGTCAGCGCCGCCATCAGCCGGTTCTTGGCGGTTGCAGACCCCACGCTCGTCCCACGTCTCCATACGATTCCCTATGGCATCCCCTTGCCCTTGTTCCGCCGGCGGCATCCTGCGAGAGACGGCGCCCCGTTGCGCATCGCCTTCGTCGGTCGGCTCGTTCAACATCAGAAACGCGCCACCGACATCCTTGCGGTTGCCCGTCTGCTGGAGGCAAAACGCGTCCCCTTTGAATTGGTCGCGATCGGCGAAGGCCCCCTGCGGAGCATCTTGGCGGCAGAGGGAAGCGATCTGATGGCAAGCGGGCGGCTCGCATTGCCAGGCAAGCTCGCAAACACGGAGATTCTGACCATCCTCGAGGGTTTCGATGCATTCCTGCTACCGTCTGCGTTCGAGGGACTGTCGGTGAGCCTGCTGGAGGCCATGTCGCGAGAGGTGGTCCCTGTAGTCAGTGACATCAGGAGCGGTGTCCCTGAGTTGATCCGGGACGGGGTGAACGGCTTGATCGCTCCCGTCGGTGACGCTGCGCGATTTGCAGACTGTCTCGAGTATCTCTACCAACGACCGGCCGAGCGTTTACGCATGGGCGTCGAAGCGTACCGCAGCGTAGAAAATGGCGGCTATCGGGTTGAGGAAATGATCGACCGGTATGTCGCGCTCTTTCGCATCGTTGCCGGTCAGCCGTTTGCGCGGCGCCCGGGTCCGATGGCGCCGCCGCGGCAATTCGGCGGCCGATTCTGGAGGGTCAAGGCATACCTCCGCTATCGATATCGAAAGCTGAAGCGAGCCCGGACGTGGGTCGCGCAGCATCTGCATTGAGTACTATGGCATTCCCGAATGGAATCGGAACACTGGATCGGAAGACGTGACGAGTTCGGCCTCTGCCGCGCCGAAAGCCGCGACCCGCGCGTCCATATCGAGGCCCGAGCGCTGTGCCGCGCGCCGCGCCAAGCTCAGATACATTTCATGATGGCGTGCTTCCGCGGCATGCAGTCCGCCGAAGAAGGCGCCGACCGGTTCGCCAATGACAGGCCGAAGTGCCGCGAAGCGCTCACAGCTGCGCGCCTCGATGAAGGCCCCACAGATCATCAGGTCGAGCTCGCGGCGCGGCTCGGACTTGGCAACCAGGCGGCGCAGCCCTTCGGCATAGCGGCCCGGCGCAAGACGCTGCGGCACGATGCACAAGCTTTGCATGAGTCTCGCGACCTGTTCGAAATGACGCAACTCTTCCCGCGCCAGACGCGACATGTCACGCGCCAGATCCAGGTCCTCCGCATACGCGAACATCAGTGCCAATGCGGTGGATGCAGCCTTCTTTTCGCAGTTGGCATGGTCGATGAGGAGCACGTCGCGCTGCCGGCAGGCGGCCTCGAGCCATGCGTCCGGCGTAGCAGCGCGCAACAGGGGCTGCGGCTGCGATGTCGGCCGCGCCGCGCGCGAGGACTCGCCCCGGGACGCGCCGTTCACGCCGGCGCGTCCAATTTCGCCAGGGCGTCGAGCAGTTCAGAGGCCGTCTGGAAACGATCCCGGGGCGCCTTGGCGAGCAGTCGCCGCAAGATGCCGTCGTAGTCGGCGTGCTGCGGCGCCAGTGCCGGGACCTCGGCGCGCTTGTGCTTGTAGATGACCTCCATGGCGTTGCTACCGGTGAAGGGCTTGCTGCCCGCCAACATCTCGTAAAATACGATACCGAGGCTGTACAGATCGCTGCGGGCGTCGATATCTTCGGCATGACCTTGTTCCGGGCTCATGTAATACGGCGTGCCGAAGATCTCGCGTGTGCCCGTGAGCTCGGCATCGTATTGGGCCGCTTTCGCAAGGCCGAAGTCGATCAGGCAAATGGTACCGTCCGCACGCAACATCACATTTGCCGGCTTGAGGTCCCGATGCATGATACCGACCGAATGAATGGCATCGAGTGCACTGGCAATCTGCCGCACGTAGTTGAGCGCTTCGCTCGGTGAGACACGCGTTCTGAGCCGTTGCCGCAGGTCCCCCTTCGGAAAATGTTCCATGGCGATGTAGGCATGATCATCGGCAACCCCAAGATCGTAGATCCGTACGATGTTGCCGTGCTTGAGACCGGCGACGATTTCATATTCCTGCAGGAAGCGATCGAAGCTCACCAGCCGTTCGGATACGTCCGGTACCTGACTGAACACCTTGAGCACGACCACCGAGCCTGCACGTTCGCTCTCGGCAAGATAGATGGTGCACATGCCGCCGCTGCCGACCTGGCGGATGCAGCGATGACCACGAATCTGCACGGTGCCGAACCGGTAGCGGTGCTCCGCGCCCGTTCGGGTACGAGACTGCGCCAGTGCCTTCTTGTGCTCTTCGGCTGCAGCCGTGATGGCATCGAGCAGCGCCTCACGATCAACCTTCCTGCCATACAGGCGCCGGAGTCCTTTCACTACCGGCGGTGGCACCGACGGCGCGTCTTCCAGCAACAGAAGCACGATAGGGGCGAATTCGGCACGTGTCAGCAAGCCGACGGCAAACTCGTCGGATCGTGTCGTTGGCGGCGACGCCACGATAACCACGGCATCGACACCGGCGGCAGCAAAGGAAGGCTCGAAATCCGCATCAGTCCCGAGCCGGTGTTGCAGCACGCTCACGTCCGGCCAGGCAATCTCGGCATGTTTGCGCACCAGCAGGTGCAACTCGTCGCGCTCTGCGACCACCAGCAGGCGCACGCTTTACGAACTCGGCCGATCAGAGGATACGAACGGACTTGAGTCCACGGCCGCCACCGTCCCGGCGCTCCTGCTTGGCGATATCCGAACGCTCGCCCTGCAGGCGCGCCAAATACTCCGGCGTCACGTCGCCGGTCACGTACTCGCCCGAGAAACACGACGTGTCGAAATCTTTGATCTTCGCGTTGTCGTGCCGCACGGCATGCTCGAGATCCTCCAGGTCCTGGTAGATCAGCCAGTCCGCGCCGATGATTTCGCGTACTTCCTCGTCGCTATGGCCCGCAGCGACCAGCTCTGAAGCCGCAGGCATGTCGATGCCATACACATTGGGATAACGTACGGGCGGTGCGGCCGACGCAAAGAAGACCTTGCGTGCACCCGCCTCGCGCGCCATGTCGATGATCTGCGCGGACGTCGTGCCTCGCACGATGGAATCGTCGACCAACAACACGTTCTTGCCACGGAACTCGAGGTCGATGGCATTCAGTTTGCTGCGCACCGACTTCGAACGCTGCTCCTGACCCGGCATGATGAAGGTACGGCCGATGTAGCGGTTCTTGATGAAGCCTTCGCGGTACTTCACGCCCAACAACTGCGCCACCTGCACGGCGCTGGTGCGGCTGGTATCCGGAATCGGAATCACCACGTCGATACCGTGTTCGGGCCGCTCGCGGCGGATCTTCTCCGCCAATCGCTCGCCCATGCGCAGCCGCGCCTTATATACCGAGATGTTGTCGATGATGGAGTCGGGTCGCGCGAAGTAAACGTATTCGAAGATGCACGGCGTGTGGCGGGCACTGGCTACACACTGCTGCGCATACAGTCGGCCCTGTTCGTCGATGAACACGGCCTCGCCCGGCGCAACGTCGCGCACCATGTCAAAGCCGAGCATATCCAGCGCAACGCTCTCGGAAGCGAGCATCCATTCATCGCCCTTCTTGGTGGAGCGCTTGCCCATCACCAATGGCCGGATACCGTTGGGATCGCGGAACCCGAGTATGCCGTGGCCGATTACCATTGCCGTCACCGCATAGCCACCGCGACAACGTCGATACACGGCGTTCACCGCGGCAAAAATATCCGCAGGCGTCACCCTCACCGTACCGACCCGCTCGAGCTCGGAGGCCAGCACGTTGAGGAGCACCTCGGAATCCGACTTGGTATTGAGGTGGCGTCGATCCTCGCGTACCAACACCTCGGTGAGCTCGCGTGCATTGGTGAGATTGCCGTTGTGTCCGAGGCACAAGCCGTATGGGGAGTTCACGTAAAAAGGTTGCGCATCATGTGCGCTGTCTGCACCGGCCGTGGGATAGCGCACGTGACCGATGCCCATGTTGCCCTTGAGCTTCACCATGTGCTTCTGCTGGAACACGTCACGCACCAGCCCCGAATCTTTGCGCATGAACAGTTCGCCGTCATCGGCCGTCATGATCCCGGCTGCGTCCTGACCACGGTGTTGCAGCACCGTCAGGGCATCATAGATGCGTTGGTTGACCGCGCTGACGCCCACCATCCCGATGATTCCGCACATAAGACCTTCCCCTACTTCGGTCTGACTTTGACACCGGTAAGGCGCTCGAGCTTGGCCCAAGGTTCGCCTCGTTCGCCGACCATGGCACGCAGCCAATCGCCGACTTTCTCTGCATAGGGGATCAGCTTGGAGCGATCCCACCATTCTTCCTGGTTCAGGTGCACGAGCTCTGCGCCGATGACAACCAGGCCGACGAGCACGGTGCCGCGCACGATGCCGAAGAGCAGGCCGATCACGCGATCCACGGGACCCAGCCCCAAGCTGCGGGTGAAATAGCTCAATAAAAGGCCTACCACCCAGCCCACCAGCAACACAAGAATCAGGACGACGATGCGCCCTATCCACGGAGCAACATTGGGGTCGGCGAGCAAACCGCCCAGGTGTGGTTCCACCCAGGGTCCGTAGTACCAGGCCGCCCAGACGGCGATGATCCAGAAGGCCAGAGACACCGCTTCGCGGACAAAACCGCGTAACGCACCGATTGCGGTGGAACCCAAGAGAATCAGAAGGATGAAGACATCGGCCGCTGTCAATCTGGCACCTTTAGCAATGCCCGCGTCAGCGGCCATTTTCAGAGCCGCATTCTACCTAAGCGCAACCCACAACGCCGTGAATCCGTCGCATCGCCTCGTATTCAATGGACTAAGGCCACCACGCTGACCGAGTGCCCAGCCGCCTTCAGCCTGCCGGCCAAGCGTTCCGCAGCGGACCGATCTGCCAATCCGCTGCTGCGCACCCGGTAATAGACTTTCTTGCCGGACGTGCCCTCGGACACGGCCGCGGAAAAACCCTGAGCCCTGAGCTTGCGTACCAAGGCATCCGCGTTGCTGCGGCTATTAAACGTCCCCGCCTGCACCGCCCAGTTCCCCGGTGCTGCGGCAGACTTGGGTGGCGGCGACGGGGGCTTGGTCAGCACCGGC
>CAZZZU010000047.1:0-31563 GCA_964658805.1 uncultured Steroidobacteraceae bacterium
GGGGCATTGACTGCCTTCAGCAGCCATGAGCTCCAGCGTGCCCAGGCAGAGCTCGATGCGATGAAGGCAACGCCGACGCCCCGTGGCATGCTCATGACACTGGGTGATGTGCTGTTCGACACCGGTCGTTCCGAACTCAAGCCGGGCGCTGCGCAGAAAATGGACCAGCTCGCCAAATTTTTGACCGAGCATCCTGATCGTCGTCTGAAGATCGAGGGATTCACCGACAGCGTCGGTTCTGACTCGATGAACGAGGAGCTTTCGCAGCGGCGTGCCGATGCGGTGAAAAATGCGTTGCTCGTGCGCGGGGTGCAGGCCGCGCGCATCAGCACTGCGGGCTACGGCAAGGCGTATCCGGTCGCCAGCAATTCCGAATCGGGTGGCCGCCAGCTCAATCGGCGCGTCGAGGTCATCATTGGTGATGACGGCGGCCGGGAAATCGCACCGCGTAGCTGATCTGAGTCAAGCCGGCCCTGGAGATATCAGGGTCGGTATTTCAGGCGCTTTTTGCCAGGCTCACGTCGCCCATTGCGCGCGACAGAGGAAAGGTCGCGCGTACCACGGTGCCGCCCCGCTCGCCGGGTCGGGCGATCCAGGTACCGCCGAGTCCCGCCACCCGGTGTCGCATCGACGCGAGGCCGTGCGTGGTGATGACCTCCAGGCGTTCCGGTGGAATACCCTTGCCGTCATCGGTGATCTCGATGAAGAGCGCGTCGTTGCGATAGTCGACAATCAGATCGACCTTGCTCGCCTCGGCATGTTTCACGATATTCACCAGGGCTTCCTGTACGACCCGGAACACACCGATCGCGGCTTCCGGCGAGAACGGCAGTTCTTCTTCAGGGATCGACTCGGTGCAGTCGAGATTGGTACGCCGGCACGATTCCTTGTACTGCCAGCGGATCGCGGCGAACAAACCCATGTTGTCCAGCAGCGTCGGCCGAAGCTCTTCGACCACGCGGCGTTTCAGGTCGACCCCCGCACTCAAGGATTCATGGATGCGCCGGAAGCGAGTTTCGACCGCCGGGTCCGAAATCTGCAGCCGGTTCTGCAGCCAGGATAAATCCATGCGCGCGGCTACCAGCAGACCACCAAGCTCGTCATGTAACTCGCGCGAAAGCGCCGACTTTTCCTGCTCGGATACACCTTGAAGATGCGTCGACAAGGCTGTCAGTTCGCGGGTCCGGTCATCGACCTGGCGTTCCAGTTCGATTTTCTGATCGCGTAATCCGGTGGCATGTGCAGCGCGCCGACGCATGTCCCCGAGCACCAGCCGCGATGCCAGCAACACGATGCCGATCGCGATCAGCGCGCCGCTCAGCGTGGCCCATCGTGACATCGAGTACTGTCTTTGCCACTGCGCATCAGCAGCCGCAGACTCCGCTGTCTCGTCGGCGCGCAGGGCGTTCGCGATGCCGATGATCTGATCGGTGGTGCGCTGCGACACTTCCGTTCCCACTGCATTGACCGCGAGCTTGGGGCCGCGCTTTTTGAACAGCCTGACGGTTTCTTCCAGCTCGCCCAGTTTCTTGCCGGTCAACAGTCGCAGCTGTTGAAATTCCGCGCTGTTGTTCTCTGACTCGTATGCGCCGTGTACCCGGTTCAGAGCACTATCCACCATGGCGATGGCGGCTGAATACTGATCGAGATAGGACCCTTCACCGGTGAGCAGGTAGCCGCGCTGGGCCGACTCGGCATCAGTGACCAACGCGACGAACTCGCCCAACACCTGTTGTCGCAGTTGTGAGTCGTGGATGCGGCGGTTGGCTGTATTCAGTTGCGTCTGGCCGGCCACCGCCACGAGGAACAGGCCGATGAGGAAGGCAATGAGCAGCGCAGGCAGCAGCGCGATGTACCATCGGCCCCTGCTGCCCAATTCTTCGCCAAAAATTTTCATGTACAGTGCCTGCCCTACCGGCCGTGAGCATAACATGTGAGCCTTATCCTACAGGGATGGCCGGGCGCTACCGATGGGCCGCACCGCATGAAAACGGCATCTTCCGGGGGCTGCGGCAACCAGCTGCACTTCAGGAGATCAGCATGGAAAATAATTTCAGTGCGACGGCGGATGCCGCGCGTACGACCGGGCGAAATATTCAGAACGATTTGAGCGAAGGCGCCAGCAACGTGAAGGCGGCGGCCTCGGGCGAGATCAGGAGCCTGATCGCGGATGTCGAAGATTTGATGTCACGCATTTCAGACCTGAAGGACACTGACGTAGCCCGCGTGCGCGGGAAAGTACAGCGGGCCGTCGAAGCGACCAAGCAGAGTCTGTCGGACCGCGCTGTTTCAGTGCGGCGTAAGGCGCAGCGTGCCGCCGAGTCTGCCGACGACTATGTACGTGACAGCCCGTGGCAGGCAGTCGGGATTGCGGCGCTCGTCGGTGCAGTGGTTGGCATCATCGCAGCGCGGCGGTAGCAACAGTCGTGTTCAAGCTGTGGGCCCTTCCCAAAGCAGCGCCGGTGCTGCTTCGGCATTTTGCGGCGTATGTCGAATTGGTGTCCGTCGATCTGGCGCGCTCCAGCCGTGAACTCTCGGCCCGCATCGTTGCTTCAGTCATCGTTGCCATTTGCGGCCTCTTCTCGATGATGTTGGTGTGCCTGCTGGTGGTTGCGTTCACGTGGGATACACCCTACCGGATCCATGCGGTTGCCTGCATGCTCGCGGTCTTCGTGATATGCACGCTCATTGCCTTGTACAAGAGCAAGAGTTCAGCCAGCACGCATGCCGCATTTCTCGCCGACGCCAAGAAGCAGTGGGTGGAAGACAAGGCTCTGTGGGAGCGCTTGTTCCCGCACCCGGAGCATCCCGAGGAGCCGCATCATGATTAGTGCTGAACAGCATACCCGCGCTTCTGCGCTTGCCAAGCTTGCGAGTACCCGGGAAGAATTGCGGGTGCTGTTCGAGCCCGCAGTTGAGTCCACAGCGGGTCCAGGCGCGCCCGGTAAGCACGCGGTTCCCGGTTTTCCGCGCAGCCGCACCATGCAGATGCTGCTGTCGGGTAAAGGCATCGGTACGGTCGGGGCGCTGGTCGGTGGCGTCATCGCCGCCCGTCCGGCGCTGGCGTTGCGATTGCTGCGTCTGGTGCCGGTAACGGCCGTGGGCAAGCTACTACTGGGCAAGGGCATCGGGCTGATGCGCGACCGCTATATTCGGCGCCGCTGAGCTACTCCGCTTTGACGTCGATAGCGACGTTCATCGAGCGAAACGTCCCCGGTAATCCGGTAAACGATCCGACCAGCGGTGCGGCCTGGGCGGCCTCGCGCGCGACGGCCACGCGGATCAGATTGCGGCCGCCGATGAGGGCATTGGTAGGATCGAATTCGACCCAGCCGACGCCCGGCAGATAGATCTGCACCCAGGCGTGGGTCGCACCCCCGCCCACCAGGCCACCGCCGGCGCCGACCAGTTCGACATCATAGAGATAGCCGGACACGAATTGCGCGGCGAAACCCAGACACCGGACTGCGTCCAGCATGAACACGGCAAAATCGCGACAGCTGCCACTGCGCAGTTCCAGCGTTGCCACCGGAGTCTGCACGCCCATTTCCTCACGGCGTCGATAGGCAAAGCCCTGCCTGATGGCTGCATTGATCGCGATCAACACGTCGAAGGTTCCAAAACCGGGAACCGAGTCCAAGGTCGCGTTCACCCAGGCATCGAGCCGATGTCCGGCATCGGGATACTGCCGCGAGCGGTAAGCGGCGAGGTCGACTGCTTCTGACGCGGAGTAGCTGAAAGGAATGCGTGCAGCGTACTCGTCGACCACGATCGTCTGCTGCGGCAGTGGATAATGTTCGGCGCGGAAAGTCGATTCGAATACCAGGTCGGCCGTGGGGGCGTCGAAGTCGACGATCGCGATCGAATTGCCGAACACATCATGCAGCCAGCGCAAGCGCGACGGTGTTGGCGTGATGGTAAGGCCGGTGTCGAGGAGTCGCAGATCGTGGCTGTCACGCGGTCGTGACATCAGCCGATGCTGACCGAGCACGACGGGTTGATGATAGTGATATTCGGTTCGATGGGTGACGGACAGAATGCTCATGGCTTCATCGGTCGCGCGTCTGATTGAGTCCCAGCATCAGAAAGATCACGACGGCCGCCAGCATCTGCGTCCATCCCAGCCACGTATAGCGTGCAGCGGCAGCCAGCCAGACCAATCCCGACAACCACAGGATGGCAGCCGCCCATATCAGTTCACGTCGGCGACTCATGGCTTTGAGCTCGAGCCGCAGACGCGGCAGATCCGGCGTCTCGCGAACGCCGTCACTCGCTTCGCGCACCACTGTTTGCACGAGCCGCGGCAACTGCCTGAGCGTCATCACGAGATCCGGCAGCTGGGTGCGGATGTCGCGCAGCGCAGCGCGCGGTCCCATGCGCTCCAGCATCCAGCGTCGCAATACCGGGCGTGCGGTCTTCCACAAATCGAGCTCCGGATAAAGCTGCCGGCCGAGCCCTTCGATGTTGAACAGGGTCTTTTGCAGCAAGATGAGCTGGGGCTGGATCTGCATGTCGAAACGTCGTGCGGTTTCGAACAGCCGCAGCAGGACCTGCGCGAAAGAGATCTCCTTGAGCGGCTTGTTGAAGATGGGCTCGCACACCGTGCGGACCGCCGACTCGAGTTCGTCGACCCGGGTGCCCTTCGGTACCCAGCCTGACTCGATGTGCAACTCCGCGATACGCGCATAGTTGCGCTCGAAAAAGGCCATGAAGTTCTCGGCCAGATAGTGCTGATCGCGCGGCTGCAAGGTGCCGACGATGCCGAAATCGACGGCGGCGTAGCGCGGTTTTTGCGGATCGTCGATCTGCACGAAAATGTTGCCGGGATGCATGTCGGCATGAAAAAAGTTATGTCGGAACACTTGGGTGAAGAAGATCTCCACACCGTTTTCCGCGAGCTTCTGGATATTCGTGCCATGCGCCCGCAGGCGCTCGATCTGGCTGATGGTCACGCCATGAATACGCTCCATGACCATGACGCTCGGTCGACACAGATCCCAGAATACCTCCGGAACATACATCAGATCCGAGCCGGCAAAGTTGCGTCGCAGTTGCGCGGCGTTGCCGGCCTCGCGCAACAGGTCGAGCTCATCGATGATGGTCTTGCGGTACTCGTGCACCACGTCCACCGGTCGTACGCGCCGCGCTTCCGGCCAGTAGTCATCTGCCAGGCGGGCGAGTACATCGAGCACGTCGAGATCGCGTTCGATCATCTCGCGCATGCCGGGACGCAACATCTTGACCACGACGTCGCTGCCGTCCCGCAAGGTGGCAGCATGCACTTGTGCAATCGAGGCGGCGGCCAGCGGTTCCGTCTCGAAACTGCCAAATACCAGGTCCAGCGGCTGGCCGTACACGCGTTCGAGAATGGCCGTGGCGACGGCGCCCGGAAATGGCGCCACGCGGTCCTGCAATATGGCAAGCTCCTGCGCGATGTCGGCCGGTATCAGGTCTGGTCGCGTCGAGAGCGCTTGCCCGAACTTGACGAAGATCGGTCCGAGTTCCTCCAGTGCAAGCCGCAAACGCGCGCCGCGCGCGGCGTCCTGCGTGCGTTGAAACCAGGTCCATGGCGAGAGCAACATCACCACTCGCAGCGGCCTGTAGAGATGCGTCGCACTGATGAAGTCGTCCAGCCGATGCCGCACCAGCGAGCGTTGGATCTGCAGCAGGCGACCCAGCACGCGCAATCGCATCAAGACCGTTCCTTTTGCAGCCGCTCGAGTCGCGTGAGTCGCGCCTCGACGCGATCAGCGGTCTCGCGCACGGCATCCACCGCCTGCAGGAAGCCGCTGAGTTCCGCAGCGCCGACCAGATCGCGGCTTTCTTCCTCCAGATATTCACGCACGTTGGCGCGTGCCGTGCGTTGCACATGCGCCGCCCAGCCGGCCAGGCCGCGGGCAAATCTGACCACCTCACGACTCGGCAGGTCGCCCAGCCAGCGTGCCAGTTCCTCCTCGACGTCGGGCTGTGCGACGACCAACAATTCACCGTAGAGGTTCGCAATCTCCGCGCTGCCCTGGATCTTCACGCCGGCTGCGGCGGCGGGTCCGTTCGTAGTGCCGCGCAGCAGGCGCAGCAAGTCGGGCGCCGTCCCGGACAGGGTGGCATCAGCGGCGAGATCATCGTTGAGCAGCGAGAAGCGGCCGGCGTGCAGGACCGCGCGCAATGGCGCAAAGTGCTCGACTTCGATGCGCAGACTCGTGTTATCCAGGCGTCGCGCCAGCGTCGCCGCACGACTCGAGGCAACCATGCTGCGGTTGACCATCGATTCCGCGACCGCAATCCAGGGTGCCGTGGCGGGCATGCGTCAAGTCTTGTAGCCGCGGTGCACGGCGACGATGCCGCCGCTCAGGTTGTGATAGCGCGTTTGCGTGAAGCCCGCGGCCTGCAGCATCCCGAGCAGGGTTTCCTGATCGGGATGCATGCGGATCGATTCTGCAAGATACCGGTAACTGGTCGCATCACGTGCCACCATCTGACCGAGAACGGGCAACACCTTGAACGAGTAGGCGTCGTATACCGGCTTCAAGCCAGGCGCGACGGGCGTGGAGAACTCCAACACCAACAGCTGGCCGCCGGTTTTCAGGACGCGGTACATGGAGGCCAGTGCTGCAGCCTTGTCGGTCACATTGCGCAGGCCGAACCCGATTGTCACGCAGTCGAATGAATCGTCCTCGAAGGGCAGCTTTTCCGCATCAGCAATGACGCACTCGACGTTGCCCACGTAACCGCGGTCGAGCAACCGGTCGCGGCCGATATGCAGCATCTCCGGATTGATGTCCGACAGCACCACCTGGCCACTCTTGCCGACCTGTCGCAGCATGCCGGCCGCAAGATCGCCCGTGCCGCCCGCGACGTCCAGTGCGCGCTGCCCGGGCTTGAGGCCCGTGAGCGACAACGTGAACTGCTTCCAGACACGATGCAGACCGAACGACATCAGGTCGTTCATGACATCGTACTTGCCCGCCACGGAGGCAAACACGGCGCGCACCCTTTCTGCTTTGTCTTCCCAGGCAACTTTTTCGTAGCCGAAGTCCGCAGTGCGATCAGGATCAACCATGAAATTCCTTCAACCCGGACAGGTCTCATTGTAGCCGAGAAGTACTGCCACTATTCGGCCCGCAGCCCGGCTTGGACGCAGCGTTCCAGGTAGCGCGACCATTTGGCCTCCCGCTCGCGCCCGAGTTCATAGAGCACCGTCCACGAGTACAAACCGGTGTCGTGACCGTCGTCGAAGATCAGACGCAATGCGTAATTGCCGATGGGCTCGATCTTGCTGATGCCGACGTTTTGCTTGCCGATCTGCAACGTGCCTTCACCGGCGCCGTGGCCTTTGACCTCGGCCGACGGCGAATAGACGCGCAGGTACTCGAACGGCAATTCGAATACCGCGCCGTCGTCGAAATGAACTTCGAGAATGCGTGAAGCGGTGCGCACCTTGATGTCGGTGGGCACGGGTCCGGTCACAAGATGTACCGCGACAGATCTTCATCCCGCACGAGTTCGCCGAGATTGCCCTCGACGTAGTCGCGGTCGACGACGACGTGCGAGCCGTTGCGATCCGCCGCCTCGAACGACAGGCTTTCCAGCAATCGCTCCATGACCGTATGCAGTCGGCGTGCGCCGATGTTTTCGGTGCGTTCGTTCACTTCGAAAGCCACCTCGGCGAGCCGCTCCACCCCCGAGGCCGAGAATTCCAGATGCACGCCTTCCGTCGCGAGCAATGCCGTGTATTGGCGGCACAAAGACGCATCGGGCTCGGTCAGGATGCGAACGAAATCCCCCACGACGAGTGCTTCGAGTTCCACGCGAATGGGTAATCGCCCCTGCAGTTCCGGAATCAGATCGGAGGGCTTGGACATGTGAAATGCGCCCGACGCAATGAACAGCACATGATCCGTTTTTACGGTGCCATACTTCGTATTCACGGTGCAACCTTCCACCAGCGGCAACAAGTCCCGCTGCACGCCCTCGCGCGACACGTCCGCACCGGAGGTTTCCTGACGACGCGCAATCTTGTCTATTTCATCGATGAACACGATGCCGTTCTGTTCGGCATTCTCGACCGCGCGCAGCTTGAGTTCTTCCTCGTTGATCATCTTGGCGGCTTCGTCATCCACCAAGAGCTTCAATGCTTCTTTGATCTTCACCTTGCGTGGCCGGGTGCGACCGGATCCCAGATTCTGGAACATGCCCTGCAGCTGCTGGGTCATTTCCTCCATGCCCGGCGGCGCCATGATCTCGACGCCCTGCGGCATGGCACGGACATCTATTTCGATTTCGCGTTCGTCGAGTTCGCCTTCGCGCAGCATCTTGCGGAATCGCTGTCGCGTATCGTTGTCACGCCCAGGCTCGCTGCGCGTAAGGTCGGATGTGAATCCCGCTGATGGCCGTGGCAGCACGATGTCGAGCACCCGGTCTTCCGCCGCATCGGCGGCGCGGTGACGCACCTTGGCGATTTCCTCCTCGCGCGTCATCTTGATCGCGATCTCCACCAGGTCACGCACGATGGAATCGACCTCGCGGCCGACGTAGCCCACCTCGGTAAACTTGGTCGCTTCGACCTTGATGAAAGGCGCTTTCGCAAGACGCGCCAGACGCCGCGCAATCTCGGTCTTGCCCACACCGGTAGGACCGATCATGAGGATGTTCTTCGGCGTGATTTCGGGCCGCAAGGATTCGTCGACCTGTTGACGGCGCCAGCGATTACGCAGTGCGATGGCCACTGCGCGCTTTGCCGCACCCTGCCCGACGATATGCTTGTCCAGCTCTTCGACGATCTCTCGTGGTGTCATCTGCGACATCGCGTCAAAGTTCCTCGATGGTCAGGTTGCGATTGGTATAGATGCAGATGTCTGCCGCGATATTGAGAGAACGCTCGACGATCTCCCGCGCCGGCAGGTCACCCTGCATGAACGCCAGTGCCGCGGCCTGCGCAAAGCCGCCGCCTGAGCCGATTGCAATCAGGTCGTGTTCAGGCTCGATGACGTCGCCGGTGCCGGAGATGACATAGGTGCTCGCGACATCCGCAACGCAGAGCAATGCTTCCAGGCGGCGCAAGCTGCGGTCGCTGCGCCAGTCCTTGGCGAGCTCGATGGCCGCGCGCGTCAGGTTGCCAAATTTCTCGAGTTTCGCCTCGAAACGCTCGAACAGGGTAAACGCATCGGCGGTCCCGCCGGCAAACCCGGCCAGAACCTTGCCGTTGTAGAGTCGCCGCACCTTGCGTGCGTTGGACTTCATGACGCTCTGACCCAGGGTTACCTGGCCGTCTCCGCCCACGGCCACCTTGCCGGCACGGCGTACCGCCAGGATGGTGGTCCCATAAATCGTCTGCGCATCATGGTTTGTCATGCAATCTGCTCAAGGTGGGGATGCCGCCGGCCCTTTCAAGCCGGCTCGAGGCGGTCAGGAGCGCTTACGGGCTCGGGGATGGGACGCCTCGTAGACGCTCGCCAGATGGGCGAAATCCAGATGGGTGTAGATTTGGGTGGTGCCGATGTCCGCGTGCCCCAACAGCTCCTGCACGCCGCGCAGGTCCTTGCTCGACTCGAGCAAATGCGTCGCAAAGGAGTGACGGAACATGTGCGGATGAACGTGCATGTGCAGGCCCTGCCGACGCGCCCAGCCGGCCACGCGCAGTTGCACGGACCGTACCGACAAGGGCAAGCCGTGACGGCCAAGAAACAATGCCGTCGTCGGCGCAAGATCGCGGCGGCGGTCCTGCAGCAGGATCGAGCGCGCCGCCAGCCACTTCACCAGGGCGGCAACCGCAGGTCGGCCGATGGGTACGATGCGCATCTTGTTGCCTTTGCCCGTGACCCGCACGGTGCGGTCGCGCAGATCGAGTGCCTCCAGGTTCAAGGTGGTCAGCTCGCCGAGGCGCAAGCCGCAAGAATAGAAGAGCTCCATGATGGCTTTGTCACGGACCGAGAGTGAATCCGTTTGGTGAAAGTCGAGCAGGCGCGCCATCTGATCCGCGTCCAACGTGGTCGGCAGCCGCTTCTTGGTCTTCGGCGCGCGCACCTCGAGTGCCGGGTTGCGCGACGCCGCGCCCTCGCGCAGCAGATAGCCGAAAAAGGCGCGAACCGCCGACAGGCGCCGCTGAATGCTGCGCGGCGCGATCCCGCCGGCGTGCTCCGCCGCCGCAAAACTACGCACCGCGGCGTTGTCGAGCGCGCTCCAGCGCGTGCAGGAGCGGCGCGCGCACCAGGCGGCCAGCGTCGCCAGATCGTGGCGGTACGCCTCTATCGTGTGACGGCTCAGCCGCCGCTCATACGACAGGTGCGCGAGGAATTTCTCGACCCAGGCCTGCTCACCGTCGTCCATCGCGCGGCGTTAGCGCATCAACGCGTACGTGACCAGCTCGCCGATGCGCGACAGGAACTCCGTGCTCATGCCGGGATGGAAGCGATCCGCATCGCTCGAGCCAATGGCGAGTATGCCAAGTGCGCCCTTCACGCCGAGCGGCGTGAGCGCGACCGAACCGATTTCCACAGCATCCTTGCCGAACAGATAGTCGCGCTGGGTGTCACGCACCTGTCCACACCGCGGCTTTCCTGCGGTCAGCAGCGACTCGAACGATTTCATTGCGTCGCTCGCAGGGTCACTGCTGCGGATGAATCGCCCCGCTTCCAGATGCAGCGTGCGTGCTTCGGGCAGAAATGACACCAGTACCGAATGCATGGCGTCGAAATCTTCGCGCAGCGAACTCTCCAGCGCGCTGACGGTATCCGGCAGCGTTTTCGCGCTGATCAAGCGTTGACTCAGGCGGTGGATGCGATCCGCCAGCGCGTCGTTGGCGCGGGCAACGTCCACGAGGTCTTTCAGTTTGCGTTCCAGGGCCTGGTTGCGCTCGCGTAGCACTTCGACCTGACGCTCGACCAGACTTACCGTGGCGCCGCCGTCGCGCACATGTGGCAGTCGCAGCTTGGTGAGCAACGATGAATGCCGCTCGAAAAAATCCGGATAGGTCTGCAGATAATCGGCAACTGCACTGTCGTTGATGACATCGTGCTTGATGCCGCGTGCCTGACTGGTCATTGGCGAACTCCCGTAAAGCGGTGCAAATCGATCGAACCCGAGAAAACGGTAACGGCAGGACCCGTGAGCCACAGCTCCTGGCCGGCGCCGCCCCATGAAACCTGTGCAGTGCCGCCCGGCAGATCGACGCGCACCTCTGTGTCTAGCAAGCCCCAGCGAAGGCCCACCGCCGCTGCCGCGCATGCGCCGGTCCCGCATGCCCTGGTTTCGCCGACACCGCGCTCGAACACCCGCAGCCGTATGTGGCCGGCATTCAACACCTGCATGAATCCCACATTGGTGCGGCAGGGAAATCGCGCATGCGTTGCAACGGCAGCTCCGAGACGCGCCACAGGTGCCGTGGCGATATCGTCAGCACGCAGGACTGCGTGCGGGTTACCCATCGATACCGCACCGATCTCCACCAGCCTGTTCTCGACCTCGAGAGCGTAGGTACGTGCCTGTCGCGGGGCATCGAACGGCAGTGCGCGGGGATCGAAATCAGGCACGCCCATGTTGACTGACACCTGGCCGTCGTCTCTGATTTTCGCCCGCACGGTGCCGCCCATGCTGCCCATCACGAGTTCGCGACCCTGCTCCGGTGCGCGCGCATAGAGGAGCGCCGCCACGCAGCGCGCACCGTTGCCGCACTGTTCGACTTCCGAACCGTCGGCGTTGAAAACCCGGTAGTACGTACGGCTAGCGGCATCGCGCGGTGTCTCCAGCATCAGGGCCTGATCGAATCCGACGCCGGTGTGCCGGTCAGCGAGGGCGCGCAACAGGGTCGCGTCCAAATACGTTTCGTCGGCATGTCTAGGGGCGTCAAAAACCAGAAAATCGTTGCCCAATCCTTGCATCTTCACGAACTCGATGCGCATGCGAGCAGCATAGCCGAAGCATCAGGGCGCCGCGAGCGGAAACCCGGCGCGTGACCTGCGTACACTGCAGCGATGGCTGGACAGCACACGCAGCACATCGTCCGCTTGGCCGGGTCGCATCGGCGGTTTGCAGCGGCGCCGGACCGCTCGATACTCGATGCGGCGTTCGCTGCGCAACTCGACCTGCCGCACGCCTGCCGCAGTGGCAACTGCGGCGCGTGTCGGGCGCGATTGCTCGAGGGGCGCATCCTGTACCCGCGTGGTCAACCGCTCGGACTCACGGCAGACGAGGTATCGGCGGGATATGTGCTCCTCTGTCAGGCCGAAGCCAGCACCGATATTCGGATCGATGTGGCCGCAATTCAGCGTGCAGATCTGGCTGTGCTCAAACACCTGCCGTGCCGGATCAGTCGTGTCGAGCGTTGGTCGCCAGACGTGCTGGGACTTTTCCTGCGCCTGCCGAGTGCCGAGCGCCTCGATTTCGCGCCGGGTCAATTCGTCAATGTGTTGCTGGCGGGCGGCAGGCGTCGCAGCTATTCGATTGCATCGCCACCGCACGCGGCGCGACCCTTGGAGCTGCATGTGCGGCGCGTGCCCGGAGGTCTTTTTTCAGGACCGCTATTCGAAACGGATATGACCGGTCGGCTCCTCACGATCGAAGGCCCTCTGGGGAACTTTGTCTACCGTGAGGGCGCCGGTCCCCTGTTGCTGATGGCAGGCGGCACGGGCCTTGCCCCGATCCTCTCCATATTGCGCCACGTGCTCGAGAATCGCATCGAACGGCGAATCTACCTTTACAGGGGCGCGACCATCGAGCGGGAGATGTATGTCGATGCGCGACTTGCGGCGCTCGCAGCAGCGCATCGCAACCTCACGGTAGTCACCACGCTGACGGACCCTGCGGCAGGCTGGCCGGGCCGCCGCGGTCCCGTGCATCGGGCGGTGCTCGAGGACTTCCAGGACCTGGCGCACTTCGATCTGTATGCAGCCGGGCCTCCGGCCATGATTGCAGCCTTACGTGAAGACTTCGCCGCGCGCGGCATCGACCCGGCCCGCATTGCCGTCGACCCCTTCGACTACGCGGCGGAGGATCCCTCGCGCCAGTGAACGAGGGCACCGACCAGTTCCGACTCCTCGGCTGACGCTGCGACGATCAGGGGCGCTTCGAGGCCGCGTTCACGCAAGCCCGCCGCGACACGGTCGCCTGGTACGAGCCAGTGGGCCTGCTCCAGCTGTAGCCGCAGCGCCGCCTGCGGCCACTCGAGCAGGCGCAGGCCGATGTCCAGACTGGTTGCCGTGACGACCGGTGCACCGCGTGACAGCAGCTCCAGAATCGGTGCTAGCGCCTCATCGCGGGGAGCGCCGGGGCGGCGTTCATACACATCGAGCGCCGTCACGCGCGCGCCGCGTCGCACGAGCTCCTGCTGCAACAAGGCGCGCCCGTCCTTGCCCTTGAGCAGCAGCACGCGCTGCCCGGTCAGCTGCTCGAAGCGCGGCTGCCGCAGCAATCCTTCGGTGTCGATTCGTCCGTCCGGCTGGATCATGACCCGATATCCCGCCCGCTGCAGCGCTCGCGCAGTGGCCGGACCGATGGCCGCCAGCGGCAACTCGCGCCTCTCCTGCAGCAATGCTGCGCCGAACCGAACTGCGTTTGCACTCGTGAAAATGATGAGGTGGTACGCCGACGGATCGCCGGCTTGCAGGGCGAGTTCGCGCTGCTCGGCGAGTGCCTTTATTTCAATCGCCGGCATGCTCAAGGTGGCCGCGCCCTCTGCCTCGAGCAGGCGGCACAACGGCCCGGACTGCGCGTCGGGCCGGGTGACGAGCACGCTCACGCCGTGCAGGTGGGACATGTCAGGCCGTGCGCAATCGCTCGAGCAATGCGCCTGCGCCCGCGCTCAGCATGCGCTCCGCCAGTGTGCGGCCGAGCAGCACGGCATCGGCGCTGCGACCGCGCGTCGACTCACGGAACAGCTTGGAGCCGTCCGGTTCGGCAACCAGGCCGGATACCGCCATGGTTTCCCCGAGCAGCGTTGCATGGCAGGCTACCGGTGAGGTGCAGCTGCCACTCAAGGCCGCCGCAAAAGCCCGCTCGGAATTCATCACGACGCGGGTCGGCGCGTGTTCGAGTGGCGCGAGCAGGGCGCGCGTCGAGGCATCGTCCGCGAGGCATTCGATTCCGATGATGCCTTGTGTTACGGCAGGCACGAAATCCTCGGGCTCGAGGCGCGCGGTGATGCGCCCTTGCAAACCGAGTCGATCGAGTCCCGCGCACGCGAGGAGAATGGCGTCCATCTCGCCGGCATCCAGTCTGCGGATGCGGGTGTCAACATTGCCGCGCAGCGCCTCGATGTGCAGGTCCGGCCGCGCTGCATACAACTGCGCCTGGCGCCGCAAGCTCGACGTGCCGACCCTGGCACCGGGTGGCAGCTCTGCAACCCGTGTGATCGCGCCCGTGCTCAGGAACGCATCGCGCGGATCGGCGCGTTCCAACACGGCACTCAGTTCGAATCCGGCGGGCACGTCGGTCGGCACATCTTTCATCGAGTGCACGGCGAGGTCGGCGCGCCGTTCCTGCAGCGCGACCTCGAGCTCCTTGATGAAGAGCCCCTTGCCACCAATACTGGCCAGGCTCCGGTCCTGAATCCGATCGCCCTGCGTGCTCATCGGCACCAACACGACCTCGAGACCCGCATGCGCCGAGCGCAACAGCGCGGCGACGTGCTCCGCCTGCCAGAGCGCGAGCTTGGACTTTCGCGTCGCAATCCGCAGTTGTGCAGGACCGCTCACTTGGACTCGGGCAGTTCGGGGTAGAGCTTTGACTTCAGCCGGTACACCGCGGAAATATCTTCGTCACCATAGCCCTGTGCCATGAGTTTCGCATATTCCTCGAGCGTCGATTCCACCACCGGCAATTCCGCGCCGCGCAGCTTTGCCATGTCCTGACAGATGCGCAGGTCCTTGTCGTGCAGCTTGACGCGAAAGCCCGCCGGAAAATGATTGTTCGCCATGAACGGTGCGCGATTGACGAAATACCAGCTCGATCCCGCACCCTTTCCCAACACATCGATGACGCGTGCCAGCGGCAGCCCTTCGGCGTGCGCAAATGCAATGGCTTCGCCGACGGTCTGGATGATGCCTGCGCACATGATCTGGTTGGTCGCCTTGGTGGCCTGGCCGGCGCCGCTGCGCCCCATGTAAGCGACGGCTTTGCCCATCTTTTCGAGAATGGGCCGGGCGCGCTCGAAGACCGATTCATCCCCGCCGACCATGATGGCGAGCGTGGCGAGACGCGCGCCTTCGACGCCGCCACTCACCGGGCAATCGAGAAAGCCCACGCCGTTGCCGGCCAGCCGCTCGTATAACGCCCGTACGGTATTCGGCGCCACGGTGGAACAATCCATGACGATCTTGGGCGCACGCAGCCCAGGTTCGAGCGCAGCCACGACGCTGCGCAGGTCGTCATCCGCGGATACACAGGTAACGATGGCGTCGCTTTGTGCCGCGAGGTCGGCGAGGTCAGGATGCGCAGTGACGCCGAGCTCTAGCGCGAGCGCCGTGGCTTTTTCCGTGGTGCGGTTCCAGACGCCGGTCAGAAGGCCGGCGTGCTTGAGATTGCGCGCCATGTAAGCGCCCATTGCGCCCAAGCCAACGAAGCCTGTTTTCATGATTTTCCCGAAAAGTTTGCTGAAGCCCGCTAGCGTAAAGCTTTGCGGCGCAGTCAGCAAAACAGGCGCAGAAAATCAGGTGGGGCCGTTACAGGTGTCGTCGATATCGCGCTTGGCGTTGACGCGCTCGGAATCGATCTCGTCCGAAGTCAGGTATTGTCGTTCGCCGTCGGGACCCGCCTTGTAGATTCGGCGTCCCTCAATGAGTTTCTTGTAGCGATCCTGGGCCTCGGTACACTGTTTTTCCTTGGCCTGTGCGACGTCCGCGGCAACTTCCTGCTTGACGTTGTCTTTGGCCTCACCTGGCTGCGAACTGTTCTGAGCGACCATCTTGGCAGGTGTCGCGGACGCGCCGCTCTGGCTCGTGGCCGGCGAGGTCATGGCGTGCAAAGCAGGGTGCGTGCCGAGCATCTCGACCACTTCGGCGTGCACGCCGTCGGGCGGACGATCGCCGTACTGCAGCTTGCCATTCGTGTCTATCCACTTATAGACGACGGCCGATGACAGGCTCGACCAGGCCATCAAGATCGCAAATAACACTGCGCGTTTCATCATCCACCCTCGTATGAGGCTACAAGGCGCGCGATCCTGCTTCGCCGGTGCGAATGCGAACCGCCTGGCCTAGATCCGATACAAAAATCTTACCGTCGCCAATTTTCCCGGTGCGCGCCGTTTCGATGATGGCCTCGACCACCCGCTCGACCTGATCGTCATCGACTGCCAGCTCGAGTTTGACCTTGGGCAGGAAATCGACGACGTATTCGGCACCCCGATAGAGCTCAGTGTGGCCCTTTTGGCGGCCGAAGCCTTTGACTTCCGTCACGGTAATGCCCTGTACCCCGACGTCTGCCAACGCCGACCTGACGTCATCGAGCTTGAAGGGTTTGATGATGGCTATGACCATTTTCATGAACGTGGGCTCCTTCGCACACATCGTTGACATTTATGCATTATGCGGCGTTGCAGCATGGTTTATTGCAATGTACTCATGTATAACGCCTTGGCGTCTTGCGCCGGGTGCGACGTGAATAAAAAACGGCGTGGGCCCTTTTCAGGAACCCACGCCGCCGGGATATCGCACCGACGGGGGAGTTGGCTGGCTTGCCGGCGCGAGATGCTCCTAAACTTGAGGGTTTTCTGTCGCTGTCTGCAGCGACCGAGGCCCTGACCTCGTTCCATAAATTCCTTAAATCGCGTCCGGGCCCGTTTCTCCCGTTCGCACCCGTAATGCCTGCTCGAGTTCGAGCACCCATACCTTGCCGTCGCCCGCTTTACCGGTGCGGGCCACGTTGCAGACCGCCTCGAGGACCTGCTCTGCGATCGAATCATCCACAGCCAGTTCGATCTTGGCCTTTGGCAGGAAATCGACACTGTACTCGGAGCCGCGGTAAATCTCCGCGTGCCCCGGATCGCTGCCATAGCCCTGAACTTCCGTCACCGTCACGCCCTGGATACCTATATCGGCCACCGCCTGGCGAACCTCGTCCAGCTTGAACGGCTTGATGATTGCGGTGATCAGCTTCATCCGTTTATCCACGCAATCAACCGAAATCCGAATTCCTGCCATGACGCTTCCGCGTACACTCGTATTCACTAGTGCAGCTTCCATGCCAGATTTGGGCCGCGACCAATCAGTGACTTACGAACCGGCAAATCCGAGTATGCACCAGGATAGAGCGCGCAATTCAGAAAACTGCATCCCCGGAGTGCGACATGGCTTCCATAAACTTGAATCTCCTGGACGATATCGCGCGGCGTCTGGCTGACGCCGTGCCTGCCCCGATCCGCGCCCTGGGTCGCGATCTGGAGGGTAACTTCAAGGCGGTTCTACAGGCGCAGCTGGCGAAGCTCGATCTGGTCAGTCGCCAGGAATTCGATGTGCAGTCGGCCATTCTTGCCCGCACGCAGGCCAAGTTGGCGGACCTCGAGGCGCGCCTCAAAGATCTCGACGCGAAAGTCCCGCTACCGTAGGGCTGTCACTTGAATGCTCACAGGGACGTGAGAGCCTCGTTTAGTACCGTCCTGAGCCGCGGCGCTGAAGGAATCTTGGCACCTCTGGTGCGGGTCGAGGTTCATCTGGGTACGGGCCTGCCCACTTTCAGTCTCGTGGGGCTGGCCGAAACCGCGGTTCGAGAAAGCAAGGAACGCGTGCGGGCGGCATTGGCGATGGCAGGAAAGGATTTCCCGTCCGGCCGCGTGACCGTCAATCTGTCGCCCGCCGACCTGCCGAAGCACGGCGGCCGGTTCGACCTGCCGATTGCCGTCGGCATTCTCGCTGCCGGGGGAGATTTCGACCAACGCAGCCTGGCGAAGCGCGAATTCTTCGGCGAATTGTCGCTGAGCGGGGAGCTGCGTGAGACGCCACAGTTGTTCTCGGCTCTCGCCAGCGGCCTTGCCGGCGGACACGACATCATCATCCCGAGCGCGAACGCGGCGGACGCGCAGCTCGTCGAACGCCTGGTGGGTCGGCCAGCGGGTGCCATCCGCCTGGCGCGAAATCTGGCCGACGTGGTAGCGATGTTGCAGGGCCTGCCGGCATGCGAGTCCGTCGCCCACGTCGTGGGTTGCCTGCCATCCGCTCGAGTCGAGGCGGATCTGGCCGACGTGCGGGGCCAGTTTGCGGCACGGCGAGCGCTCGAGATCGCCGCAGCCGGTGAGCACGGTCTGCTGCTGTTGGGGCCGCCGGGCGCCGGCAAAACGATGCTGGCGCAATGCCTGCCGTCCTTGCTACCTGCCTTGAGCGGCGCAGCGGCGTTGGAAGTGGCGAATATCCATTGTGCAGCCGGGCAACCGATACTGCCCGGCCGGCGTCCATTCCGCTCGCCGCACCATACTGCATCGGCCGCCGCACTCACCGGCAACACCGTGCGCCCGGGCGAACTGTCGCTGGCGCACCGCGGTGTGCTGTTCCTCGATGAATTGCCCGAGTTCGCGCGCAACGTCCTCGAAGTGCTGCGTGAGCCTATGGAGAGCGGCGAGGTGACGGTGGCTCGGGTCAAGCGGAGCGTGACACTGCCCGCACGCTTCCAGCTGGTTGCTGCAATGAATCCGTGCCCCTGTGGCTATGCGGGGGCTCGCGACAGTCGCTGCCGCTGCACGCCCGTTCGGGTCAAACAATACCGAAATCGCATTTCCGGGCCGCTCCTGGACCGTATCGACATGCACGTCGAGGTACGGGCATTACCCCTGCACGATCTCATCGTGCAGGGGCCACCGGCCACGGAACCGTCTGCCGGCGTGGCCGCCCGGGTGGCTACGGCCCGCGAGATCCAGCTGCGTCGGCAGGGTATGCTGAATGCCCGGCTGTCGGCAGCCGATGTCACCGCCTACTGCGCGGTGGATCGGATCGGAAAGGCGCTGCTGGCGAGCGCAGCCGCACGCCTGGGATTGTCAGCACGCGCCTGCGATCGCGTCCTGAAGCTTGCGCGCACATGCGCGGATCTTGCGGGTGCCGCGCGTATTCGCAGCGCCGATGTCGCTGAAGCAGTGACGCTTCGCACGCCCGATCGCCTCGCGTAGCTACTTGTTGAGCGACACCATGTAATCGACGGCCAAACGGATGGTTGCATCCGGCCACGACGAGCCGCCTTTCGCGGGCATGGCGCCCTTGCCGCCGATGGCAGACTTATAGAGGACTTCCTTGCCTTGTGCGATGCGCGGGGCCCAGGCAGCCTTGTCGCCGACCTTGGGCGCGCCGTTCACACCGCCGGCATGGCAGGCCGAGCACACCTTGGTGAACGCCTGTTCGCCGGTGGCCGGTACGTCGTCGGCGGTGGCCGCCACCTTGACCGCGAGGGTGGCATTGTCTTTTCCGGCAACGGCTTCGTGCGCGAACGGCGCGATGTTCTTCTGGACGTCCTGCAGATGCATGGGCTCGAGCAGCACGTACTCGCCTTGATGATTGGCGCCGACACAACGCGACACACCGAACAGCACGATCGCAAAGAAGACGAGTACACCGAGGACGAGACTGAAGGAATTGAAAAACTGTGTGTCTGAAGACTGGTTCTGGGCCACGATAACTCGCTGAAAAGTCGCAAAAAGGGGAATGCCCGCCAGTATAGCCATGAACGCTCCGGCACGAAATAGCCGACAGGCGACGCTGCCGCTGCGATGCATGGCTTATGCTCGCGTCGATGGGCCACTTTTATTACGCCCGCCACTTTTCGTGGCTCGGCATCGGCGTCGTGATCTTGTTCGCGCTCAGCCGTTCGAATTTCTTCGCGGAGCCATTTCTGCCGACCTTCGCGATCAACGGGGCATTGCACGCCGCGGCATTGGCTTTCAATGCGCGCCAGGGGCGGAGTCTCTTGCACAAGTTGTTGTTCATCGGTATCGCGACCGTGCTCAGCGTTGCTGCGCTGTACGTCGGCATGGCGGGAACTCAAATCTTCGCTTCCTTGCCTGCCGGCATGCGGAGTTATGAAATCCTGATTTCATGCGCCATCTTCGGTGCACTCACCTATGGGATGTTGGTGCGCACCTTTTGGCTTGCCGCGGTGCCGCCGCGCGTTATCATCGGCGTTGCGGTGCTGTGTGCCGTCGCAGTCTCCGTGGCCCTGTTCGCGCGGCGATTTTTTTTCGGCCTCGATGCGTGGTGGTTGACCGCTGCGTGGTGGTTCGCGATGTCGGGCGGGATCTGGTACGTCGATACGCATCTGCAAGTTCGGTCCCGGAGATAGGCCATGGCGCGGCGTTTGATTTCTTCCGGATCGACGTTCGAGAACGATATTGGCTATTCGCGAGCAGTGGTCGATGGGGAATGGATCTTTGTTTCCGGCACCACCGGATTCGACTATTCGACCATGACGATCTCGGCTGACCTGGTCGAGCAAACCGAACAGTGTCTGCGCAATATTCAGGCAGCGCTGCGCGCTGCAGGCGCTGGTTTCGAGGATGTGGTGCGCGTGCTGTACATCGTGCCGGACGTGCAGCGCTTCCCGGAGTGTTGGCCCGTACTGCGTAAGTACTTCGGGTTAGTGCGCCCCGCAGCCACCATGCTGAGCGCGGGCTTGAGCGATCCGCGCATGCAGATCGAAATTCAGGTCACCGCGCGAAAGGCGCTGTAATGGCAAGCGCAAGCCTGCACAGCAAGCCGTCGCCCTTGTTCGCCAAACTGAATCTGGGTTCGCATGCTGAGGTGTATGTCTTCGATCCGCCGGCCTCATTCGAGCCGGAGTTGCGCGGTCTCGAAGGACGAACGCTGCGGCGGGATGCAAAGACGCCTCGTGGGATGACCTTTGCGCTGGCCTTTGCCACCCGGCAGGTCGACGTCGATCGAATCACGCGGGTCATGGCGGCAGGGGCGGTTGAGGATGCCGTCCTGTGGGTCGCTTACCCCAAGGGCACCTCAAAGCGCTACCAATGCGATTTCAATCGTGATACGGGCTGGAAGGTGCTGCGCGAGCTCGGCTACGACACGGTTCGGGCGGTCGCGATCGATGCAGACTGGACCGCGCTTCGCTTCCGTAAAGTCGCCTACAGCAAATAGCGGCCGGCGCGTTTATGGTAATGTTTGGGGCATGAAAACCCTATTTCTGGCGGTGGGATGGTGCTTGCTGCTGGTGTTGTCCTGGCCGCTTGCCATCGCCGTACTGCTCCTGTGGCCGATCGTGTGGCTGGTGTCATTGCCGTTCAGATTGTTGGCGATTTCCTTCGAAGCGGTCTTTGCCATGCTGCGGGCGGTCCTGATGCTGCCTGCCCGCGTGCTGGGACATCGCGATCCCGCCGTCCGCCGTCATTATTAGTCTGCTCACGTGATTCCGGCTACCGATGCGCTCTTGCTGCTGCGCGATGGCAACGCGCGCTTCGTCTCGGGCGTGAGCGAGCGTGACAGCTTCGAGAGCCGTGCGCGGCGCAAGGAATTCGCCACGCGGCAGGAGCCCTTCGCCGCAATCCTGGGCTGTTCTGATTCGCGCGTGCCGGTTGAGCTCGTCTTTGACCAAGGCTTGGGCGATCTGTTCGTGATTCGCGTGGCGGGAAATATCGTTGCGCCTTCGCAGATCGGCAGCGTCGAATTCGCCGCCGAGCAGTTCGGTACGCGGCTCGTGGTGGTGCTTGGCCATTCGCGCTGCGGCGCCATCGAAGCCACCCTCGAACAGCTGCGCCGACCGGTCGAGAATCAGTCGCGCAATTTGCGTTCGATCGTCGATCTGGTCCGCCCGTCGGTTGCCGCGCTCCTGGACACCGAGCTGAAGGACGACCGCGATGCGTTGATCCGGGAGGCGGTGCGCGCCAACATTCGTGCATCCGTGGCGCGACTGCGCCATGGTTCGGACATCATCGAGAATCTGATCCAGAACGATGGCCTGATGGTGGTGGGAGCCGAGTACTCGCTCGAAACGGGCGCCGTCGCTTTTTTCGATGGCGTGCCCGACGCTGCGGCTTGAGCCGCAGCGCTGGACGCCGCGCGCGCTGCGCGGGTAGTATCCCGGGCCCTGCGCTGCGCCCGTAGCTCAGCTGGATAGAGTGTCGGCCTCCGAAGCCGAAGGTCACTGGTTCGAATCCAGTCGGGCGCACTCGACAACCTCGGGCACCGCGCGCTAGACCGGAGTGCCTGCCCGTGCCGACAGGGCTTCCCGGTAGGCCGAATTGATCTCCTGGGAACGACGCGCCGCCTGTTCGCGCAGGGCCGGGTCCATGGCGCTCATCTTGTCCGGGTGGTAGCGGGAGATGAGAACCCGATAGGCGCGCCGAATTTCGGCCGTGTCTGCCTTCGGATCCACCTGCAACACCGCCGGCCATGTTTCCATGGACGGTGGCACGCTCCGTATCGGGCTTTGCAGGGCCGCCTTGCGCCGATAATGCCGGGCCGCCGTGCGCCGCCGCGAATTCGCTCGTGAGTGGAACAGGAAACGGCTGACGATGATGCACGTGACGAACACGCCTATCACCACCGCAGCAATGTCTGTTCCATCCATGTGTGTGTCAAATTTGCGGCATCAAATGTGCCGTCTCCCGGCGCTGATCATCGCATTCTCGCGAGCGCTAATAAACCTGCAACTCGGGTGTGCCATCACATAACCCGGGTGTAACATGACCTCAAGGCTGGCACTGTGGACGCGTCGAACCTTCCGTCCGACATATGGTCAATGCATCGGACGTCGCACGTCGGACGTTGCACGCCGCCTGTCGATCCAATCTCAGGAGAACAACCTATGAATGCAAAAATACAGTCTACTGATCCGCAATCGTCCGGGCCGCTTCACAGCAGCACCTCTTTCACCGCGCACCTGAAGACCCTGGAGAAAAAGTTTCCGTTGCGCGCGCGCTATGAAAATTTCATCGGTGGCAAGTGGGTTGCCCCGGTGAAGGGGCAGTACTTCGACAACATCTCGCCGACCACGGGGCAGGTGATCGCTCAGATCGCACGATCGCAGGCAGAAGACGTGGAGCGCGCCATCGAGGCTGCGCACGCCGCTGCGGAAAAATGGGGCAAGACGTCCGTTGCCCAACGTTCCGCGGTGTTGAATAAAATGGCCGACCGGTTGGAAGAATATCTGCCCTTCATCGCCGCCGTCGAGACCTACGACAACGGCAAGCCCATCCGCGAGACCAATGCGGCGGACATTCCCCTTGCCGTCGACCACTTCCGCTACTTCGCAAGCTGCATACGGGCACAGGAAGGCTCGCTCGGCGAAATCGACGATGACACGGTTGCTTATCATTTCCACGAACCGCTGGGCGTCGTAGGGCAGATCATTCCCTGGAACTTCCCGATCCTGATGGCGGCCTGGAAGCTGGCCCCTGCCATCGCGGCCGGTAACTGCGTCGTGATCAAGCCGGCCGAGCAGACGCCGATGTCGTTGCTCGTGTTTGCCGAGTTGGTGCAGGACCTGGTACCGCCCGGCGTTCTCAACATCGTGAACGGTTTTGGTTTGGAAGCGGGCAAACCGCTGGCGTCCAGTTCGCGTATCGCCAAGATCGCGTTCACGGGAGAGACCACGACCGGCCGGCTGATCATGCAGTACGCATCGGAGAACATCATTCCGGTGACGTTGGAACTCGGCGGGAAGTCGCCGAATATCTTCTTCGAAGACGTCATGCGTGATGACGATGCATTCGTCGACAAGGCGTTGGAAGGCTTTGCGATGTTCGCGCTCAATCAGGGTGAGGTGTGCACCTGCCCGTCGCGGGCGCTGGTGCAGAAGTCGATCTACGACCGCTTCATGGAAAAAGCGATCAAGCGTGTCGAAGCCATTCGTCAGGGCGATCCGTACGATATGAGCACGCAGATCGGCGCTCAGGCATCGAACGATCAATACGAGAAGATTCTTTCCTATCTCGACATCGGCAAGAAGGAAGGCGCCAAGGTTTTGGCCGGCGGCGAAGCCAACAAGCTTTCCGGCGACCTCGCCGGCGGCTACTACATCAAGCCCACGGTGTTCGAGGGCCACAACAAGATGCGCGTGTTCCAGGAGGAGATCTTTGGACCGGTCGTGTCGGTGACCACTTTCAACACGCCGCAGGAGGCCATGGAGATCGCGAACGATACGCTGTACGGCCTCGGCGCCGGCATCTGGACGCGCGACATCAACACGGCCTACCGATTTGGTCGTGGTATCAAAGCGGGTCGCGTCTGGACCAACTGCTACCACGCTTACCCGGCGCACGCGGCATTCGGCGGCTACAAGAAATCGGGCATCGGTCGCGAAAATCACAAGATGATGCTCGACCACTATCAGCAGACCAAGAACATGCTGGTCAGCTACAGCGAGAAGGCGCTTGGTTTCTTCTAACCGAAACCATGTCGGCGTGACCGCGGAGGCACGCAAACTGATAGAACAGCTGAAGGGCGAATATGGACCCATCATGTTTCATCAGTCGGGGGGGTGCTGCGATGGCAGCGCCCCCATGTGCTTTCAAGTCGGCGAATTCAAGTTGGGCGGCGTCGACGAAAAAGTCGGTGAAATCGTCGGCTGTGAGTTCTGGATGGATCGCGAGCAGTACAAGCTGTGGGCCCATACCAACTGGGTGATCGATGTCGTTCCCGGCAGAGGGGCGAGCTTCTCGCTCGAAGCGCCGCTCGGCAAGCGTTTCTTGATCCGCTCCGAGCTCTGTATCGTTTAAGGGATTTTTCCGGGCCCCGTAGTCAAATTGGGGCCCGAGCGCAGCGTGGCGACCGCCATGCCCGGCGCACGCGCGACGTTCGGTCGAAAACTCGAGCCTGCACCGGCCACTGCTGCTGCGACGATCTTGTCCAGCAGGCCTCGGGTCGCTCCGCCCCGGTTCATGACCTTGCTGGTCCATTGCAGCGAGGGGTTGCCGTGCCTGCCCGCCTGCAGCGACACGGAGCTTCCGGACGATTCCCACAAGGTCACCAGACGCACCCGGTCACGGGAGCGAAACTGGTTCAAACTTTGCCAAACCGTGGTGGTGCCGAGCCGCGGCACATCGGTATTGCTGCGCGCAGTGGGCTTCGCGTTCAAAGGCAAACCGGGTTTCCGCGGGCTGAAATCAGTTTCGGAAAACGTGCGCTCTTCGACCGGGCGCAGGTCCAGGGTGGTGAAGGAAGGCGGCAGCGTCGTCGTCATCATCATCGGCGCCATGGGAACTGAAATCGGCGCCTGCTCAGCGCAATGCGCAGATCCGATGCGACACGCCGCGACGATCAAGAACATGGCCAGACAATGCACGCCCGACCGCCGTGCGTCGGGCGATTCGCAGACTGAAGTGGCCGGGCGGCTCGACATGACCTGATGATTCCTCATCGTTGACCCGCGGTCCCATCCAGCCTGACTCAAGGCATGGCAGGGCGCACGCGACGTGGATCACAATCTGCACCGGTCCATTGCTTCGCGCCACACAGTCTGAACATAATTGCTCAAGATTTTCCGCTTATGTCGTGCAGGCCCCGCTCCCAATCGCGTCCCTCGAACGGTTCGATCTGCATGGACTCGACCGTGTCGGAGTCGATGCAGCGCGCGTTGACGCTGATGCCGGTGGGATGCGAACGCGGCACGTAAAAGGCCTTGATGCCGCAGACGGCGCAGAAGTGATGCTGCGCGACGAGCGTATTGAAGCGGTAAGTCGTCAGTGCATCGCTGCCGCTGAGCAAGGTGAAGTTTGGCCGGTCGACGACGAGATGCAGATACCCCACCTTGCTGCAGATCGAGCAATTGCATTCGTACACCATCAACGCGGCCGGCGCATCCACCTCGAAACGCACGCGCCCGCAATGACATCCACCCGCGTGCCGCGTCATGGGCGCACGCCGCTCGCTGCGACCTGCGACTCGATGCGGCGATCGGGAATCAGCCACAACGCCGCCACCAAAACGTAGACGCCCATGGCTACGAGCGGCAGCCAAAACGCCGCGGCGATGGCGATGCCATACGCAATCACCGAGAGAATCGTTTTCCAGTCGTCGCCGACCGCTCGTGCGAGGTGGCCGTCGCTGTCGTTGCAGTGAATCAGGGCTCGCTCCAGGATGTAATACGCAAGGCCCGCCATCGACAGGACGAAGCCATAGGTGGCGACCGGAGCCGTTTGAAAGTGATTCTCGTCCATCCATGCCGTCACGAAGGGCACCAGCGACAGCCAGAACAACAGGTGCAGATTGGCCCACAAGGCCGCGCCGCTGACGACGCCGGCCGCGTGCAACATGTGGTGATGGTTATTCCAATAGATGCCGACGAAGACAAAGCTCAACAGGTAACTGAGGAATACGGGTAGCAGGGGCGCCAGATTGGCGAAGCCGGCGCCTTCCGGTGCTTTCAGCTCCAGAACCATGATCGTGATGATGATCGCGATCACGCCGTCGCTGAACGCCTCCAGACGTCCCTTGCCCATCGCTAGTGCTTGTGTTCCTGCGCGGCGAGATCGTTGATCAGGCTGATGAGGCGTTCCTGACTGCCCGCCATGCCGACGTCGGTGATGTACTTGCCGTTGATGACGAACGTGGGCACGGCGGTGACGCGATAGCGCTGCACCAGCTGATCGGCACGCTGCATGGCGTTGTCGACACTGAAGGAATGGTAGGCCTCGCGAAATGCATCCGCGCTGACGCCGTGTTTGACCACGAAGGCGGTCTGGACACGCTCCGCATCCGTCGCGCTGTCCGGATCAGGTCCGAGCAGCGGATTATTGTTGAGGTGAATCTCTTTGAAGATGTCGGTGTGCAACTGGTCGATCTTGCCCATGCTTTCGAGCGTAAAGAACAGGCGCGCAAGATTGCGGTGATTCTCGCTCCACAGCACGTGGACCCGCGAGAACGTGACGTACGCAGCCTTGCTTTTGCGCCAGGCGTCGAGCTGCGGATCCAGCGCGTAGCAATGCGGGCAGGCATACCAGAAAAACTCGAGCACTTCGATCTGTCCCGGCGGCACGGCAGTCGGCTGTGCCGGGACCAGGCGGGTGTAATTGGCGCCTTCCTGCCACTGCGTGGGGGTCGCCGCCGGTGCGGCGCCGGCAACAGGCGTGGCGGCAGCGACGGTCGCGGCGACGGCGGTCAGCAACGCACTGTGCGTGGCGCTCTCGGCGGGCGCCGCGCTCTCCACCGTCTCATTACTTTCCCGGCTGAGTTGCGCTGCCTTCGACAAGGGCGCGGGCTGATTGCCCGGGAGTTTGTCGTGCACCGTGGCTGAGGCATTTTTCGCCGGCTTCGGCGCGGCTCGGTGTTCGGCCGACTGATGTTTGCCGCAGCCGCTCAGTACCGCGCCCATGCACAGTGCCAGACAGACCCATCGCCCCCATTTCATCAACGCAAGCCGGCGACGAACGTCGAGACGTTGCGCATGTCATCGGGCGTCAGGTGTTTCGCAATGGTTTGCATGATGCCATTGGGACCCGTGCCGCGCACGCCGGAGGCGTACTCGGTCAGCTGTTTCACGACATACTGCGGTTGCTGGCCGCGCAGCGCAGGAAATTTGGCAGGGCCGTTGCCGTACCCCGTGGGGCCATGGCACGCCATGCAGGCAGGAATGCCGCGCGTTGCGTCACCGGCGCGATAAAGTTTCTGGCCCGCCTCCCAATAGGTCGGTTCCGCTTCCAGACCGGTGTTCGGCAGGCTGTTGAAGTAGGCGGCGACGTCCGGAATGTCCTGCTCCTGCAATGCCATCGCCATGCCCTGCATGATGGCGTTGACCCGCTTGCCGGCTCTGAAATTGTGCAGCTGTTCTGCGATGTAATCGGCGCCGAGACCGGCCAGGCTCGGCCATTCGGGGTTCACGCTGTTGCCGTTTGCGCCGTGGCAGGCCGCGCATGCGACCGCCTTCGCCTGACCTTTCTCGACACTGGCTTCTTCCGCAAGGGCCGCGGTGCTGAAGAGGACGCTGGATAGTGTTGCTGCAAGAAACCAAAGCCGCTTCATGATCCCGTCTTACCCCATTTGAACTGACCTGTCGTGGACCCAAAATTGTACACTACCGTCGTTCTTTCCCCTGACGGCCTGATGGCGATCTATCCCCACGTCCGATTTTTGATCAGCGCTGCCGAGCCGAACCAGCTGGGACCGGATACCGGCCGGGAAATCGCGTTCGCGGGCCGCTCGAACTCCGGCAAGTCGACGGCCATCAATGCCATCACGCAGCGGGTAGGCCTGGCGCGCGTCAGCCGTACGCCGGGGCGTACCCAGCTCATCAATTTCTTCGAGCTGTTGCCGGAGAAACGACTGGTCGACCTGCCGGGCTACGGCTTCGCCAAGGTGCCCGAACGGGTGCGGCTTCATTGGCTCGAGCTGATGCAGCACTATTTCAACGTGCGCGAGTCGTTGGTGGGTCTCGTGTTGATCGTGGACAGCCGGCGCGGACTGCAGGAACAGGATGCCGCCATGCTGGAATGGATTCTCGCGCGCGGCCGGCACGCACATGTACTCCTGACCAAGGCAGACAAGCTCAACCGGCAGAACTCCGTGGCTGTCTTGCGCGCGACGCAGGAGGCCTGCAGCGATACAGCCGTGACCGCACAACTTTTTTCCGCACATGCCAAGCAGGGCATCGAAACGGCGCAGGCGGTCATGGACGACTGGTTCGCCCGCGAATAAAAAAAAGCCCCGATGGTGCTTGCGCAGCCATCGAGGCAGACCAACCCGGCATGGGGATGACAAACCGGGTCTGCCCGCTCAGGGAGAAGAGCGGGGAGCGTTATTCACGCTCAATGGATTAGATGGAGGTGCTTCCCGAAAGTTCCAGTCCTGTGGCGTGGTTTTTTCAAAAGTTTTCGCGCGCAGACTCTACAAGTGTTGAGGGCTTTCAGAGGCCTTAATATCACGCATTTTCGCAATTTGATTGCCTAATGTGCTTCGTCCCAATTCTTACCGATGCCGATGTCGACTTTCAACGGAACGCGCAATGCCGCCGCATGAGCCATGTGTGTCCGAATCTGTCCTACGCAGTTGTCAACCGCATCATTCGCGACTTCCAGAACGAGCTCGTCGTGGACCTGCATGATGAGACGCGCCGCCGTGCCGGTGCTCTGCAACCACGCATCCACATCGATCATAGCCCGCTTGATGATATCGGCAGCCGTCCCCTGCATCGGCGCATTGATTGCGCTGCGCTCTGCATATTGGCGCAGGGCTTGATTGCGTGACTGGATATCCGGCAGGTACAGGCGTCGACCGAACACCGTTTCGACGAAGCCGGTCGTGCGCGCCTGTTGCCGCGTCTCCTCCATGTAGCGCCGCACACCGGGGTAGCGCTCGAAATACAGATCCATGTACTTCTGCGCTTCACCGCGCGCGATGCTGAGTTGTCGGCCGAGGCCGAATGCCGACATCCCATACATCAAACCGAAATTGATCGCCTTGGCTGAGCGACGCTGCTCGTTGCTCACCGCCTCGAGGGCGACGCCGAAGACGTCGGCTGCGGTCGCCTGATGCACGTCCAGATCCTCTGCGAAGGCCCGCACCAGACTCGCGTCGCCGGACAGGTGCGCCATGATGCGCAGTTCGATCTGCGAATAATCGGCTGCGACGAGAACATGACCCGGGGCCGCGACGAACGCCTGCCGGATGCGTCGTCCTTCCTGCGTGCGGATCGGAATGTTCTGCAGATTCGGATCGCTCGAGGATAGCCGCCCGGTCGCGGCGACCGCCTGGTGATAAGAAGTATGGATGCGCCCCGTCTGCGCATCGATTTCCAGTGGCAGGTTGTCGGTGTAGGTGGACTTGAGCTTGGCGATGCCGCGGTATTCGAGAATGAGCTTCGGCAGGACGTGGTGTGCGGCCAGCTCCTCGAGCACGTCCTCCGCCGTGGACGGCTGCCCGGTCGGCGTTTTGCGCACCACGGGGATGGCAAGCTGCGTGAACAGAATTTCCTGCAGTTGTTTCGGTGAGTCGATGTTGAAGACCGTACCCGCCTCGGCGTGCGCGAGACCCTGCAGTTCGAGCATGCGCGCCGCGAGCTCGGTGCTTTGTTTCTTCAGCAGCTCGCGGTCGACGAGCACACCGGCGCGTTCCATGCGAAAGAGGACGGCCACGAGCGGTTGCTCGATGGTTTCATACACCTCCCGCAAGGTGGGCTGCGCTTCGAGCTGTGGCCAGATCACCTGATGCAGCTGCAAGGTGATGTCGGCGTCCTCGGCGGCATAATCGGCAGCACGCTCGACATCGACCTGATTGAAGGGGAGCTGCTTCGCACCCTTGCCGGCAACGTCTTCCAGCTGCAGGGTTTTCACACCGAGATATTTGCCGGCCGTCGACGCCATGTCGTGACGCGTGGCGACGCTGTTCAGCACGTAAGACTCGAGCATCGAGTCGCGGTTGATGCCGTTCAGCGCGATGCCGTAATTCGCCAGGATGTGCGTGTCGAACTTGAGGCGGTGGCCGAGTTTGATCTTGGTCAGATCTTCCAGGATGGGCTTGAGTGCGGCCAGCACGGCATCGCGGTCGAGTTGCGGCGGTACGCCCGCATAGTCGTGGCCCAAAGGGATGTAAGCCGCTTCGCCGGGGGCGACCGCCAGCGCCACGCCGATCAGGCGCGCTTGCATGTAATCGACACTGTCCGTGGCAATGTCGAAAGCAATGAGCGGCGCTGCCCGCAGCTTGATAAGCCACGCGTCAAACGCTTCCGGGGTCGACACCCGATGATAGTCGCGTGCCGGCGCAGCCACCGCCGGCGGCGTGACCGCGACATGCCCGGCGGCGGCCGCGCCGCCGTCGGGCAACTCCACCGACAGCGCAGCGGCGTCATCCTCGGGCAGCGCCCTGAGCAGGGCGCGCAACTCGAGACGCGTGTATAGCGCGCGCAGCCGCGGCAGATCCGGCGTGCCGGCGACCAGCGCGTCGGGTTTGACGTCCAACTGCACCTTCGTGTCGATGGTGGCG
The DNA here is from genome assembly GCA_964658805.1 of uncultured Steroidobacteraceae bacterium. Classification (GTDB taxonomy): domain Bacteria; phylum Pseudomonadota; class Gammaproteobacteria; order Steroidobacterales; family Steroidobacteraceae; genus Bog-1198. The sequence goes on from CAZZZU010000047.1 coordinate 30,831, forward strand.
AGCTTGCGCGAGAGCTCGAGAGCGGACATTTCGTTGCGCAGGTTCTCGCCCACCTTGCCGGTGATGGCGGCCGCGTGCGCAATCAATTCATCCAGGCGCTGATACTGGTTCAGCCATTTGGCGGCGGTCTTCGGCCCGACGCCCGTGATGCCGGGGATGTTGTCCGAGCTGTCGCCGACCAGCGCGAGATAATCGATGATCTGTTCCGGAAACACATCGAACTTGGTCTTCACGCCGGCACGGTCCAGGCGCGAGTTGCTCATGGTATTGATGAGTTCGACGTTCGGGCCAACGAGTTGCGCCATGTCCTTGTCGCCGGTGGAGATAAGGACCTGGAAGCCTTCAGCAGCCGCCTGGCACGCGAGTGTGCCGATGACATCGTCGGCTTCGACATGCGGCACGCGCAGCAGCGGCAACCCCATCGCCGCGACGGTATCGAACAAGGGCTGGATCTGTGCACGCAGGTCGTCTGGCATGGGTGCCCGATGCGCCTTGTATTGATCGAACAGATCGTCGCGGAAAGTCCGGCCGGGTGCATCGAACACCACCGCTATCCGGTCCGGTGCTTCCTCCTTGATCATCTTGTTGAGCATGTTGAGCACGCCCAACACCGCGCCGGTCGGTTCGCCGGCGGCGTTGGTCAGCGGCGGCAACGCGTGAAAAGCGCGGTACAGATAGCCTGAGCCATCCACCAGGATCAACTTGCGTTCAGCCATCGCCGTTAGCGGGGTGT
>CAZZZU010000048.1:0-10638 GCA_964658805.1 uncultured Steroidobacteraceae bacterium
CGCAGGCACTGCCGTTTCATCGACGGCTCGCGCTGCTCGCTGAGCGGCACCGCTCACGCCTCGCGCCCGGGTTTTCCGCGCCGCGCGTGCCGAAGTTCGCCCTGTGCCCTGGGCCGGCGCTGACGCGCCCGCGCTCACAAACGGTGCTCACCCGCCCGTGTTCACTCGGCGGCGTTGCCAGCCCCCTTGCGTTTACTTACCGCCTGCCGCAGCAGGAACTCGATCTGGGCATTCACGCTGCGCAGATCGTCTGCCGCCCACTTCTCTATGTCCTTCCAGAGGTGGGGCGAGACGCGCAGTAGGAATGGTTTGCGCTGTTCCGCCGCCATTTATGTGTACAGGGTGCCGGTGTTGATGACGGGTGCCGCCTCCGAATTTCCACAGAGCACCACCAACAGGTTGCTGACCATGGCGGCGCGGCGTTCGTCGTCGAGTTTGACGACGTCCTGCTGGTCCAGTTCGGTCAGTGCCGTGCGCACCATGGTGACCGCGTTTTGCACGATGATGCGGCGGGCGGCGATCACGGCTTCCGCCTGTTGACGGCGCAGCATCGCGGGGGCAATTTCAGGCGCATACGCAAGATGCGTGATGCGCGCTTCTTCGACGGTGACGCCGGCTTTGGCCAGGCGCAGCTGTAATTCGTTCTTGAGCGCGAGCGCCACGTCATCGGCGCCGCCGCGCAGCGTGATCTCGTCGCTCTCGGCCTCGTTGCCGTGATCGTAGGCGTAGCGGCTGGCGATGCTGCGGATGGCGGACTCGCTTTGCATCTCGACATAGCCGACGTAATCATCGACGTCGAACGCCGCCTGCGCGGTATCTTCGATGCGCCAGACGATGACGGCCCCGATTTCGACCGGGTTGCCGCGCTTGTCGTTTACTTTGAGCGTGTCGCTGCTGAAATTTCGCGCGCGCAACGACAGCTTGGTGGATGGCCAGTTGAGCTGCACGTTCGCGACGGCCGCAGGCAGCGCCTCGCGGCCTCGCGCGCGATGTTGCCGTTCATGCTGCGAATCCTTGCTGCCGAAACCGCGGTAGCGGGCGAATAGCGGATTGGTCCAGTGAAAGCCGCTCTGCCGGACGGTGCCTTTGTAGGCGCCGAACAGAATGAGCACGCGCGCCTGGTTCGGCTGCAGCGTGAAATAGCCGAGCAGCATGAAGCAGGCAATCACGGCGCAGATCACGCCGAGGGCTGCGCTCGCAACACCGCTGCCGAAGACATCGGCGAGCAGCAATGGCGCAAGCCCAAACAGCAGCAGGTTGATCAGCAGTACGGGCCAGCCGTTCGCAACGCTGACGACACGTTCGGTGGAGATGGGTTGGGCGGACAGACTGGGCATACACGCTCCGAGACATGATACTAAAGTGATATCATACTGAAATCAGATACTCCACGCAACTCCCGCGCGTAGATCGCTTAGGATTCTCGTGATGCAACGCGAACAGATAGTCTTTGTCGGGATCAGCGATCTCTCCGGCCATTTCCGTGGCAAGAGTTTCCCGCTGGCCGATCTGCCGGCGCGGCTCGAACATGGCATCGGCATCGCGCCCACCAATATCTTCCTGTCGTCGTTCGGGTCGCTGCAGATGACGGTGTTCGGCACGCACGGCGAGGTGTTCCTGGTGCCGGACCCGAGCACGCGGGTGCAGGTGCCGTTCGACGGCAGCGCGACCGAGTATTTCTTCATCGGCGACATCCGAACGGACGACGCGACACCGTGGAGTTTTTGCCCACGCCAGGTGCTGCGGCGCGCACTCGGACGACTGCGCGCTGAAACCGGCTTTGACCTGCTGGCGAGCTTCGAACAGGAGTTGCAATACTCCGGCGGCACGACGCGGGCGCAGCCGTACGAGCTCGATGCCTACCGGCGGCAAGGGCTGTTCGGCGAAACACTGCTGGCGGCCTTGCGCACCGCCGGTGTGGTACCGGACGGATTTTTGGCCGAGTTCGGCATCGGTCAGTACGAAGTCACGGCGCGCCCGGCTGTCGGCCTGCGCGCGGCGGACGACGCCGTGATCACGCGGGAGCTCGCGCTCGCGGTGGCGTACCGGCATGGACAGCGCGCGAGCTTCACGCCGCTCGCAGACCCGACGGGCATCAGCAACGGCACCCACATCCATTTCAGTTTTCTAGATAGTGCTGGCGCGCCGGTGCTTTACGATGCGTCGCGGCCGCTCGGGCTGACGGCGTTGGGCGAGCACTTTGCGGCTGGAATCTTGCATCACCTGCCGGACATTTGCGCAGTGACCTGCCCTTCCATGCCGTCGTATTACCGGCTGCGACCGAATCGGTGGGCACCGGTGCAGGCGGACGTCGGTAATCTCGACCGGGGCGCGGCACTGCGAGTCTGTCCGCTGTCGGGGGATGCAGCGCGCCGTGCGGCCCAGTGCAATCTGGAATTTCGGGTCGCGGATGCAACGGCGAGTCCGTACCTGGCGCTCGCCATGCTGGTGCAGGCGGGATTGGACGGCGTGCGCCGCGGCCTTGTGGTCAACGCCATCGCGTCCGGTCTGCCGCGCTCCTTGAGCGAAGCGCTCGATCGGCTGGCGGAAAGTCGCGCCGCGCGTGAATGGCTGGGCGGGGATCTACACGCGGCGTATCTTCAGTTCAAACGTGCGGAAGTGAAGGGGCTCGAAGGTATGGACGAAAACGACATCTGTCGGCGGTATGCGGATGCCTACTGATAGCTTGCTGGCGGCGGACGAGCCGCCGGCGTGCCTGGAATTGAATTCACATGGCGCGGGCGTCTTTGTCATCACGGTTGATCACGCGAGTGCGCGGCTGCCGCGCGCTTGGGCTGCCGAGCGCCGAACTCGGGCGCCACATCGCCTGGGATATCGGCGCGCTGGCGGTGGCGCGGCACCTGTCGGCGGCGTTGGATGCGCCGCTGGTGGCGCAGAACTACTCGCGTCTGGTGATCGATTGCAACCGCGATCCGGCCGTCGAAAGTTCGATTCCGCCGATCAGCGAACACTCGCAGATTCCGGGCAACGAACACCTGAGCACGGCAGCGCGCGAGCAGCGGCGCCTCGAGATTTTCGAGCCCTATCATGCGCGGATTCGCGCGCTGCTCGACGCCCGCGCGGCGCAGGGCAAGCCCACCATACTGCTGGCCCAACACAGCATGACGCCGGTCTTCAAGAGTTCGCAACGGGATATGCACGTGGCGGTGCTCTACAACCGCGACCGGCGCTTTGCTGCGCTGATGTTGGAGCTGCTGCGGCAGGAGCCGGACCTGAACGTCGCCGACAACGAACCCTATTTCGTCAGCGACGCCACCGACTACACGGTACCGCGGCACGCCGAAGCCCGCGGCCTGCCGCACGTGGAGCTCGAGATCCGCCAGGACCTGATCGCCGAGCAGCGCGGTCAGGATGCCTGGGGCGAGCGGCTCGCGCGCGTGCTGCGCGCCGCCGCGCGGCGCTTTGCGGCCGACTACCCGTGAAACATCCTCCCAGCCGCAATGTTCCCATCGAACCCGATGACGCGGCGCTGCTGATCGTCGATGTACAGAACTACAACTGCCTGCGCAGCGGCGGCGAATATGCGGGCCTCGATGCCGCGCTGATCGCGCAGCGTTACGGCTACTTCTTCGATACCCTCGCCGCGCGCGCGCTGCCGAACCTGCAGAAACTGGTGGCTGCATGCCGGCGCGGCGGCATCGAAGTCGCTTACACACTGATCGAAAGCCTGACCCAGGACGGACGTGATCGCTCGCTCGATTACAAGATTTCGGGCTTCAACGTGCCGAAGGGCTCGCACGATGCGCGGATGGTGGATGAATTGACGCCAGGCAGTGATGAGATCGTGTTCGCGAAGACGTCCTCGTCGGCTTTCATCTCGACCAATATTCACTATGTGCTCGGCAACCTGGGCGTGCGGTATCTGATCGTGGCGGGATGTCTCACCGATCAATGCGTCGACTCGGCGGTGCGCGATGCCTGCGATCTCGGCTACCTCGTGACCGTGCCGACGGATGCGTGCGTGACGCAGTCGCAGGAACGGCACGATTGGTCGCTGCGGAACAACGCGGGCTATTGCCGTCAGGTGACGACCGCTGCATTGCTGGATGAGATCGCGGCGCTGACTGCGCACCGATGACGCTGGTCAAGCGCCTGAGCTTGCCGGAGGCCGTGGGTCTGTCGCTTTCCATGATTTGTCCGTCGGTGACCGCGGCATTCAACGTGTCGCTGGTGGCGGGCGCCACGGGGCCGGCGGCGCCGTTGGCATTCGCAATCGCGACGCTCGCGATGACGTTGATTGCTCTGTCTTTCACGGCATTCGCGCACCGCGTGGCGCATGCAGGCTCGGCCTACGCTTACATCGCGCACACGTTCGGCCACCGGGCGGGCTTCGTTGCGGGCTGCGCGCTGCTTCTGACGTACGTGGCCTTCGCAGCAGGGGTGGCAGCTCTGGTGGGCAGTTTCATGGCAGCGGGATTCGCCGCTCTCGGTATTCCGATCGGCGCCGGCTGGATGGTCATCAGCGTCGCCGGCATGTTGCTCGCAGGGTGGCTCGCGTATCGCGACATGCGGCTCGCGGGCCGCCTGATGCTGGCGCTGGAGGCTGTGGTGGTGCTTGCCATCCTTGCACTCGGAATGCGCGTGCTGTTACAGGCGGCACCGTCTGCCGGCGAGATTGCAGCGAGCTTCACGCCGGCAGCGTCGCTGCATGGCTGGTCCGGCATCGGGGTCGGCATGGTGTTCAGCATCTTGAGTTTCGCGGGCTTCGAGGGTGCCGCGACGCTCGGCGAGGAAACCTTGAATCCGCGCCGTAATATCCCGATCGCGTTGCTGGGTACGGTTTTGATTTCGGGCCTCTTCTTCGTCTTTATCGCGCTCTGCGAAGTGGTCGGATTCGGCGTCGCCGGCAGCGCCGAACTCGCGCGGTCGCAGGCGCCGTTGAACGACCTGGCGTTGCGCTACGCGACACCGGCGATGGCGGTGGCGCTGGACTTCGCGGCGGCAGCGAGCTGCTTTGCCGCCGTGCTCGGCTCGCTTGCGGCCGCTGCGCGGCTGCTCTTCGCCATCGGGCGTGGCGGGCTGGCGCCCTCCCTCGCCAAGGTGCATCCGTTGCACGGTACGCCCTCGACGGCACTCGCTGTGGTCACCGCGCTGATGCTGGCCTGCTTTTTCGGCTGGGCGCCCTTTGCCGGCGCCGGTGATTTTTACGGGTACGTGAGTGCCATAGGAGTTATGTCCCTGATCGTGGTTTACGTCGGCGTGGCAGCGGCGGAAATGCGCGAAGCCGGCCGCGAGCGGCGTCTTGCGTGGCTGACGCTGTGTGCGACGGGCCCGCTGATCTTGCTATGGGTGCTGTACCGGAACCTCGTGCCGGTGCCGGCGTATCCCAGTAATCTTTGGCCATATGTGGCGCTCGCGTGGGTGTGCGTCGCGTGGGCGGTCACCTGGCTGCGACCCCGCGTTATGCAGGCGCCTGCTTAAGTAGCGTGAACCAACCCTGATGCGCAGTTCGTGATGGCACAGCAGCTGCGAGCGGCACCCACGGACGAGCGCTTCGCCGGCTTCATCCGAGGGCCTGCAGGACGCGGCGCTGTAAGGCGAAGGCTTCGAGTTCGTAGCGGCTGGCCGCGTAGCCGCGCACTGCCGAGAGCAGGTAGGTAAACCAATTCATGCCTTCACGATATTGCCGCACGTGCACGAGTTCATGCGCGAGCAGGGCGATGCCGCCTGGCGTGCCGGGATCGTAGCAGCCCGGGCGGAAAAAGATCCGATGTCCGCGCGTGATGCCGCTGAAGCTTTTGAGGAGATACCACGGCGCGTGAGCATGAACGCGCGCGCATTCCAGGTCGATGTGCGGGATAAAGTCGCGCAGCACATGCCGCTCATAGGAGCTTAGCGGGCGGCCTGCGGAACGTGCTTGACGCATCCGGTATCCTAGCCGTCCCTGCGAATCCGTGCGAGTCTTGCGCGATGAGTTCTCCGCATACGGCAGACCGGCTCAAGCTCGAGCGGCTGTTACTGTTCACCGACGCCGTATTCGCGATCATCATGACGTTGCTGGCGCTTGACCTGCGGTTGCCGGAAGACGTTGCACTGGACTCGACCGACGCGGTGCTCGGTGCGATCGCGCAGAAGGTCCCGGCCATCGGCGCGTACGTGATCAGCTTTGCGGTCACCGCCGTACTCTGGACGTCCCATCTGCGGCGCTATCGCTATCTGATCGGCGCGAATAGCACTGTGGTGGCTGGCACCATGATGCATCTCTTGTGCGTCGGTCTGATTCCGTTCGTGACCTCGATGCTGAGCCACAGCGTGAATTCATGGGTGGTGATCATTTACGCGGCGGTGATCCTGCTGAACATCGTCATCGCCACGGTCACGTGGAATCTGGGCATCAACCAGCCCACTTTGGTGGATTCCTCTTTCACGCCCGCCGTGCGTCGCGAAGAAAATCTGCGCTCCTATATCGCCGGGGGCACATTCGTCTTGTCCATCGGCGTCGCGTCGCGATGGCCGGTCATTGCCATGTGGTGTTGGGCGCTGCAGCTGCCTCTGAACCGGGTGAGCCGATTGTGGCGGTAACGGCATAAATTTTTTTGAACAGGGCGTAGCGCTGGGTGCGTCCATAATGCGGCGGTTCACGAAAGCTTCCGGTAATGAGGGGGCCTACCTTGAATACCGCGTCCGCTGCCGGCGTGATCGGTGCAGCGCTGAGACGACGGGTCGTCATCGCGGATGACAACCGCGACGCTGCTGAAATTCTCGGGATGCTGCTCGAGCTCGAGGAATACGAGGTCACTTTAGCGAACTCCGGTATGGAAGCGCTTTCGATCGGCCGCCAACTACATCCAGACGTGTTCATCCTCGATATCGGCATGCCGGGCATGAGCGGCTACGATGTTTGCCGCGCGTTGCGTCGTGAGGATTGGGGCCGGCATGTGTGCTCGATCGCGCTGACCGGTTGGGGTCATGCCAGTGACAAGCAACTGGCAGCCGTGGCCGGTTTCGATCATCACGTCACCAAGCCGTGCGACGCGGTTGAGATCGTGGCAATGCTGAACGCACATTTTCAGGAGCGCGCCGCCGCGTTTTGATGCATGCACGTTTTGAGTGCGTAAGCGCAACTTGTTGCGTAAATGCGAATCAGCCTTTCAGACGGTTAAACGGCCTATTTTCCGCAATAAGGCCCTGTTTTATCAGTTATTTCCGACAGCATGAACGGGCTGCTGGCTAATTATTAATCAGTCGGTACAGGCCACAATTCGGTCCAGAGATCAAGGATAAATCGAGGTCTGTATGTTGGTAACACTTCGGGAAAAGGTCATTGCGGGCGGAGCATTTTTCGCGGTGCTTGCGGTGAGCTCCATTGACTTCACCGCAGCGAGCACGCCGTCGGCTCAGGCCCAGCCGGTGGTTGCTCCAGCATCGGCGGTTGCGCCGGTGCAGCGGCGACCCACGAAGGGGACGCTGACTTATCAGGGCAAACCTATCACCGTGCGTTTCGATAAATCGCGTTTGGATCGCTCAGGCGAAAAGCGAATCGGTAAGGCTTCCTTCTACGCTGAGCTTTATGCCGGTCACAAGATGGCGGACGGCAATCCGATGAACCCGCGTGGTGAAAATGCAGCGAGCATGACGTTGCCGCTGGGTACGACCGCCAAGGTTACCAATCTGGAGACCGGCAAGAGCGCGATCGTGAAGATTCAAGACCGCGGCCCGTATGTGGGCGGTCGGCTGATCGACCTGTCACCCGGCACAGCCGAAATAATCGGCATTGACAAGCGGCAAGGGCTGGCGCGCGTCGCCGTGACCCCTATAGCGGTGCCACTTGCGGATGGCCGGATCAAGCATGGAGCGGCTGCCGACGATACGATGGTCGCTGCGACGCTGAACGATGAAAGCGTTCTGCACAGCTTGGGTGGCGAATGATCGTACGGCGGCGATGTTCCCTCGAGATTGGGCAGGGGCAAGTTCACCTCTGACTTAAGTGTGGTTCGCGTCTTATACTGAGAGCACCGTTTATCATAGGTGCCATGCTTGCTATTTAACTCCCGCAGTGCCTGTCTTGTATCGTGCTTTGTTTTCCTTTTGCTCGAGACTGCAGCCTACGGGGCGGATGTCGCATCATCAGATGTTCGACTTCCGTCTGGCATCACGCCCACGCATTACGAACTAAGCCTTCACCCTGACGCTGAGAAGCTGCAGTTCTCGGGCAACGTGACCATCACGATCGATGTTGCGCAGCCGGCTGCGGAGGTCGTTCTGAATGCAGCGGGATTGAGTTTCGACTCCGTCAGCGCGGATCAGGATGCGACCGCGCGTGTGACGCTGGATGAAAAACGCGAGCGCGCCATCTTGCACTTCGCTGCGCCCTTGACGCCCGGGCGTCACGTTCTCGCGATCACGTATCACGGCCCGATCCTGCGCGGGACGCTCGGTTTCTTCGCAATGGATTATGGCCCGCCGGCGGGCAGGCGCCGAATGCTGGCGACCAATTTCGAACCGGCATCTGAACGTGGGCTGATGCCTTCGTGGGATGAGCCAGGCTTCAAGGCGACGTTCAGCATCACGGTAGACGCACCGGCAGACCGCATGGCAGTCAGCAACATGCCGATCGAGACGGAGGCGCCGCTTCCCAATCGCATGAAGCGCGTGCGGTTCGCCACCACACCGAAGATGTCGACGTATCTTCTGTTTCTAGGCATCGGCGACTATCAACGTATCACGGCAGAAGCGGATGGCGTGCAGGTTGGCGTGGTGGTCGCGCGTGGTGAAACAGCACGCGGCCGCTATGCGCTCAAAGAGGCGGTGCGGCTCATGCACTACTACAACGACTACTTCGGTGTGCACTATCCGTTGCCGAAGCTGGACCTGATCGCGGCGCCGGGTGAGATCCAGGGTGGCTCGATGGAGAACTGGGGCGCCATCTTCTACTCGCAGAAGCACGTGCTGTTCGATTCGCGAACCTCCACCGAAGCCGATCGTCATGAAGTGTTCCTGGTGGTGTCGCACGAGATGGCGCATCAGTGGTTCGGCGATCTCGTCACCATGCAGTGGTGGGACAACCTTTGGCTCAATGAGGGCTTTGCACGCTGGATGCAGACCAAAGCGGCGGATGATCTCAATCCAGAGTGGCGCACCGGGCTCGGGGCGGCGGCGATCGTGGAAGGCGGCATGCGAGCCGACGCGCGCGCGTCTACTCACCCGGTAGAGCAGCCAGTGGCCACGGTGGAAGAAGCGGAGTTGGCGTTCGACAGTATCACCTATGACAAGGGTGCTACGGTCATCGGCATGCTCGAAAGCCACGTGACGCCGGAGCGCTTCCGCACCGGCGTGCGCAGTTACATGAAGGCGCATGCCTTTGGCAATGCACGGAGCGCTGACCTGTGGGGCGAATTACAGGCGGCTGCCGGTCGACCCGTCGATGGCATTGCAGCGGATTTCACGCGCCGCGCCGGGCTGCCTCTGGTAACCGTAGACACCGATGTGCAGTCTGCAGCGCCCGGCCAAGTCACCCTGTCGCAGTCGCGCTTTTTCGAAGCGCATCAGGAAGGAGAGGAAGAAACACCGCCGACTTTCTGGCGCCTGCCGCTGGTCAACGAGGCGGGGCCGGCCACCTCCGAGGTGTTGCTCGTGGCCGCGCAGACCAGTGTGATGGCCAAGGGATCACCGCTGGTGAACACCGGCCATAAGGCCTATACGCGGGTGCGCTATGCGCCGGCCCTGTTCGGCACGTTGGCGGCGCGTTTCGCCGCGCTGCGGCCGGAAGATCAGATCGGCATGCTCGACGATGCGTGGGCGCTCGGTCAGTCGCAGTATGCGCCCATCACGAATCTTTTCGAGCTGCTCGCCGCGTTGCCGGCGGACGCGGAGCCGACGGTGTGGGCGAGGGCGCTACCGATATTGCAGAGCATCGATGCCTTGTATGACGCGGGCGCGGCGCGCGATGCCTATCGCGCGTGGGTACGCATGCGGCTCGCACCGGTGGCGACCTTGATTGGCTGGGACGCGCCGGCGCATGAGCCTGTGCCGGCTGCAACCCTGCGGCCGGCGTTGTTCGAGGCGCTCGGCCGATACGACGATCCGCAGGTGCTCGCCGAGGCGCGCAAGCGCGACGCTGCCGACGCACGCCCAGGCGCGCAACGCTCCACAAACCGCGCTGCGAACCGTTTTGCGCATGCCATCGTCGTGCGCCATGCCGATGCCGCCGTGTTCGCAACGCTGATCAAAAAATTGCGAGCGACGCATGATCCGCTGGACAAGCTCAATCAGCTGGAGGCGCTGACGCAGGTGGCTGACCCGAAGCTGGCCGAGCAGTTGCTGCTGCTCGCGATCGGTCCGGACGTGCCGGCGGGGTCGACGCCCAATCTGCTCTCGGACATTGCCAGGGAGCACCCGGACCTGACCTGGCAATTTGCGGTGGACCATGTCGACGCGCCTGATTTCCCACTGGATCGCGCATCACGCATGGAGGTGATCCCGTCGCTCCCGGCAGCCTCCACGAATCCTGCGCGCGGGGCCGAATTGCGCCGCTACGCCGCCGCGCATCTGCCGCCCGAGGCCGAACGCGAAGTGCAATCGGCGGTGGCGCGGATCACGCTCAATGCGCAGGTGCGCGAGCGTGAGTTGCCGCGCATCGATCGGTGGCTCGCGCAAGCGCCTTGACGCGCAGCGCCT
>CAZZZU010000048.1:10648-30483 GCA_964658805.1 uncultured Steroidobacteraceae bacterium
AGCGCCTTGAAGGGCGATATAGGGGTTAACTCATAGGAGAACCCGGATGCCGAGCGACCACGGACGATTCTTCCAGCATGTAGGCTTTGCGGCAGCAGCGCTCTGTGTGCTGTCGATGCCAGCGTCCTGGGCGGCGCCACGGGTGGATGAGGTGGAAGCGCAGTTGCCGAGCGCCTTTCTGCCCGGCGGCGTGCTCGGCATGCAGCCGGGCGGCTCATGGGAGGCGAGCAAGCATAATCCCGCACTGTCGAAGCTGAGCTGCCAAGCGGTCGAGCCGGACGGTGCGCAGTTCGATGAGGTATGTTTTTTCCGCACGTCGGCTGCGAGTCGCGTGGCCGGTGCGGCGATACATGACGGCTTCATCGTGCGTCAGGGGCAGCGACTCGTTCTGATCGGCACCGGCATCACCATCAAGAATGCCGAGGATCCGCTCGCCGAAAGGGTCGTGCATTCCTTCCAAAATCAGACTCACCTGGCTTTTCAGCACCAAGGCGACGAGGTGTTGTTCGCAAGGCCCCCTGCGCGACAGTTGTCGCAGGAAGAACTTGCGGGGTATGCACAGCGCGCGCCTGCGTTGCTGGTGCAGCTCGAGCACGAGGCGCGCGAGCTGGCTGTGCTGTACGGCTATCTCGGGCCCGTGAATGTATTCGGTGCGTTGGCCGCGGAGTGATTGGCGCGGGGACTGCATGTACTCGTTGATATATGTGAGTTCTGCGGTGATGCTCCTCAGCAATGCGCAACTGCGTGAGCTGCTCACGTCCTGCGTGCGAAACAATCAGCGCGATGGGATCACCGGGATGCTGCTGTACAAGGACGGGAATTTCATGCAGTCATTGGAGGGCGATGAGGCGGTGGTGCATGCGACGCAGGCGCGCATCCGCCATGACACGCGGCATCACGCCGTGGTGACGCTCGCGCAGGGCCCGCAGGCTGCACGGGTGTTTCCCGATTGGACCATGGGGTTTAAGGACCTGAGCACGAGCTCGCAGCAGCCCGCCGGGTACACGCAGTTCCTCAATGCGCCGCTGACAGGCGAGGAGTTTGCGGACAGTCCGAATCGCGCGCAGCAATTGCTGGCGCTATTCAAAGGCCCCCTTGTACATAACGCGCACAGGTAGGGTGGTGCGTCAGTAACGTCCCACGGTATCCCCGTGGGTCTATGCAGTGCCGCGACGCTCGAGCGCAGAACAGAATGCGTTATGACGACCGACAGCCATTCGCCTGCCGCGATGATGACGCAACTGCAAGCGCTGGTGGAGCTTGAGAAAGCGTCCCTGGCGCGTGAGCTGCATGATGAATTGGGCGGGAGCCTGATCGCCTCGGTCATGGACGTGACGTTATTGCGGCAACGTTTTTCGTCGCATAGCCGGGATTCTTTGCAGAAGTTCGATCGGCTGGCGCGCATGCTGAACGAGGCCATCGACGTGCTGCGGAGGATAACCGAAGAACTGCAGCCCACCCTGCTGGACAACGTGGGCCTTTTTGCGGCACTACGGTGGCAAGTTAGACGAGTCTGCCTGCGCTCGAAGGTGACCTGCAGCGCACACTTGCCGGACGTTGAGCCGAAGTTGCCGCATGCCGGTGCCATCATGCTATTTCGTGCCGGCCAGGAGGCCTTGGCGGTAGCGGCCAACCACCCCGGTGTAACCCACGTCGACTTTCGCATCGAAGTTATCGATGACCTGCTGTCGATGAACGTCATCGCGGACGGCGATACAGCCGTGGCGGTCGAAGACGGGCTCGCCGGCAATGCCCTGGGCTTTCTGCTGCATCGAACCGACGCTTTACGTGGTAAGGCGCAGGTCAGCTATCCGCCGGCGGGCGGATTGCACTTGAGCGCGCAGGTGCTGCTGGACCATGCGCGCGACCCGACCGTGGCGACCGCGCTTTAAAACGCAGCCGGGTACGCGCCCCCATCCAGCAGAATATTTTGGCCGGTCAGGTAGCCGGCATGCACGCTGCACAGAAACGCACAAACGTTGCCGAACTCCTCCGGCGTGCCGAAGCGCTTCGCCGGAATGCGGGCCTTGGCCTGTTTGATGACGTCATCCACGGACAGCTTGTTGCGTTCAGCCGCGGCGGCCTGGTTGCTGCGCAAGCGCTGTGTGTCAAAGTTGCCCGGCAGAAGCTGATTGATGGTGACGTTTTTGTCCGCTACGCCGCGTGCAACGCCGGCGAGAAAGGCAGTAAGGCCGGCGCGGGCGCCACTCGACAGGTCGAGGCCGAGCAGGGGCATCTTGACGCTGGCGGACGTGATGTTGACGATGCGGCCAAAGCCGCGCGCGGCCATGGGGTCGATCACCCGCTGGATCAGCTCGAGTGGCGCTACCATGTTTGCCGTCACCCCTTGCAACATCGCGGCGCGGTCGAGTTCACGAAAATCGCGGAACGGCGGGCCGGCATTGTTATTGATGAGAATGTCCGGCGCAGGGCAGGCGTCCAACAGCGCCTCCTGACCCAGTGCCGTGCCGACGTTAGCAACCACCGCTGTGACTTTCGCGCCCGTAGCGTTTGTAATTTCTGCAGCGGTCTGTTCGAGTGTTTCGCGATGGCGGCCGTTGATCACCACGGCAACGCCGGCGCTGGCGAGTGCCATCGCGCAGGCTTTGCCGAGACCTTGACTGGATGCACAGACGATCGCCGTTCGGCCCTGAATTCCTAAATCCATGATCGATCGTATAACCTTTTAACTCACCATGCTCGAACTCAAGAACGTGACCAAGTCCATTGGCGATCGACGCATCCTCGAGGATGTCAGCATCGATGTGCCCCAAGGCGCGACGCATGCCCTCATAGGCTCGAGCGGGTCGGGCAAAACGACCATACTGCGGATCACGCTCGGTCTCACGCCGCTCGACACCGGCTGGGTCCGCATCGATGGCCAGGCACTGTCCTCGTTCAAGCCCATCGAATGGGCTGACCGGATCGGTTACCTGCCGCAGGATGGGGGTTTGTTCCCGCATATCACGGCGCGCCAAAACGTGGAGATGATCGCGCGCCTGCGCGGCTGGGATCGGGCGCGCATCGATGCGCGCATCGAGGAACTGCGCCACCTCGTGGACCTGGATGCGGGGCTGCTCGATAGCTATCCGTCCGAGCTGAGCGGCGGTCAGCAACAGCGTATCGCGCTGATGCGCGCGGCGATGATGGATCCGCCGGTCATGCTGTTGGACGAACCCATGGCGGCGCTCGATCCGCTGATCCGCAGCAGCCTGCAACAGCAACTCAAAGCAATTTTTCTGCGCCTCGGCAAGACAGTGCTGCTCGTGACGCACGATCTCGGCGAAGCGGTCTTTCTGGCCGAGACCATCACTTTGCTGCACGAGGGCCGCATCGTACAGACCGGCAGCTATGGCGATCTGCTGCGGCGTCCGGCAAACGCGCTGGTGACCGCGTTCATCAATGCGCAGCGTACTCTGCCCGACGCCGCGGACGTCGCATGAGAACAATGTTGTTGACGCTGTTGCTGTTGGGCTTGGGCGTCGCTGGCGCCGCAGCCCGCAGCGATGTCGTCATCGGTTCGAAGGTGTTCACCGAGAGTTACGTGCTGGCGGAGATCGGCGCGCAGGCCGTGGAGCACGATCGCGGCGCGTCGGTGGACCGTCGGCTCGGCATGGGCAATACCGGCATCTTGTTCGCGGCCCTCAAGGGTGGCGCCATCGACGTCTATCCCGACTACACCGGTACCTTGACGGAAGCCATCTTGAAGCAACCGCAGCTCAAGGACCTTCACGAGATACAGACAGAGCTCGCCAAGATCGGCCTCGTGATGTCTGCTCCGCTCGGCTTCAACAACACGTACTCCATGGCGGTGCCGGCCGCCTATGCGCGCGCTCACGACCTGCACACGATCGGTGACCTCGCCAAAGTGCGCGATCAAATCCGGGTCGCCTTCAGCTACGAGTTCATGGACCGGCAGGACGGGTATCCGGGCATGGCGCAGCGCTACGGGCTGCAATTGCCGCCGAAGCGCGTCACGCGCATGGAACATAATTTGAGCTTTCAGGCGTTGTCGGAGGGCGCGGTCGACCTCATCGACGTGTACTCGACCGACGCCAAGATAGACAAGTTTGGCTTGGTGCTCCTGACGGATGACCGTCATTACTTTCCGGTTTATCAGGCGGTGTGGGTGGCGCGACGCGAGTTCGTGACGCAGCACGCCGACGCCTGGCAGGTGCTCACGCAGCTCGAAGGCAAGATCAGTGAAGAGCGGATGCGCAGCATGAATGCGGCCGCGGAACTCGACAAGCAGAGCTTTGCGAAGATAGCCGCCGACTTTCTCGGGCTGGACGCGCCGGTGCAGGAAAGTCTAATGCAGAAAATCTGGCAGCGAACCCGCGAACACCTCTGGTTGGTGGGCGCCTCGCTGGTGTTTTCATTGCTGGTCGGCATTCCGCTCGGGATAGCGGCGGTGCGCTACCACGCCGCAGGCCAGGGCATTTTGATCGGCAGCGCGATGGTGCAGACGGTGCCCTCGCTGGCGTTGCTGTGCTTTCTCATTCCGCTGTTCGGCGTCGGCAACAAGCCTGCGCTTGCAGCCTTGTGCCTGTACAGCTTGCTGCCGGTGGTGCTGAACACGTTCACCGGCGTGCGTGGCGTCGACCCGCGTCACCTCGAGAACGCACGTGCATTTGGGCTCAACCAGCGTCAGATTCTATTTCGCATCGTCCTGCCGCTGGCGAGTCCGACCTTGCTGGCCGGCATCAAGAACGCAACCATCGTCAGCATCGGTACCGCGACGCTCGCGGCGCTGGTGGGCGCCGGCGGTTATGGTGCCCCCATCGTGTCCGGACTGTCGCTCAATGATGTGCCCACGATTCTCACCGGCGCGGTGCCTGCCGCGCTGATGGCCTTGATTGCACACGGAATTTTCGAACTGCTCGGGCTGGCACTCATTCCGCGCGGCCTGCGCCGGCGCAACTGACGTCGGGCGCGGCGCATCCGCTGCGCATTTTCTGCCGAACTCCCTGTTAGCGGGTACGAAAGCGTGCCCCTGCAATTTTGCCGGCGCGGGCGTCAACGAACGGGCAACCCTCTCTCAGTCCGCCGTTGCGTCCGTGTCCGGCATTTGTTGTATCGGATGTTTTTGAGTCAGGTCTGTCCAATGGCTGCGCCGCGCTGGATCGTTCACACTACGAGCCAGCCGCCGAGGATGCCTATGGACCGCTTCACGATTTCCCTGGACGAGAAACTGGCCGACGCCTTCGATGCGCTCATCAAGGCGCGCGGCTATGCAACACGCAGCGAGGCCGTCCGCGACATCCTGCGCTCGCACCTGCAGGTGAGCGAGCAGAAGCGCAACCTCAAAGGATCGTGCGTCGCTGCCTTGTCTTACGTCTACAACCATCACGAGCGAGAGCTCGCTGAGCGCTTGACCAGTCTGCAGCACGAGCACCACACGCTGACCATTTCCACCATGCACGCGCATCTGGATCATGACGAATGTATCGAGACGGTCATGCTCAAGGGTCCGATCGCGCAGGTGCGTCAATTCGCTGACAAAGTCATCGCCGAACGCGGCGTCCGGCACGGTCAGCTCAATCTGGTCAGCGCCGGCCTCACCAAAGCACATACCCACGGCGGCACGACGCACCGCCACGTGAAGCCGCACAACTGACCGCGAATCGCCCGTGTGCCCGCGGTCCGTATGAAAAAAAAGTAAAATCGCTTAAAGTTTGCATCTAGGCATGGATGCCGGGCGAAAGCGGTGTTCGGATCGACAAATCAAGGGAAGCGAATATGAGGGGAGCGCTCGCCAGCCGGGGCACGTCGGCACTCATCGCTGCCCTCACCCTCACCTGGTCGGTGGCCGCCCACGGTTCCGAGCCGGCTGACATCACGCCAGTCGATTCCAATGCGGCACCCGTCAAATCCGACGCCCCGCTCGATACCGTCACTGTTGTAGCCACCGGCGTGAGCAACATGACGGCCGCGTCCGCGGGCGACATCAGTCAGACGCAGATGCTCAGCCAGCCGCTGCTGCGGCCAGCGGCCATCCTCGAGAACATCCCGGGGCTCATCGTCACCCAACATTCGGGCGAGGGCAAAGCCAACCAGTACTTTCTGCGTGCCTTCAATCTGGATCACGGTACCGATCTTGCGCTCGAGGTGGACGACATGCCGGTCAACATGCCGACGCATGCTCATGGCCAGGGTTACTCGGACTTCAATTTCGTGATTCCGGAGCTTGCGGGCGATCTGCACTATAAGAAGGGCCCCTACTATGCGGACGAAGGCGACTTCGCCACCGCAGGCACCGCGCGCGTGGGCCTCGTCAACGAACTGCCAACCAGCGCGACCTTGAGCTTCGGTCAGGACGGCTATCGGCGTGGACTGTTGATGGGATCTACGGGCCTGTGGGGCGGCACGCTGATCGGTGCCGGCGAGTTTTACCGCAATGACGGGCCCTTTGACGTGCCCGACGATTACAACCGCCTAAACGGGGTGCTGCGCTATTTCCACGGCGACGAGCGCGACTATTTCACGGTCACGGCGATGGGCTACTCGGGCAAGTGGAACTCGACCGATCAGGTGCCCGAGCACGCGATCGCTGACGGCGTGATCGGCCGCTTCGGCAGCCTGAATCCGACCGATGGCGGCATTTCCAGCCGCTACAGTTTGTCGTTGAGCCGGGTCAAACGGACGGATGAGGATCAGATACAGATATCGGCGTACGTGATCCGTTACAAGCTCGACCTGTGGTCGACGTTCACCTATTACCTGCGTGATCCCGTGAACGGCGACCAGATGCTGCAGCACGATGATCGTGTCGTCTACGGCTTCAAAGCGTCGAAGACCTGGTACACCTCGCTGTTCGGTGCGCCGACCAGCAATGTCATCGGCGTGCAGGCGCGCATCGATGACATCAAGGACGTCGGTATCTTCACGACCGTGGAGCGCCAGACCATCGGCACGGAGCAGAATGCAAGCGTGCTCGAATCGAATGGCGCGGTGTATGCGGAGTCCTCGACCCAGTGGCTGCCGTTTTTGCAGACGACCCTGGGGCTGCGCGAGGACCAGTTCGATTTTGACGTGAAGGACAGGCTGAGGAATTCCGACGGCGGCTGTAACATCAGCAGCGATCCGCTCGGCTGCAACACCGGCAACAGGCGGGCCTCGATCTTCAGTCCGAAGTTCGGCCTGGTGCTGGGGCCGTGGGCCGAGACCACATTTTTCTTCAATTTCGGCGACGGCTACCATAGCAACGACGCACGCGGCGTGACGCGCAGCGGTGAGAATCCGGAGCAGAGCCCCGTCACGCCACTGACCCGGGCGACCAGCGGCGAGATCGGCGTGGCGTCCAGGATCATTCCTCATCTGGAAACCCGCATCGACGTGTTCGAGCTTAAACTCAAGTCGGAACTCGTATTCGACGGCGACGCCGGCGTCACTGCACCGAGCGGCGCGACGACGCGCACCGGCATCGAATGGGGTAATACCTATCACATCAACAGCTGGCTTTCGGCTGATTTGAATGCAGCCTTCACACGTGCCCGCTTCGACCATGATGCCGACCCCGACTACTTGGGCTGCGGGGACGCGGCGCCGAGCCATCCGTGCCTGCAGGACGTCGGCATCGTCGGCCGGTATATTCCGAACAGTCCGACCAACGTCATCGACGCGGGTCTCACGGCGCAACGCGAATCGGGCTTGTTCGGCGCGATCCGCGCCCGTCATTTCGGCGAGTCGCCGTTGGTCGAGGACAACAGCGCGAGGTCACCCGCTTACACAACCGTGGATGGGCAAATCGGCTTTCGCGCCCGGAACTGGCTCGTGGCTGCCGACGTCTTCAATATCGCCAACGTGAAGTGGAACGATATCGAGTACTACTACGTATCGCGCCTGAAGAACGAAGCCTCGCCGGTAGCCGATTACGTGGTGCACCCCGGTGTACCGCGCACGTTCCGGGCCCGTTTCCAATATCAGTTTTAGCAACTGGGCACGTCCGCACAGCGAAAAAGCAATTTTGACCGCTGCGCAAAAATGCGTGGGGTGCCGTACAGACCATTCGTTTTTGGGCGCGTAGCTTCGTTCACATGGGAGAGATCTCCTCTATGCGTACGAAGTCAGTGCGAAGGGTCGATTCATCATGACGGCTATATCACGAGCTCTGCATAACGTGTCAGAGGCAGTCAAGAGCCATATGGTTCCAGCGAAACCGAGCGACACCCCGTCGACGCGCTCTTACGGCGCGATGAGCGAGTCCCCCAACGCAGGGAAGGGGATTGAAGAGACAGAGTTGCGAAGTCCGATTGACGCGGGGTTGGGGGCGACAGATTCCGATGCAAAGAAAGACGCGTCCCATAAAGGCTTCGGCTGATGGAGCACCGGTGGGGGCGGCGAATTGAAGTCGATATTCCGATTCATGTGACCCTCGCGAGCGCTCCTTTGATGAAACGTGCGCAACTGTCGAATTTGAGCATGACGGGCGGGTTGATAAAAGCGGATTTCAAATTTCGCGTGCTGTCCCGAGTGCACGTTGTGTTCGGACCTTTGTTGAATGATCTCTCGGCCACACCGAACCTCACCGGGTACGTTGCCCGGGATTATCGCCATGGCATCGCGGTGGAATGGTTCGGATGGTCCTCGCCGGCGGTGACCGACTTTCTGAGAGGGTGGGTTTCCGCCGCTCAGGCCGACGACTTGCGATCGCGGGTCAAACGGTCTGATGTGGAGTTAAGGGATTTAGTAGCGAGAGAACGCGACGACGGGAAGTTTGATGAGACGAATATGCATTGTTAATTCAAAACAGATTTGCCATCGTGACACCGTATTTATTCGTCGCGCAGGCCAGAAGATTTTTCGATTCATGGCCTGGGCGATGCCCTAGTTTGGGAGCACAAGCGTCCGGATGACCGCATGGTCGTCGCCGATATGCCCTATGGCGACAGACAAGGCGGAATAAGGGACGGGCATGGAAAATGTCTGGTGGATCTCCCAACGTCTAGTTGAGACGCCCTACCCGTAGTTCTGTGGCCTTAAGCCCGATCGAAGAACGGTCGTGTTGAATTATGGTTATGTCTGCTAGCGCACGGATAACGAGATGCCGGCGGCGGGACACTGGCACCTTCTCACTGAGGTGCTCAATGGACAAGGATGCTGAGATATTTCGGCAGGTCGCCGCAGAATTGAAAGTCAGCCCGTTGCTGCACTTCTCCAGACTGCATTTGCACGTCCACGAGGGCGTAGTGACAATTTCGGGACGAGTCAATTCATTGGCACAGCGCCAGGCGGCGGAACGGGCAGCCGCGCGCGTGGCGGGAATAAAACATCTGATTCTCGAGATACGGGCAGCCGTCAGTCCAGTCACCATTACCGTGTAGCTCAATACAGAGCACAGACGGCTCGGTCTGCTATGTGTCTAGACAAACAGACTCGCGAGCGTGCGCCGTACATTTGCGGTTTTGTTTTCCTCACGAAAGAATTGCTAATGAGTTCGAAAGGTAATGGCGCGAGCGCGCCCCGATATCGATCATCGCGCCATGGCTCCGACTTCAACCTGCCAACGGTGTCAGAGAAGGTAGAGGTCACCTCTGAAGCGAACAGCGCGGCAAAACGCGACTACGAAAAGATGGTTGCAACACGGCATGAACGTATTGCATTGGCCGCCTATTCTATGGCCGAGGCGCGTAGCTTTCACACAGGACATGATGCAGATGACTGGTTCCTCGCTCAAGAAGACATCGATGCGCGAGACGCCGGGATCTCTCTGGTGTAAGCGATTAAGGCGCCCCGATGACGCTCAGCGTCTGTGCATTGCCTTACACGAGTGCCGTTCCGGAATTTCAGCGAGTCGAGCACTATTACCTACAAAGTCCCAAGAACCGTGTGTCTCTCGGCGCGAATGTCGAGAAGTCTATGGGACGAACGCGGCGCCTCCACCGCGTGATCGATACCCGTTAGTGCTTCTGCCGGTGGATGCGCTTGCTGTTCCTGTTCTCGGATTTATTCAGGCGCCTCTGTTCCGCTTTGGTGATGCGGCCATTGTGCTTGGACTCGTCGACGGCCTCGCGTTGCGCAATGTTGGCGTCGTGGTGCTCATCACGAGCGGCCTGCTTTGCGTTCATGGTGCCGTTCGCCAGACCTTGGTCGATGCGCGCTTGCTGATTGTCCAACCGCTGGTTGACCTCGTTCTCGCGCGGATGGTCCGGCACGGGTGCGGTCTGCGCCATCGCGTTTGCGGAAACCAGGGCTGCACACACGAATCCCGCTGCGTTCAAACACGTGTTTAGTCTTTTCACAGCATCTCCTTAATCTGTTAAGAGCCTGGCACCTGACCAGGTACTAGACAGAACGCTGCTGAATGTCCGCGGTTGACGCGTGAACGGGGAGGATGGGTCCCGTCAGCCGGCTCAACTCCGGGCTTTCTCAAGTCCGCGTCAGCGCCGCTTTGCGCTGTGGGTAATACGCCTGGTAGTACCAGGCGCAGGCTTCTTCGATCTGCGCCTGGATGCGCGGCGGGATCTCGTGTCGTGACGGCGTCGACATGCGCTCGGATCGCTCGTGCAGATATTTCATGTGGTAGTGACTGTCGCTCTCGCGAATCCCGACGCTCAGATTTCCGAAGTCGATCTCGACCAGGGGCAGCCCCAGCCACGACGTGATGTGCGACAGGCATGCCGCAGGTCGCTCGATGAGGTCTTCAAAACGCAAGAAGTAGAGCCGCTGCTGCACCGCTGCCGGCAGATCCGGTACCGCCCGAAGGGAAATGAGCGGCGCCCCGATCGCTTTGTCTTTGGCGAACAGCATGTCTGCCCGCCCGAAGCGATCGTAGTCGGCCAGGTGATCGATGAAGTCCACCAGAATGGTGCGCTGATGCTGTGCCTCGATGGAGCCGTAGATCTGCCCCAACTCGCGCAAGCACACGATCAGCCGCGCTTCCGGTTCAATGTGCAGCAGCAGTTCGATCGCATGCAGCCAGGCGCGGTTTTTGTCGATGACGACCCGCTCGCCGCAGTCGTGATACCAGCCGCGCAAGAATCCGCGCATCGCAGAGGCCAGATGCGCATAGCTGCTGTCGAACGATCTATCGAGTTGCGATAAAAAGAAGGTGTCGTCGCTCACGAGGCGGCGAATCCCCAGCAACGTGTTGCACAGCGGCGAGCTGTTACCCTCGCAATGAACTCCCGGATGCTGGGCCAGCAACTGGCACAGGAGCGTTGAACCTGCCCGCGGCAACCCGGTCACGCCTACGAATTTCGCGCTCATCGATCGATGCTACGCGGATCTGTCATCGAGCGGCGAGCATGTTCTCGATCCGCGTCGCCGTCGCCTCGACCTGCGGCAGTACGCGCTCGATCTCAACGGCATTTCTTCGCCATTTATCAGGGCTCGGGAGCGACAGAGCGCTGCTTGAAACCGCCAGACGATTGTTTTCTATGCCGAGAGACCTCGCGTCGAAATCCACTCCGATGAAGCCTGCGAGCCTGCGCAATTCTGCGATCGGCTGGGCAATCAATGCGGCGAAGGAAACCGCGCACCAGCGGTTGGGCGTCAGGCAGAGCAAGTCGTCGAGGGCGGTTTCATTGGCTTTGACCCATTGGAATGCGGCGATCTCCGCCTCGCTTTTGTTCACCATTCCGCGCCAGCCGGGTGGCAGCACGAAGCACCAATTTTCGAACGCGGTGCCGGGTAGTCGGCGATAGGTGACGAACCGACCGGAGCGTCTTCCCTCATGCCAAGCGTCAATCAGGCTGCTGATGTTTTCTCTGGGGTTGCGCGTGAGAAAAATGAATCTGGCGTCGGGAAATGAATCTGCCAGGAAAGGCACGCGAAACGAATTCTTGGGCAGCTTATCCAGAAAGCGGATCGACTTCGGCCGCTGCTCCGTTGGCAGATCGACATAGCGCGCCGAGTGTGCGTCGATCGAACGGCGGGTGAAATACCGGATGAGCGCCGCAGTTCTTTCCGGTTCGACATCGCGTGCCGTCGCTCTGACGGATTCGAATTGCGGATTACCGACATGGTGCCCCAGCACCGTGTCGAAGATTTCGTGCGACTCTCCGCCGATGCTCCACAGGCCCGGCATCTTGCGCAGACTCTCGAACAACAATGTACTTCCTGAGCGGGGCGCCGCGATGATGAATGTCGGGCGATCGAATGCCGGTATCTCGAGATAGTCGTGCGGTACCATGTGGGTCACAAGAATCCAGCATGGAGTCTTGACGCTGGCCGTTCTGGCGCGGCGCACAACCCTTGGGTGAACACGCCATGGATTTCGACGGCAACTTCTGCAAATACAGCCGGCTCGATGTGACGGCACTGCGTGCGTGCACCGATCTGCAATCCGAAGATGCCTGGCGCGCCGATTCGTTTCGACAGCAGAACTTTGCGATCCACAGCGACACCGAGACCATCTACCTGATTTACGATCGGGACTTCCGCCACAGGTCCCCCACGACGCTGCCGAAATTCCAGGAATTCCAGCGCGCAGTGCAGCCGTTCATTGACCTCGTCGCCGCGCGATTTTCGCATGACGGTTGGGTGGTGCGCTGCGTGCTCGCCAAATTGTGCGCGGGTGGGCGGATCGCACTGCACGAAGATCTGGGTTATTCGCTGCGACATTCGCGCCGCATTCACATTCCGGTCATCACGAACGCCCATGCCACGTTGACCGTGGGCGGTGAATCCCTGCATATGCAACCTGGCGAGATTTGGGAGATCAACAACACGCGACTGCACGGCGCCGAGAATCCCGGGCCGGGGTGTCGCGTGCATCTCATCATCGACTGGGCGAAGCCGCTGAGTGCCGAAGTTCTGGAGCAGTTCTTTCTGGAGAACCCATCGCGCAGGCCGCAACAAGGCAGCTGACCACGGCTGTGCTGCAGTGCACGCTCTGTTGTACTCATCTAGGGTTATGTTCATTTCTGCCGGGCTGATGTTACGCGTACGCGCTGTCCTGCGGTGATTGTCGTCAGGACGAAAACTTAAAGCCATGGATTGGTTCCCCTCGTGTTCCATTCGCGACGCGCGACGCGCTTGTTTGCTGTGACCGGGTGTAGCGTGTCTTCGCTGGCGTAAACCCTCTTGGTCGAGCGCACCATTTACTTGCGGGACCGCCACTATGCATCGTCATGCCTCTGTCAATCGCATATACCGTCTGGTGTGGAACCATGCTGCGAACAGCTGGGTGCCGGCAGCCGAGACGACGCGCGGTCGCGGCAAAGGTTCCTGCAAGGCGCTGATCGCAACGGCGCTGTCGCTGGTGGCGGGTCTCACCGAGGCCGGACCGCTCGGTGGCCAGGTGGTCGGCGGGTCCGGACACATCGGGCAAGACGGCGCCCTGACCACCATCACGCAGACGAGTCCGGTGCTCTCCCTCGCCTGGACGAGCTTCAACATCGCAGCGCAGGAAACCGTGGATTTCGTGCAGCCCTCGGCGAGCGCGATCGCGGTCAACCGCATCACCGGCGGCAATGGCACGCAGATTCTCGGCCACCTGAACGCCAACGGTCAGCTGTACCTGATCAATCCGAACGGCATCGTCTTCGGGCGCGGCGCACAGGTGGACGTTGGGGGACTCGTCGCCTCGACGCTCGATATCAACGATGCGAGCCTCGGTGCCGACGCGCGCAGCTTCAGTGGCAGCGGCTCGGGCGCTGTTCTGAATCAGGGCACCATCAATGCCACCGGCGATGGCAGCGGCGGCGGTTACGTGGCGCTGCTCGGTAATCATGTCGGTAATCAGGGAACCATCAGTGCACGTCTCGGCACCGTGGCTTTGGGTGCGGGCAGTGCCGCGACCCTGACCTTCAACGGCAATTCGCTGTTGCATCTGCAGGTGGACCGCAGCGTCTTGAAGACTGTGGCGGAGAACGGCGGCCTGATCCGCGCCGACGGCGGTCAGGTCCTCATGAGCGCCGGGGCTAAAGATGCGTTGCTCGCGAGCGTGGTCAACAACACCGGCGTGATCGAAGCACGCACGGTGGAAAATCATGGCGGCACGATCACGCTGCTCGGCGGCATGGCCGCCGGCACGGTCAATGTCGCGGGCACGCTCGACGCAAGCGCACCCGCGGGCGGCAATGGCGGCTTCATCGAGACCTCGGCCGCGCACGTCGAAGTGGCCGATGCGGCCCGGATCACGACGGCGGCGCCCGCGGGTCTGTACGGCAGCTGGCTGATCGACCCCCAGGATTACGTGGTGGCGGCGAGCGGCGGCGACATCACCGGCGCGGCGCTCTCGGCCAATCTCGCGACCACCAACGAGAAGCTGCAGAGCAGTGCCGGCGCCGCGGCCGGCTCAGGCAACATCAACGTCAACGATTCGCTGTCTTGGAGCGCCAACACCACCTTGACCCTCGAGGCATCGAACAACGTCAACGTCAATGCCAGCCTCACCGCCACCGGCAACACCGCGGGTATCGTCATCCGTGCCAATACCGTCAACGGCAACGAGGCGGCGAGCGGTCCGGGGATTTTTACCCTCAACAACGGCGCCGCTATCAATCTGCCCGGCACGAATCCGACCCTGTCCATCGCCGGCACCTCGTACATCGTGATCAACAGCGTGGGCGCCGCCGCCGATGCGACCACCGCGCCCTCGACGCCGAGCCTGCAGGGCATCGGCGCCCTCGCCAATGTCACCGGTCACTACGCCCTCGGCAGCAACATCGACGCGTCCGCGACGTCGACCTGGAATGCCGGCGCGGGCTTCAACCCGATCGGATTCTCCTACGCTCCTTTCAGTGGCACGCTGGACGGACTCGGCCACACCATCAACAATCTGTTCATCAATCGGCCCACCACGTCGGTGGTGGGCCTAGTCGGCTATGCGAGCGGCGCCCACATTCAGAACGTCGGCTTGGTCGGTGGCAGTGTGACCGGGTTGAATACGGTGGGATCCCTGTTGGGCTCAGGGAATGGGTCCTTCCTCAACGTCTATGCGACGACCAACGTGGCCGGTACGACGTACATAGGCGGTCTGGTCGGATACTTCAACGGCGGCACGATCAGCTACAGCCACGCCGCCGGCAGTGTCAGCGGCGCCGACACTGTCGGCGGCCTGGTCGGATACCTCAACGGCGGTACGATCAGCAACAGTTATGCCGCCGGCACTGTAAACGGCGGAGACACTGTAGGCGGCTTCGTCGGATCCGCTCGTTACACAAGCATCAATAATGTCTACGCCAACGGCAATGTCAGCGGTCACGACTACATCGGCGGCTTGGTCGGATCCGCTCGTTTCGCGAGCATCAATCATGTCTACGCCACCGGCAACCTCACCGGCACCGACGTCATCGGTGGTTTGATTGGGTCTCAATCCTACGGCAGCCTCAGCAGCGGTCATGCCACCGGCACCGTGAATGGCAACGCCAATGTCGGCGGGCTCGTCGGCTACAATGGCGCTTCGTCCATCAGCACCAGCTATGCCAACGGCGCCGTCACCGGTGTCGACTCCGTCGGTGGTTTGGTGGGTGGCACCGGTGCGAACTCCTCGATCGACAATAGTTACGCGACCGGTGCGGTAAGCGGTACGACCAACGTAGGCGGGCTGGTGGGGTACCACTACGGCGGCGGCAGCTACGGCGGCGGTCCGTCCCACATCAGGACGAGCTACGCGACCGGTGCCGTGAGCGGCACGACCAACGTCGGCGGGCTGGTGGGCTCGAATGTCAACGGTGGCGGCTACGGCACCTCGATCGACACCACTTATGCCACAGGCAGGGTGACCGGAAGTTTCAGCGTAGGCGGTTTGGTGGGTCATAACGACCCATACTTGGGCACAATCACCAACGCCTACTGGAATACCACGACCACGGGTCAATCGAAGTCTGCGCAGACGGACGGCTTCTACTCGTCATCGGGCGGCCTCACGACGCAGCAAATGCAGACGGCCTCGAATTTCGCCGGCTTCAATTTCTCGACCACGCCCGGCGCCTCCGGCAACAGCTGGGTGATGGTGGACGTCGACGGCGGTTTGAACAACGCTGGCGGGTATGTCGCGGGGGTGTCTACTCCCTCCGTGCCGGGCGCGACCTTCCCCATGCTGACGTCCGAGTATTCCACCGTCATCAACAACGCCCACCAGCTGCAACTGATGGCGCTGGCGCCGGGCGCGAGCTATACGCTCGCCGCGAATATCGATGCTGGCGCAACCAAGTTCGGCGGAGGCAGAGGCGGTGATGTGTGGAGCACGCCGGGCGGATTCTTTCCGATCGGCACCGGACAAATGGGCGGCTTTTCCGGCTCATTTGACGGGCTTGGCCACACGATCAGCAATCTGACCATGAACTGGCCTGCTGGTGACCTCCACTACGTCGGCTTGTTTGGACTTGCGCAACCCGGTTCGATCATCCAGAACGTCGGGCTGATCGATGCCAGCGTGACATCGACCGGCGACGTGTTCAGTCAGCCGGCCAACGGCACCGGCGCGTTGGTTGGGACCAATGAAGGCTCGATCAGCAACAGCTATGCCACGGGCGCGGTGACCGGGAGTTCGTACGCCGGCGGTTTGGTTGGGAACAACTACGGCGTGGTCGGTAGCGCGTCGATCAGCAATAGCCACGCCGCCGTCACAGTGAGCGGCGTCTCGCAAGTGGGCGGTCTGGCCGGGGGCAACTACGGCGTCGGCGGGTTGATCAGCAACAGTTATGCAACGGGCACCATCACCGGAAGTTCAATGGTGGGCGGATTGGTCGGGCTGAACAACGCAGCAATCGTCAATTCTTACGCCACCGGAGCGGTGAACGGCACCACGAACGCGGGCGGCTTGGTGGGGGCAAACAACGCCTCCATTGCCAATTCCTATGCCACCGGCGCAGTGCACGGCAACAGTTACGTGGGCGGCTTGACAGGGAGCAGCGACGGGTCGTTAGCCAATGTCTACGCCACCGGCACGGTCGTCGGCACCGGCTTTGACATGACCTCGCTGGGCGGCCTGGTCGGGAGAAACTATGGATCGATCGCTAACGCCTATGCAACCGGGAGCGTTGCCGGTGACTACCATGTTGGCGGCTTGGTCGGAGACAACCGGGGTTTTGTCGAAAACACCTACGCCACTGGCAGCGTGACGGGCTCTCTGGCAGCTGGCGGCTTGGTCGGATACAACAGCGGTATCGTCAGCCAGAGCTTCTGGAATTCGGACGTCATCGCCGACGGTGTGGGTATCGACGACGGGACGACCCTCGGTGGCGGTGGCTTGACCGGCACAGGTATGTTCACCACGTCCAACTTCGCCAACGCCGGTTGGAGCATCTCCAGTACTGGCGGCAGCAACGCCGTCTGGCGCATCTACGAAGGCTACACGGCGCCGTTGCTCAGCAGTTTTCTCACACTGCTGACGGTCACCGCGAGCAACGCGTCGCATGTATTCGACGGTTCTGCGTTCAGCGGCAACGGAGTCACTTACTCCGCGACGCCGAACGCCAATCTCCTCGGTACCCTCACCTACGGCCCCGCTCAGGATGCGGCGCGCGCCGGTAGCTATGCCATTACGCCCTCGGGCCTGTACTCGAATCAGCAGGGGTATTCGATCACCGCGGTGAGTGCCACGTTGACCATCAGCCCGCTGGCTCTGACCGGCGCGCTGGCGGCCGGCACGTCGGTGTACGGTTCACCGTTGACCCCCGGTGCCGTGACGTTCTCGAATCTGGTGACGGGCTTTACCGCAGTCACCTCGCCAGTCACGGTCAGCACGACCGGTAGTCTGAGCGGCGGCGGACAACTCAAGGTCGGCAACTACACGGGTGTCGAGTCGGCGGGCAGCGCGCTGACCGGCAGCGACGCCGGCAACTACACCTTCGCGGGTGCGAGCGGCGGCAACTACAGCGTTACGCCGCTCGCGTTGAGCGGCCCAATCGCCACAGGCAATTCGGTGTACGGCGCGGCCCTGGCCCCCGGCGCGATGAATTTTTCGAATGCGGTCGTCGGCGACGCGGTCGCTGCCACCGGAACGGTGGCGGTCAGCACCTCGGGCAACCTCAGCACCAGTGGCCACTTCAGCGCGGGCACGCACGTGGGTAGTGAAACCATCGGCAGCGGCCTGACCGGTGCCGATGCGGCCAACTATACCTTCGCCGGCGCAAGCGGCGACTACACGGTATCGGCGTTGGCGCTCAGCGGCGTCATCGCCGCCGGCAACTCCGTGTACGGCGCAACACTGGCGCGGGGCGCGGTCACACTGTCCACTCCTATCACCGGCGACGCCGTCGCAGCGGGCACGGTGACGGTGAACACCACCGGTCACACCAGCAGCAGCGGCAATCTTACTGCCGGTACGCACGTCGGCCTCGAAACGGTTGGCAGTACCCTAACCGGCGCCGACGCGGCCAACTACACCTTCGCCGGTGCGAGTGGCAACTACGTGGTCTCCGCATTGGCGCTCAGCGGCTCCATCGCCGACGGCAGTTCCGTCTACGGTGCAACGTTGGCCCCCGGCGCGACGTCTTTCTCGAATGCGATCGTCGGCGACACGGTCGCGGCGGGTACGGCGACTGTGAACACGACTGGTCACACAAGCACCAGCGGTAACTTCACGGCCGGTACGCACGTGGGCAGCGAAACGGTCGGCAGCACCCTCACCGGCGCCGACGCCGGCAACTACACATTCGCCGGTGCGAGCGGCAACTACACGGTCACGCAGCTGGCGCTCAATGGGACCCTCGCCAGCGGCAACTCGGTGTACGGCGCGGTCTTGGCGCCGGGTGCGACGAGCTTCTCGAATGCGATCGCGGGCGACACGGTCACGGCCGGTACGGTAACTGTGGATACAGCCGGTCACACCAGCAGCAGCGGCAACTTCACGGCCGGTACGCACGCCGGCAGCGAAACGGTTGGCACCGCGCTCACCGGCGCCGACGCCGGTAATTACAGCTTCGCCGGTGCCAGCGGCAACTACACGGTATCGACGTTGGCACTCACCGGCGCCATCGCTGACGGCAACTCGGTCTACGGCGCAACGTTGGCGCCGGGCGCGACGTCTTTCTCGAATGCGATCTTCGGCGACGCGGTTACGGCGGGCACGGTGACAGTGAACACCGTGGGTCACACCAGCAGCAGCGGCAATCTCACGGCCGGTACGCACGTCGGCATCCAAACGGTGGACAGCACCTTGAGCGGTGCCGATGCAGGCAACTACAATTTCGCGGGCGCGAGCGGCAACTACACAGTTGCGACCCTGGCGCTCAACGGCGTCATCGCCGACGGCAACTCGGTGTACGGCGCGGCTTTGGCACCGGGTATCACGAGCTTCTCGAATGCAATCGTCGGCGACGAGGTCGCGGCCACCGGAACGGTGTTGGTGAGCACCACGGGCAACCTCAGCACCAGCGGCCACTTCACGGCGGGCACGCACGTGGGCAGCGAAACGGTCGGTAATGCGCTGACTGGCTCCGACGCCGCCAACTATACGTTCGCCGGTGCGAGTGCCGACTACGTCGTCACGCCGCTGGCGCTCATTGTTGAAGCATCAGGCGCGAACAAAACCTACGATGGGACGACGACCGCGTCGGTCACACTGACCGGTAGTGTACTCCCGGGCGATCAGGCCTCTTTCATCGACAGCGGCGCGAACTTTGCGAGCCGCAACGCAGGCACGGCACAAACGGTCACCGTCACGGGAGTTGGCATTCAGGGCGCTGACGCCGCAAATTATGAATTGAACAACGCGTCGGCACTCACCGCGGCGACGATCTCGCCCGCCACTCTCACCGTGGCCGGGCTCGCGGCGGGCAACAAGGTCTATGACGGCACCACGGTTGCGACGCTGACGGGCGGCAGCCTGGTCGGCGTGGTGGCAGGCGATGCCGCGTTACTCACGTTGACGGATGCCGGCAGTTTCATGAGCAAGAACGTCGGCACTGCGATCGGGGTCACGGCAAACGAAACCCTCGGCG
>CAZZZU010000049.1:0-30208 GCA_964658805.1 uncultured Steroidobacteraceae bacterium
GCTCGAACTTTCAGCAGGATTCGGTGGTCGACGACTGGATCCCCATCGTCGGCACATCGAACCTGATCACCGAATCGCAGCCGCAGACGGTGCGCCAGGCGGCAGTCTTCGGCAATGCGAGTTTCCAGATCTCGCCGCTGTTCAAAGTGACGGCGGGACTGCGTTACTACAACTATCGCAGCACCATGAGCGTCAACGACACGGGACTGTTTGCGAGTGGCGATCCGGTCGCCGCGTTCACCATCTATGACGATCAGAGCGCCTCGGGCGTGACGCCGACGGCGAGCGTTGCCTTCACCCCGACCGACGAGTTGACGATCTACGGCAGCGTCGCGCGCGGCTTCAGGCCTGGCGGCGGGAATCAATATGTCCCCACCAGCGGTCCGGCGTCCTGCGCATCGCAAACCGGACCCGCCGGCGCGCCGAACACGTATGGATCGGATTCGGTCTGGAGCTACGAACTGGGTGAAAAATCGCGTCTGCTGGACGGTCGCGTCACCATCAACTCGGCGGTCTATTACGAAAAATGGAAGAACATCCAGATTCAGGTGCCGCTCGCGTGCGGATTCTTCTACACGGCCAACGCCGAAACGGCCGGCATCTATGGCACCGAGTTGGAGGTACAGGCCAAGGTGCTGGGTGGCTTCACGGTGTCGGCCAACGGCGGCTACACGCACGCGACCTACAGCCAGAACTTCTCGCCCTATGACCCGACCACACCGATCTATAGCGAAGGTCAGCGCGTGCCAGACGTGCCGCTGTACACGGCGGGTCTCGCCCTCAACTACGAGGCGCCGGTTTTTGCGCAGGTTCGATTGTTGGCGCGGCTCGCGGACAACCTGGTGGGTCCGATCGTCGATTACACTTTTGGCCAGAACAATCTGCCGAGTCACAGCATTGCGGACGCGCGTATCGGCTTGACCACAGATCACCTGACGGGGTATCTCTTCGTCAACAATATTGGGGACACGCGCGCGCCGTTGAGCGACACCAACTCGCTGGGCGCAAACACGGCGGCGTTGAATCGGATTGCCACCAACCAGCCGCGTACCATCGGGCTGACGGTGGGATTCAAGTTTTAGCGCGAACCCTCGAGGACCACTATGATTCACGCACTCGCATCGGACGTATTGCCCAAACCGCGCTTTCGCTACAGCCCGGTGATTCAAGCGGGACCCTGGGTGTTGTTCTCCGGGATGATCGCGCTCGATGCGGTCAGCGGCAAACTGGCGGCGGGTGGCCCGGGCGTGGAGACGGCGAAGATACTCGCAAATTTGAGCGCGGCGTTGCCTGGCTTGGGCCTCGGGCTCGCGGATCTGGCCAGTGCGCGCATTTTCACCACCCAGTTTGACGAATTTCCCGCGATCAACGCGGCCTGGGAGGCATGGCTGGGGCCGACAGCGCGCGCGCCGGTCCGTACCTCGATCGGGGTCGCGGCCTTGCCGATCGGTGCGAGCGTGGAAATCGAATTCACGTTCTATGTGGAAAAGCCCTCGTGAGTGACGCCAAGGTGGTCGGTCATCTGGCCGCTCCGCGTGGCCGTTTCCCGCACGTCAAGCGCGCCGGCGATTTCGTTTTCGTGTCCGGCACCAGCGCCCGTAAGCCGGACGACACCTTCGCGGGCGTACGGACCGCCGCAGACGGAACTCTGGTGCTCGATATCCGCGAACAGACCAAGGCCGTGATTGAGAACGTGCGCGAGATCCTGGCGAGTGTCGGCTGTGAGCTAACCGATCTCGTGAGCGTCAGCACCTATCTCGTGAGCATGGATGATTTCGCCGCGTATAACGAAGTCTACGGCGCGTACTTCTCTTACGAGGGACCGACGCGCACGACCGTTGCGGTTCATCAACTCCCGCACCCGCACCTGCTCATCGAGATGCAGGCGACAGCGCACAAGCATCGTTAGCCGCAAACACGGACGTCCGCAAGGACGATGACGCGACGTAGACTACGCGCATGACCGGACCCCTTCGAACTCCCAAGAACGCTTCGGTCGCCAAGGCCTTTCAGATCCTCAACGTATTAGGTTCCGGGCGGCGCGAAATGAGTGCGACCGACGTGGCGCAGGCCTTGGGTAGCAACCTGCCGACGGTGCACCGCTTTCTGGTGACGCTCGAGGAAATCGGCGCCGTTTCCCGTACGCCGCAAGGGCGTTTTCAACTGGGACTCATGCTCGCCAACCTGGGCGACAAGGTCGAGAGCCACAAACAGCTCATCGATCAGGTGCAAGCGCACCTCGACGCCCTGGCGGGCGAATTTCGCGAGGTGGCGCATTGCGCTGTGCGCAACGGCAGCGTCGCCATCAACATTGCACAGGCGTTACCCGATCGGGCGCTCGTCATCGGTCACGCCGCCGGCGAATCCGTGCCCTTGCATTGCAGTGCCGTCGGCAAGGTCTTGCTCGCGACCCTTGAACCCGGTACGCGCGAACGCTTCCTGGCACAGCTCGAGCTGCAACGTTTTACGGCGCACACCATCGTCGACCGTCAACGTCTGGCAGCGGAATTACGCGACGTGGCACGTCGCGGCTACGCAGTCGATGATGAGGAGTGGGAGGAGGGTCTGCGCTCCATCGCATTGCCGGTGAGAAACGGCCGCCGGCAGGCGGTGGCCGCCATCGGCATATCCGCGCCCGTGTCACGCCTCGACGATCCTTTGCTGGCCGCGGTGCGCGCCGCGCTGCACGCGCGCGTCGAGCGCCTGGAACACGCGATGTTCACCGCAAGCCGGGTGTTCCCGCAGAAGGCCCGCCCGCGCGGCACATTTCCACACCTGAAACGCGTGGACGACTTTATCTTCGTGTCCGGCACCAGCGCCCGCAAGCCGGATGATTCCTTCGAAGGGGTGCGGATCGGTGCCGACGGCAGCGTACAGATCGACATCCGCAAGCAGACCCGCGCGGTGTTCGACAACATCCGTGACATGCTCGACGGCGTCGGCAGCAGCCTGGCCGACATCGTCGACGTGCACGCCTATCTCACCGACATGCGCGACTACGATGGCTTCAACGAGGCCTACTCAGAGTACTTCGGTTTCGACGGACCCACCCGCACCACCGTCGGCGTGAATGAACTGCCGCATCCGCAGCAGCGCTTGATGGTGCGCGCGGTCGCGTACGCACCACATAGTCATTTCGAAGCGGACGCGTGACCGCGTGCAGCCTGTTCAGCGCTGCACGATCAAGCTGAGCCGCGCCACCCGTGCTGCGCTGATGTTGACGTGGTTGTCATCGAGGCCGTCGTAGAAACGCCGGTTGGTGATGTTGTCGACGTTCAACTGCAATCCGATCCGGGGTGCAATCTTGTAGCGCGCCAACGCGGACGTCTCCCAATAGCCGGGCACGCAGAAACAAGTCGCGAGCAACAGCGTGCCGAATTTCACCATCATCTGGCTGCCGGATGATCACACCAGCGGCTTGACGTCCGGCTACCCCGTACCGACCAGCGCCCAGGCGGACAATGATCTGGCGCTCGGCCGGATCGTCGAGGCGATCAGCAACAGCAACGCCTGGAGCAAGAGTGCGATCTTCGTCGAAGAGGACGATGCGCAGGACGGTGTCGACCACATCGATGGTCACCGCCAACCGGTGTTCATCATCAGCCCGTACACCGTTGCGCAGCAGGCGCCCGGCGTCGGCAAGGTGATCCATACCACCTACACGGCGGAGAACATCAATCGCACCATCGAGCACATTCTAGGGCTCAACCCGCTCACGCAGTTCGATCTGACGGTGGCCCCTATGTTCGATGTCTTCCAGGACAAACCGAACCTCGAGCCGTTCACGCACGTGCCGGCTACGGTGGCACTGAACCTGGACCCGGACGGTCCGATCGCGGGCACGGGCAAGGCAACCTTCGTGTTCGACAAAGGCGACAAGAGCCGCATGCAGCGCGATTGGCTGCATGCCTCTAACAAGGTCATGAAGGGGAAGACCAACAAGGCGGATTCCATGGATGAGAACTTCTTGAACCACGTGATTTGGTATTCGGCGACCGATTTCAAGCGTCCATACCCGGGCGAAACCAAGATCGAGGCGCCGGGCCCGTTCGTGAAGCTGGCGGCACTCAAGGTGCCGGACAACGATGACTGAGATCTGAAATACTCGTTCGTGAGTTGATCTTGAAAAGGTCGGGCGATGGCGTCCGGCCTTTTTCTTTAGGAGGGAGAGAGAGGTGCCGGTCCAAACGCCAGGCGAAGAAGAGGCCCTGTTGGCCGTACTATTGAACGAAGCCGGCGCGCGCCTCGCGGCCGGCGAGCTGGACGCCGCCATTCAGGTCCTCTTCCAGGCGGCCCGCATCGCCCCGGGTTCTGCGGCGATTCATCACGACTTGGGCTACCTGTGCTTTCAAGCCGAGCGGCTGCAGGACTCAGTCGCCGCGTTTCGCGAGAGCGTCAGCGCCGACCGGAGCTTCGCCCAGGCGCACCTCGGACTCGGCATTGTGCTGCAGCAACAAGGGGAGCTCGTGCAATCGCTCGAGGCGTACCGTGAGGCGGCTCGACTGGCACCGCAACTCGCGATGGCGCAGGTATGCTTGGGCGCATTGCTCGAGCATCTGGGGGATCGGGCCGCTGCTGTCGCCGCGTTTCGCGCCGGTGCCATGGCGACACACGATCCCGACTGGAGCCGCATGTCGCATGCTCGGGCGCTGCTCGCGGAAGACCGCGACCTCGAGGCCGAGCCCGTGCTGCGGGCGTTGCTCGAACGCGAACCCGGCAACGCGATGGCGCAGGAGATGCTGGCCCAGGTATTGTCCAACAGCGGTCGCTTCGAGGCGGCGGGTGCTCGCTTTCAACAGGCGAACGACGCCGCACCGCAGCTTGCGGGCAGTTATTACGAGCTGGTTCGCTGCCGTCGTGTCGGCGCCGGCGACCGAGATCTGGTGTCGCGCATGCAGGCAGCGCTACAACACGGGCGCCTGGGTACGGATGGGCGGCTAAAAATTCATCTGGCGCTCGGCAAAGCCTTCGATGATCTCGGCGAACCCGAGACCGCCATGCCGCATTTCGATCGTGCCGACGCGCTACGCCGCACCTTGAACCGTTTTGACTTACAGTCATTCCAGGCGCGCATCGAGCGTCTCATGTCGTACCCGGTTGACGATCCGATGACCGACAACGTGTCGCGCGCCGCAGACCGAACCGTCATTTGCGTGATGGGCCTGCCGCGGTCCGGTACCACGCTGATCGAGCAGATCTTGTCGAATCACCCGGACGCCTTCGGCGCGGGCGAACAGCCGTTCTGGACGGCAACGGGCGCCGCATGGGAGGCATCGCGTCGGTGCGGGGCCGGCGCATTCGATCTGCGCGCCGCCAGTGCAAACTATCTTCGTATGATGCGCACGCTCGCAGCGGGGAGTGCGCGCATCGTCGACAAGATGCCGCTCAACCTACTATGGGCGGGATTGATCCATCGAGCACTGCCGGGCGCCAGCCTGATCTGCTGTCACCGCAGCCCGCTCGACACGGCCCTGTCGATTCATCGCACGTATTTCAATCCGAGTGTCGAGTTTCCGACAGGTGGCGCCGATTTGGTCGCCGCCATTGGTGCGGTTGAGCGTCTGCGGTCGCATTGGCGCCGCGTGCTGCCGCCGGAGCGATTTCTCGAAGTACGGTACGAGGACTTGGTGCAGGACCCTAAGCCCGTGGTGGCGCGTATGCTCAGTCACTGTGGTCTCAATTGGAGCGAGGAATGCATTCACCCCGAACGCAATCCCCGCATCGTCAAAACCCCGAGTAAATGGCAGGCACGCCAGCCGATTCATCGGGAGTCGGTCGACATGCAGCGTCGTTACCGGCCCTGGCTGGGGGAACTCGCCGCGCTGCTCACTTGAAGCGTCGACTGCAAGGCTACCGGGCGGCGCGCTGCCACCCTGCAAGGCGAAGCACGGCGCGATCGTCGCGCCACGCGGCGAGCATCAGGATGATCAAGGCGGCGTGAAAACCGACTGCCGCCCAGATGATGGCGTGGAGCTGCCAGATCAATAAATTGGCAGCAGTCATCACCCAGACGCTGACCACATAGGCGGCCGTCACGCCCGCGGCCGCGCTGCGTCCCAAACGCCACAGGACGGCTGCGGCAGCGCCGAGCGTGATGACGGCTTTGATGAGCGCCATCCCGCGCAGCAAGCAGGCGAGGCTCGGATCGGCCAAGGCTGTAACCGACGGCGAGGAAAAGGTCATCACGGCGCCGACCGCAGCAGCCATTCCGACCAGCAGCAACGCGCGTAACAGCAGAGGCTGGGCCGCGCGCCGCGCCGGATTCGTATCGAAAGCCTGAAGCACGCTGGACATGGGCAAACCATAGCACCCGGAACGAACTAAGTGGCGCGCTTTCTCGTGAAATCCGGTTCTTGAGTGAACAGTCGAGATTTCATCCATGTGTTCAACTAGAGGATTTCGCCATGAGCAAAAATACAGGGCTGCAAAGCAACGCCATGAAGATCGCTGCGTACACGAGCGCGCTGGGCTGCGGAATTCTGTGCGTCATCTCGGGGATGACCGCCGCGGCAGGAGCGGGCGCCGACCCGCTGATCAGACCGGGCATGTACGGTGATGCTCCCATTCACACGAAAATCTGCGGCAAGAAGGCCGAAATCACCATCTACGGCGTGCCTCTGTCGGCGAAAACGGCTGAATATCTCTCTTTCTACAAAACACAATTGAAGAACTACCACTACGTCCACCAGACGTGGCAAAACCGGGCGCAGGAATCGCTCTACAGCCCTGACGGCACGCGCGGCGTGAGTCTGACGAGTGTTCAAAATGGGGAGCAACTCGATTCTGTGTCATTCGCCACCATCGAAGGCGGACTCACGACTCACCAAATGGACGCATTCAGTCCCACGAACGGCGATTGTAAGTAAATGTACCGCGAGGCCCTATCGGCAGGCGCTGTGCCTGGCGATAGGGCGGATCGATTCCATCAAGGAATGGTCAGATGCTTAGACCCGTTCCAGATCATGGTCAGCGTCGTGGCACCGCCGGAAATCTGTGCCGATGCATCAGCGCCAATGATCCAGGTGTAGCGGTTCGATGCCGCTGAGACTGAACCCACGAACTCACCAGTATTGAAGCTGTGCGCACCCTGGAGGGTCACAACCTCGGGCACGTCACCCGCCACCTTGGGAGTGAAGAAGAGGGTGATGGTCTCGGCTGCTGTATTTAACGGGAGGGTGCCCGAAGTGGTAACACGCCGATTCAAGATGTAATTGCCGGCAGTCGCCCCGTTGGGGGTCAGCAGCGTACCGCCTTCGTACTGCCAGAGGCCGCCGCCGTCAGCGTCGGGGCTGTTGCTCAAGGTTGCGCGCTGCAGCGTCAAATTCCTGCTACCGGCGAATGCGGTTCCCGCGCACAGCAGGCTCAATACTGTCGCCGCGCTTGCCAAAGCCGTCTTATGCTTCCCATTCATGTTCGGTCTCCTCTTTGAGTTTTGAATTCCTGTTCTATAGAACCGGGAATTGGCATCAATGCCGCCTCTCTGGATAGCCGATTTGCTATAAAGAGTTGCCACGCGCCATGAACAGACGACGGGTAGTCGCAGCGGTGACATGATCGGGCCGCGGGATGCAGGCGGTTTCGGATGCCTGCAGCGGAAGGTTAAACGTTTAAGCCGGCACTACCGAATACTGGGCGATACGCTCGCAGATGTCGGTGATTGAAAAATTCTTGGTCGTGACGAACACGGCCATCCTGCCGTGCTTTTCGGCAATTGGGCAGAACTCCTCGGCGACAAAATAGTGCGGCCGGTCCAAATAATCGTCGAACAGGATGCGAGTGCCTTCGGCAGCGGCGAGCAGACTGAAGAGGAACGACGCCACCCTGAATCGACCATCGATCAAAACAGTATCCGGTGCCAGGCCTTCACGTTTCGCGATACGCCACGGTGTAATCGGGTAATTCCAGAAATTGCCTACCTTGCTCATGTTCTTGGGGCTTCCCCAGTCACCGACTTCGCCGATGTCGCAATGCTCGAGATATACACGGACATTCGGCGCGTTGACAGACGCTTTTGTTTTCAAAGCCCATGCATTGTCTGACTCCACGGAAATGATGCAGGGTACGAGTGCAACATTACCGGCGTAGACAGTACTGCCGCCACAGCCATATTCGAGATAGCACTTGCTGCGCGTCAGGGCGTCCTTGAAACATTTCAGGCCTGCCGCCTCCATGCTTGGAGAAGGTTTTATTACATCCGGCATCTGGGGCAACTCCATCGAAAATCATTCGCCTGAACCGCGCATTCATTGAGTGTGCGCTATCTGGATTTAAGCGCAGTGCACATTCCGCCCGAGGCAGGGCAGTCAGGCAGCTGCGGCGAACGCGCGATCGCGGCCGGCTTTTTTCGCTGTGTAAAGCCCATCTGCCGCGTTGATCAGCGCCTTCGGCCGGCGACGGTCTTCCGGTCTGTGTGTCGCGATCCCGATGCTGCAGGTCGTCTGACGACGCCGCCCGGGCACGGCACCTGTGTAGCGGCGATGTTGCGCAGTAAACGTTGCGCAACGAACTGCTTCCAGGCACTGCTCGAAAAATAGGCGATTAGGAATCTGGGTTAGCGCATCCGGTCCAATAGCTGTCGTAGACCAGGCGCGTAGCCGTGGAGAGATAGGCGATCAGGAATACAACCATGCTTGCATACAGCGCGCTTGCAGGAGGCATGCCCTCCAAGGCCTGCTGCTCACGAGTTGCTGACATGCATCAAGCCCAGCAAGCGATCAAGCGTAAATCCGGTAAATGAGTTCAATAATAGAACAACTTACCCACCTGTCGAATGGCCACGCTTGCCGAGGCTGTTCGAATTCGGTCTTTATGAATACCTAAGAGTTATTGGCTGCGTGCGACGCAGTTGCGTATTTATGTCTAGTGATCAATGACAGCACCGGGCCCGCTCTTGTCAAATCTATAGCCGACCGACCGAAGCGTCGGCTGTCGCCGAAGGCAACGACGTTACGCGTCGATATGCCGACGCTGGCAGTGGCCATAGCAGTATACGGCGGCTTCGGGGCGCTCACCTACGCCTATCAGCACCTGCCGCTATGGATTTCCGCGCCGGTCGGCGCCGTTTGGCTGACGTGGTTCAGTTCATTCCAGCACGAAACGATACACGGCCACCCGACGCCGTGGCGCGCACTGAATATGCGCATTGCCAGCCTGCCCTTGACGCTGTGGATCCCATATCGGCAATACCGCATCAGCCACTTACAGCATCACCGGCATGGCGGCCGATATCTCACTGAGAGCGCGCACGACCCCGAGTCGTTCTATCTGCAACCAGGAGCCTTGGCACGATCCGGCACGTTGCGGCGCCTGCTCTATCGCTGCAACGGTCGGTTGCTGGGACGACTGACGCTTGGACCGGCCCTGTCGGTGGGCCAGTTGTGGGCCGTGGCGGCGCGCAGGATAGCGGCCGGTGATCAGCGCAGCCGCCGGCTGTGGGGATGGCACGGCGCGGGCGTTGCGCTGGTTCTAATCTGGACGACCTGGGTATGCCATATCCCGTTTCTCGTCTATGCCTTGTTGATGATCTATCCCAGCATTTCATTAGGCCATCTGCGGTCGTTTGCCGAGCACCGCGCAGATCCCGAACCCGCTTGTCGCACGGTGGTCGTTGAAGCACACCCGTTCTGGGGATTATTGTTCCTGAATAACAATCTGCATATTGCGCACCATGCGTATCCGCGATTGCCCTGGTATCAATTACCAGACGTGTGGCGGCGGATGCGTGCAGTCCTCACACAGGAGGGTCAGGTATACGCCGGTTACGGACAGCTCACGAGCACCTATCTTTTTCGAGCGATCACCTGCTTGGAGCACCCTGGAACGGAAGGAGACCGCCGTCGGTGAAGCTGCTCCGCATGGGCCAGATGCGGCAGCGATTGCCGCGCTGCCGATGTACGATTTCCCCGAACTGCAGGCGACCCATGACACGTTCTGGGCCGGCCTACGCGGGCATTTACAGGCGGCGGGCCTTGCTCAGCCACCGGCGCTATTGACGCGCGGCATGCACCACGCACGGATCTGGTCGCATCCGTCACTGCTCCTGGCCCAGGCATGCGAATACCCATTGGCAAAATCCCAGGCGGTGCCTGTGCGTCTGGTTGCCACCCCCCATTACCGCGCGACGGGTTGCAGCGGCAGCGCGTATCGAAGCGCCATTCTGGTGAGAAAAACAGATCCGACCGAAACGCTGCAAGACCTGCAGGGCCGGCGATGCGTCATCAACGAAGCGACCTCGAACAGCGGCATGAATTTGTTCCGGGCGGTGGTCGCGCCCATCGCGCACGGCAACGCCTATTTTGGGTCGGTTCTATCCAGCGGTTCGCATCGCCGAAGTTTGAAGATGGTGGCTTCGGAAGCGGCCGATGTATCGGCCATCGATTGCGTTACGTGGGCTCTTCTGCAACGAATCGAGCCGCTCGCCGCTGCCGAAGTGCGGGTCTTAGGCTGGTCTCCGGCCACACCGAGCTTGCCCTACATCACGGCGGCCACCACGGACGATGAGGCACTGAATGCCCTCCGTGTCGCCCTGGTCGCAGCGGTCCATGATTCGAGACTGGCGCAGGTGTGCCAAGCGCTGCTCCTGGAAGATTTTGATATTAAACCGTCAGGCAAATTCAGCGAGGTTTTGCAGCTCGAACGCGAGGCATCGGCACTGGGGTATCCCGAACTCGCGTAACGCGTTGCCGCTGTAAGATTCGGCTCACTCTCGCATTCATGTAAACCGGTCGCCGTCTGACCAGCGGTAACATAAACTGCTGGAATATGGATGAGCGAGACTTATATGTCGACTGTAACCCGCTGTAAGACCGGTGTACCCGGTCTCGACGAGATTTTATGTGGCGGCCTGATATCCGAACGGCTTTATTTGCTGGATGGTAATCCAGGCTCAGGCAAGACCACGTTCGCCATGCAGTTTCTCTCCCAGGGTGCACTCGAGGGCACGAGTTGTTTATATGTCACCCTGGCAGAAACGGCGCTCGAGCTGCGCGCGTCCGCGGCATCGCACGATTGGAATCTGCAAGGGATCGAAATCTGTGAGTTGATCGTCGACGAGGCGGAGCTGCAGGCAGAGGGTCAGCTCACCATGCTGCACGCATCGGAAGTCGAGCTTACCGAAACGACTCATCGCTTGATTCAGGCAGTGGATCGGTTCAGGCCGCAGCGCCTGGTGCTGGATTCCCTCTCTGAGCTGCGGCTGCTGGCCCACAGTTCGCTGCGTTACCGGCGTCAGGTGCTTGCGTTCAAGCAGCTGTTCCTGGGGCGTGGCTGCACCGTCATCATGCTGGATGATCGGACTACCGAGGGACCCGATCATCAACTTCACAGCATCGCGCATGGCGTCATCAGCCTGGAAGCCGAGTCGCCCCGCTACGGCAGACTGCGGCGCCAGATCGAAGTGCGCAAATTCCGGGGTAGCGACTTTTCCTCCGGTTTCCATGATTTTTCCATCGAGCGCGATGGCTTCAAGGTATTTCCTCGCCTGGTTGCATCGGATCACGGGGTGGAATACGAGCGGGCACTCATCAGCAGCGGCGTAGAGGCCTTGGACGACTTGATGGGCGGCGGTATTCATCGGGGAACCAGTACGCTGCTGATGGGTCCTCCCGGCTGCGGTAAGTCCACCATTGCCATTCAATATGCGGCTGAGGCTGCCAAGCGCGGCGAGCACGCCGCCGTGTTCATGTTCGATGAGACGCTAGCAGCTTTGCAGACACGCTGCTCCGGCCTTGGCATGTATTTCAAAGAAGGGACCGAATCGGGCGAGCTGCGATTGCGTCAGATTGATCCTGCCGAGGTGTCGCCGGGCGAATTCATTTCATTCGTACGGACTGCCGTGGAGCAGGACGGTGCCCGAATCGTGGTCATCGACAGCTTGAATGGCTATCTCAATTCGATGCCGCACGATGATTTCCTGACGGCGCAGTTGCACGAGTTGCTGTCTTATTTGAGCAATCGTGGCATCGCCACCTTTCTCGTCGTCGCGCAGAGCGGGCTGATGGGTTCAGCCATGACTTCCCCTATAGAAGCCAGTTATCTCGCGGACACGGTTGTGGTGCTGCGATATTTCGAACATGCGGGCACGCTTAGAAAGGCGATATCGGCCCTCAAAAAACGGACCGGTGTGCACGAGGGCGCCATCCGTGAGATTTGGTTCGATGCGCAGGGAATTCATTTGAGTGAGCCATTGCTCAAGTTGCACGGCATCTTGACCGGCGTTCCCACGGACTTGGATATAAAGCAAAACTTTGCGCTTGGTTCGCCCCTCGAGTAGCGATGATGCCGAGCGATGAACATCGCGTCCTGTTGCTGCCTGCTACTCGACGGGACGGGCAGGCGATCGTGGCCCTATTGGAAACCCAGCAGATCAGCTGCCAGATTTGTCTGGATGTTGCCGAAGCGGTCGCTGCGAT
The DNA here is from genome assembly GCA_964658805.1 of uncultured Steroidobacteraceae bacterium. Taxonomy (GTDB): domain Bacteria; phylum Pseudomonadota; class Gammaproteobacteria; order Steroidobacterales; family Steroidobacteraceae; genus Bog-1198. The sequence goes on from CAZZZU010000049.1 coordinate 12,411, forward strand.
CGACACGCATCCCGGCGTGCTGCTGCTCACCGAACAGATTGCCGCGGATGCGGCTGCCGCCGCCATACCGCAGGCGCTCGGACGTCAGCCGGCCTGGTCTGATTTACCAGTGGTTTTTCTGAGCCGAGTCGGCGCTGAAACCCGGGAAATGGCGCATCTCGTCAGCCAAATGACCAATGTCACCTTGCTGGAACGGCCGTCTTCGGTTCGAACCTTGATCAGTGCCATTCAGGCCGCGCTGCGCTCCCGTGCCAAGCAGTATCAGATGCGCGATCAGCTGCAGGCATTGCACGCGGCCGAAAAGGCGCTGCGTGAGTCCGACGTGCGGAAAGATGAGTTTCTGGCGATGCTGGGCCATGAGTTGCGAAATCCCTTGGCACCGATCCGGACCGCTGCTGATTTGCTGCCTCGCCTCATCGCCTCCGGCGATCCGCGTGCGATCACCACCGTGAATATCGTGAACCGCCAGGTGAAACAGTTGATTCGTCTGGTGGACGACCTGTTGGATGTGTCCCGTATCACGCGGGGACGCATACAAGTCGAACGCATGCCAGTGCAACTGGACGCTGTCATTGCGCAAGCGCTCGAGAGCGTTGATTCGGCGGGAAGGGAGAAGCGTCATACCATCAACACCACACTCAATCCGGATATCTGGGTGGATGGTGACAACGCGCGCCTCGTGCAATGTGTTTCAAACGTTCTGATGAATGCCGTCAAATACACCGATGCCGGCGGGCAGATCCAGGTTGAGCTCAAATCAGACGGAGTCAGGGCGTTACTGACCGTAGCGGATAATGGCGTCGGCATCGCGCCAGAACTGTTGCCAAAAATCTTTGAGTTATTCGTGCAGGACGAGCGCAGCCTGGACCGGTCCCAAGGTGGCTTGGGCATCGGCCTGAGCGTGGTAAGCCGTCTCGTCGAAATGCATGGCGGCGAAGTCAGTGCACATAGCCGGGGTATCGGCCTAGGCTCGACCTTCACCATCGGACTCCCCCAGATTCCTGCGCCGGAGCATCATCGTACGGACTCCGCGCAAGCATTCACCCCAGCGCGGCGAGTTCTGGTGGTCGACGATAATCAGGATGCAGCGGATTCCCTGGTAATGTTGCTGGCGGCGGCCGGACATACCGCGGAGGCCGTGTACGACCCGCATGAGGCGTTGCAGCGGGCGCCTCTTTTCCATGCTGATTACATTCTGTTGGATATCGGGCTGCCGGCGATGGATGGTTACGAAGTCGCGCGACGGTTGCGCGCCGCGAGCCTTTCGGCGCAACTCGTGGCGCTGACCGGCTATGGCCAGAAAGAGGATGGTGCGAGAGCGCTTTCTGCGGGTTTTCATTCCCATCTCGTCAAGCCCGTCGCCTACGACCAACTCGAAACCCTCCTACGCACCCACGACGAATCACTTCGTCATTAGCGGCGTCAGTCGCTCGACCCGCGCGGCGTAGCATCCCGGCTTGGCGAAATGCAGCTGCAGGTAGTCGACGCGCGCATTCGTCAACATGTTCTCAATCACGTCCTCGAGATCGGTGCCCGCTGCGAGGTCCGCCTCGACCATCCAATGCGCTGCGTCGAATGCCCGGACGGATATCTGGCGCGATCGCAGGACTTGGGGGATTTCGTCCACCATGACCCTCGTTTTTACAGCCCCTTCGCGCACGAAGATGGCGTGGCTTGCGCGGTACGGCGTAATGGCGGGCTGGTGCTCGTAATGCACCAAGATGACTGTCTCGCCAATGTCGGCGTCCCGTAACTCAATCCGATCCGGGAAACCGGGCTGGGCATCGACGACGTAGCGCTTCGCATGGCGTTCGGCAAGCTCTGAATCTGACAGCCCGTACAATGCGCTGAAAGGTGCTGCGGCAACTCCGATAATTTGAAAGCTCATACGATGATCCTGGGTTTGGGTGAGGGCTTCAACATACCTAGCGACTCTGGAGTGGACACTCCGTTTCTTGCCCGTCGCGTGAACGAGCGCGCAAGAATCGGAGTGCGAGGGTAAGCCGTCAGCTCTATGCTGCAGGCATGAATTCATCGACCAAACGGCGTGCGTTACACGAACAATCGGTGCAGCGAATGCAGGCCTTGGCGCGTTTTATCGAGTCGCATGCCGAGGAAACCTTGTCGTTGCAGAAACTCGGTCAGCAGGCGCATATGTCGCCGACACATGTACAACGTACATTCAAAGCGGTGCTTGGCATCTCGCCAAAGGCATTCCAGGATGCCGCGCGCTTGCAACGACTGAAGAGCGGACTGCAGGCGGGAAAAAGCGTGCTCGACTCGATTACGGAGGCGGGTTTCCAATCCACCAGTCGCGTATATGGCCACGCCGCCCGCAATCTGGGCATGACGCCATCGGCCTACCGCGCAGGGGGCGAGGGCGAAACGATTGCGTACGCGCATCGTGTCACCGCGCTCGGGCCCCTCCTGATGGCGGCCACGGACCGCGGCGTCTGCTTCGCACAGTTTGGAGCCGATGACGAGGCGCTCATCGCGCAGCTGCGAAAGGAATTCGCCAAAGCGCGTTTGGTGATTTCGAGCCCCGCGAATTCACCAGCCCTGGACCATTGGATTCGCGCCTTCGAGACACACATTGCCGGAAACGGACCCCGGCCGGAACTCCCCCTGGACATTCGAGGCACGGCATTTCAGGTGCGAGTTTGGAAATTCCTGTTAGGCGTACCCGCGGGTGCCGTCGTGAGTTATACCGAAGTCGCGACCCGCATCGGTGTACCAAGCGCCGTGCGCGCAGCCGCTTCCGCCTGCGCGGCAAACCGGATTGCGGTGCTCATCCCGTGCCATCGGGTGCTGCGCGGTGACGGCGGCCTCGGCGGCTATCGCTGGGGGCTCGAACGCAAGCGCGCGTTGCTCGATGCGGAGCGGGCGCGGAGCGACGTGTAACGCCAAGGATAGCGGGACGCGAACCGGTATTTTAATTTCCCCCGGTCGCGTCGCCGCTTCTCGAACTGTTACAGCAGCCCGAGTCCCGCCGCACAGCGCGGAGCCGCTTCGTCCGTGCGCTTGAGCACGTCCTTGGCAACGATATAGGTGACGAGGAAGTGTACGTTCGTCGTACCGCTGTTCACGACATCATGCAACTTCGTGCCTTCGGTCCATGAGTCTCCCGGGTTGTAGACTCTCTTTCCGCACTTTTTGTCGTACCATTCCACCGGTCCGGAATCGGCTGCCAACGTGAGCAGCACGACCCCTGGGTGCTTGTGCCAGCCGGTGGTGCCGCCTGGCAGGAAAACGATTTCCTGTTGAATGATGTTGGATGCGCCGTCGGTCACCAAAGCCGAGCTGAAGGCTTCATCCATGTCCGGGATCACCAAATTGCCATGTGCACTGATGTCCCCTTCCACCGTCCCTGTCGACAACACCACATTGGAAAATACGCCTGTCGTCGGGGTCGCAGACGCTAACCCGGTGGCAAGGGACGCGATGAGCGCAGCGCCTAAAACCATGTTGGTCTTCAATTTCATCTTGATTCTCCCGTTGATTGATTTGAGCGAATGTCTTCCGCAGAGGGAAAGTAGCTGCCCAAAGAACACCCAACCTGACATTTCTTGCCAAGACTTCACCGAACAGTAAAAATAGATGCACGATCCGTAGAGGTCGTTCCCTGACTAACGGATGGACTGGGACGATGGATGCGCTGATTCCCCATGAAATCCTTGAGCGGCTCACCACCTTCGGCGAGCTCCTGCGTTATCTTCGACGCCGAGCGGGGCTGACCCAGACGGAGTTGTCGATCGCCGTTGGCTATAGCGACGCGCAGATCAGTCGTCTCGAGCAAAACGCGCGATTGCCGAACCTTGCTGCGGTGCAGGCACGTTTTTTACCGGTGTTGCGACTCAAGCATGAGACAGCGGCTCGCGATCGCCTGCTCAAGCTCGCGGCGCAAGCGCAGCAACAGCGCAGCGACATCAACATCGGCCAGGACAGCCGTCCGAGCAGGCAAGCCCCCTCGATCGCCGTCCTGCCCTTCGGCAGTCTCAGCGAAAAGACGGAGCCTGATTACTTCTGCGAAGGCTTGGCAGAAGAACTCATCAGCGCCTTGACGCGGATCAAGGGCATCTTCGTAGTGGCTCGAAGCTCCGCATTTTCTTTCAAGGACAAGGATGTCGATGTCCGGGAAGTCGGGCGCCGGCTCAACGTCGACACGATCTTGAGGGGCAACGTGCAGCAGTCAGGCGACCGGCTGCGAGTCACTGCTCATCTCGTCGATGTGGCCAATGGCGTCCAGTTCTGGTCGCAGCGCTTCGATTGCCGTATGGCCGAGGTATTCGACATCCAGGACGAAATCACCCTTGCGATCGTAAAGCAGTTGAAGGTCGAATTGCTCGCGAAGGAGCGGGTGACGATGCTGGCGCAGAAACAGGAGAACCTGGAGGCTTACAATCTCTACCTCAAAGGCCGTTTCTACTGGGCACAGCGGCCTCAGGGCGTCGCGAAGGCCATCGAGTACTTTGAACTTGCCATTGATAAAGAGCCTACATCCGCGCGCGCACGCGCTGGTCTCGCCGATTGTTACGCGACATTGGGTTCCTGGGAAAACGGCACTTTGCGGCCTATCGAAGCGATGGCCAAGGCGAAAGATGCCGCCGCCAAAGCGCTGCAACTCGATCGGGGTTTGGCGGAAGCCCATACGACGCTTGCGTATCGTACGGTCCACCACGATTGGGACTGGACGACTGCCGAAGCCCAATTCCAGCGCGCGTTCGAACTCAACCCCAACTATGCTGTGTGCCACCACTGGTACTCGCACTATCTGATGGCAGTGGGTCGGGTGGAGGAATCTCTGGTCGCGAGCAAGCGCTGCCTCGAAATAGATCCGCTGGATCTCGTCTGCAACGTCCATATGGCCTGGCATTACCAGTTCGCGCGTCAATATGAAGAGGCAATTGAGCACTGTTGGAAGTCCAGTGAGCTGCACCCACAATCATTCTGGCTTCCCTGGTTCTTTGGGCTTGCCTACGAACAGCATGGACAGATCGATCGGGCGGAAGAAGAGTTGCTCGTGGCGGTCAAGATGTCGGGCGACGTGACTTTTGCAAGTGCGGCTCTTGGTCATTTGTACGGTATCGCCGGCAAAAACGCCCAGGCACACGGCGTATTTGAGGAGTTGACGATGCGTGCCAGTCAAAGCTACGTGCCTGCATACGATATTGCACTGGTCTGTACGGGCTTGGGGTGGCAGGACCAGGCTTTCGAGTACCTGAATAAAGCGCACCAGGAGCGCTCAGGCTGGATGACGTATATCAATGTCGACCCGCGCCTTGATCCGCTTCGCAAAGATCCGCGTTTCCTGGATCTGCAGGGCCGCATGCACCTGATCAATCCGCACGTGCGACCTGTCGTCGCATGAATCGGCGCGAGTCGCCGAAGGCACCACCCATGCCGCCTTACGCGGCGGTTGTGCTCGGCTCTACGGGGAACGTAGGGCTCCAGATAGTGAATCTGCTGGTGGCCAGCGACACTGTCAGCCAGGTGATCGCGGTGACCCGCAGACCAACCGGCGCATTCAAAAACATGCCCAAGGTCCGCGAACTCGTGCTGCCGGATATGAACGCACTGGGCGAGGCCGTGGCGCACGCGGCGCGAGAGGCTGGCGCCACGGTGAGCTTCTGCGCTATGGGCGTGGGCCAAGGCAGCCGAAAGATGCCGGAGGCCGAGGTCCGAAAGATCGAGGTGCAGTATCCGAGCGCCTTCGCGGAAGGATGCAAGGCGGGCGGGGTCCTTGCCATGGGCCTTCTGACTGCCGCGGGTGCCGACATCAAGTCATCGTTCAAGTATGTGCGGATCATTGGCGAGAAGGAGACGGCAGTCATCGCGGTCGGCATCCCAAGTCTCAGCGTCTATAAGCCCAGCGTCATCTTGGGCAATAGCAATACACCGTCCTATCTGAATTTCGTCTTTCCATTTCTGGAGTGGATGCTCCCGTCGCGATTTCACGCCATCCATAAAAACGACTTGGCCCGCGCGATGGTGGGAGGAACGCAAAACGCGCTGACGAACCTGCAGCGAAATCAAAGTGCGGTTATCGCGCCCCGACCACCCGTAGTCAAGCTTTACGAATATGATTCCATGCGGCCTTTCTTTGCAGCGAGACTCCCATGATCCCTACCATCACCGTTTTTGAACGATCGCCCGATCGAGGCAAAGGACTTGCGCGTGACATGCGTGTCCGTTGGGCCTTTGAAGAGGTCGGACAACCGTACGAAGTGAGGCTGATTTCGTTCGCTGCGATGAAAGAACCTGCGCATCGGGCGCGTCACCCCTTCGGGCAGATTCCAACCTATGAAGAAGGCGACCTGGTGCTTTTCGAGTCTGGAGCTATCGTTCTGCATATCGCGGAGGGCCATGCGGGCCTGTTGCCAGACGATGCGCATGCGAGGTCTCGTGCAATCACATGGATGTTCGCGGCGGTCAACACGGTCGAGCCACCGATCCTAGAGCTGCAAACAGTCAAGTTCACGGAAGGCGGTCAGAGCTGGTACGAGCAGCGTCTGCCGATGGTCGAGGAGCGCATTCGGGAGCGGCTGCGCGTACTCGGTAGTCGGTTGGGGGAGGCCGAATGGCTCGATGGTGCGTTCAGCGCAGGTGATTTGATGATGGTATCGGTGCTGCTCCGTTTGAAGTCATCAGGACTGCTGGACGAATTCCCGCAGTTGTCCGCGTACGTTGGCCGCGGCGAAGCGCGGCCTGCTTACCAGCGCGCCTTCGAGGCGCAGCTGGCCGTGTTTAGAGGCAGTCTGGAGAAGCCAGGACAATGATGATTCGGAGGAGGCCGGCGTCGTTCGCTGCACGCATCAGCGCGCCGGCTCTTGGCAGATGACCCGGGTGGTCAGCTACGGCCACCGGGAGCTGACGGCGGAAGAGCAGGCGCAGACTAGATTGATTCGGTAACGAATTCTCAGATGCGGACGCGAAAGCCCCACATGACCGTGGTCTGATTCTGGCTTCCCGAGGTGCCGACGGTGGTGCCGGGGAAGCCATTCGCCAGCCCGTTGGTGACTTCGGACCAGTTCACACCGCCATACACGTCGTAGTGTTTGTTGATGATGTAGTCCGCCACGAAGGATGCTTCCTCGAAGGTGCCGGAGCACAGGAGACCGGCCGCCGAACAGCCCAAGCCCTGGTTGCCTGCCGCGCCGAGACCGATCGTCCAGTCGTTCTGAGTGATGTGGTAGTAGGCAGCGACGAGATTCAGTCCCGAACTCATCGCATATCTCGCACCGACCCATTCAAAATTGTATTTTGCCGTGCCATTGACGTTGATGCGGACGGAGATCGGCGTGTTGTCCTGTGCACTGCCGACGGTGTAATCGGCATGCGCTTTCTCGATATGGGAGAAACCTGCGTAGGCCGTGAGCTTGTCGCTGTTGCCGAACTCGAACACGTACTTGCCCATCAGGTTGTAGGATTTGTCATTGGATATGTACGCCGCCAAGCCGGGCGTGGGCACCGGATTGGGCGTGGTCGCGTTGTCGAAGGAACTGCGCAGATTAACGGCACCCTTCGCGTTCTCATAAATGGCATCGACCGACAAACCCTGGACGATCGCGCCTATCCCGACGCCGTAGGCTTTGCCGAGCACACCCGTATCCTGACCGCCATTGGAATACACGGCGTTGATATGTACCGGCCCGCGGGTGAAGGTATATTTGCCCGAGTTATCCAGGCGTGCGGACTCGGTGGTGCCGGCCCCGGCGTTGAAGCCGGAATAGCCCAGGAAGGAAAAGGCGTAGGAGAGCGTCTGGGGATCGTAGAGGGCCAGCGCATCGAGTTGCAAAGATTGCTGCCGGCCTACGGTAAGACCCCCGAACCGCGTGCTGCTGACGCCGCCCCAGATCACACCGTTGAACGGCTGGCCGCACCGACTGCCGTCAGCATTCGCGGTCTGCTGTCCCTGCGGCTTGCTGCTGTTCGAAGTGAGCGCCTTGCAGGCGTCCACCAACTGGCCGGACAGCGGATTGAATCCCGTGTCAGTTCGCGCGACCAGGGTAAAGTCCTGGGCAATCGGTTGGGACACGCGAATACCTATTTTGGATTGCTCCAGCCCGCTTTCTGCGAAGGTAGACTGCGATCCCGCAAAGTTTCGGGTCGTGGTGAAAGACTGGTACTCGAGGCCGCCGGGATACTCGCTGCTGAGCGGTACGCCATGAGTCTGGTGCACGTAACCCACGTCGATGGTTGCGTACAGCGTTATGCCGCCGAGGGTCAGGCTGTCCGGCAATGGATCCTTGACCTCCCCATGGGCCACACCCCACATCATCGTCAGAACGAATGACGCGCTGGAGGCGCGATTGCGCTTTTGCATTGGTTTTACCCTCCCTGGTTAACCTCACTATAAATCTCCTCCCGCGAGCAAACCATCCTATCTGCGTGGTAGGCAATTTTTTTCAAGCTGGCTTTTTCCGTTCCTCCCTTTGACACGTCTGGGCTACCTGTTAATACGGACGATTGCATTCGAGGGTGAGCGAGGAGGGCGCATTGCGAGGCTACGGTCAAGGCGCACATGACCGTGATACTGCGAAAGCGGCGTGCCGCGAATCGCATCCGAGGCTGCCTTGCTTGCCGGCCGCCTCGCACGCGGGAACAGTGATTCAAACTTGACGAAGGCGGCGAGCAACTCCCAGACGCGCTTCGAGAGTCGGTCGACAGGACTGTACATTTCTCAGCCTGAGCAGCGACAACTCAGCTTTTAACCAGAGCGCCTATTTCACCCGTGTCGAGTTCGTCGAGCAGTTGCTTTAGCACGTTCACGTTCTTCGCTTCTTCAGCTGACTCCAGCGCGTCTTCCAAAACAGCGCGGATATCGTCGGCGGTCACGAGTTCCATGGCCCAATCGGGAAATAACCTCTCGCGCACCTCCTCGCCCTCGTTCAATGTGACGATCGAATTGTGGCGAGGATCCCGGCCAATGTTTGTCATCAGTTGACGCACGTGCTCACGCGGACCCTCTATCCATTGGAAAAATATGCCGCTGCCGAACACCAGCAAACCGGTGATACCCTTGATTGGATTGAGGCGATGCGCGGTGGCAATAATGCTGTCCACGGCCGCTTGATCGATGCCGGCTGCCACCCGGCTGCAGTAAACGATGTTGTGCAGTGGCGAGAGCCCGTAGTGCTCGGTCGGTTCGTCGCCCATCGATTCGATAACGTTCATTGCATGGTCTCTAATGCCGAGGCCCTTAACAGCCGCCGTGAGAAGACTAGCACAGGCGCGCCTTTAAGCAGGCGTTGACTCAAAAAAACGTAGGGTGGAATGACAATGCCGAAGTGACTACTCGAACGCTTCACTCGTCATCGTGACGCCCAGCCTCGGCCGCGGCGGTCGTGCGACGTTCAGTGGACCTTGCTGACCTTGTGTATCGTGCCGGGGAACGAAAAAAAGTCCGGGGTCAGAGCGGTCAATGCGCGCGTTCCAGCTCGAAAAATCCAATCATCCACTTGGCAAAGACCGCAGAGTCCACATGACCTTGCAGCTGCTTCACCCCTGCATCGAGGACTACGTCCGAGACCTCACCTCGATATTCGAGCGCAAGCGCTTGCATGAAATCGGTCGCGAACTCGGGGTGATACTCGGTCGTGAATATATGCTGACCGATGGCGAACGCGCCGACCGGGCAGAACGCGTCTCCCCCTAAAATGACGGCATCACGCGGCGGCTGCGTAACTTGTTCGGCGTGGCACGCATGCAGCTCGAGGCAAGGTTTCTCAGGCCTCATCCAGGGCGCGAATTTGGTCATCGTCGTCCTGGCAACGCCAAAACGCCACCCCCCTGGGTTATTGGACACGCGACCGCCAAGCGCTTTGGCGATCAATTGATGCCCAAAACAGAGGCCGACGAGTGGGATGCGCCGCCTATCGAGTTCCTGGATCAATTTCTCCAGTTGCGAAATCCATGGGAGTGAATCGTGCACGGACGCAGGACTGCCCGTGATCACATATCCGTCGGCATCGCACGCCGATGGGAAGACCTCGTCTTTGACAGGGTAAATTTCATACGCCCAATCGGGCCTTTGCGCGCGCAACAACGCACAGACCTTTTCCGCGTCACTGGGAAACCGGGCAGAAAAGTCCGACTGATCATTGTTGGCCAGCAGCACAGCAATGCGGCAAACCCGCCCGGATTCAAGGACAGTCGGCATACACACCTTCTGCCTCTTCAATCGCATCGGCTACGACTTCCGCCATCTCGGAGGAGCTCGTGATGCCTTGCGCAAATGGATGCTGGCCGAGGAGAAATGGGATGCTGAGACAGAACAAACGGTGAGATGAGGCCAATGCAGAGAGGGGATGGTAGTCACTGTCGGTGGCGATACCTCGCCTCGCTCGACTCTCGCCCTTGATGTTCCAGTCTTGAACCGCACCCTGGCGTAACAATGAGGGAAACGGAAATTCCTTGGCGCTCAGGGCCGGCTGACCGGTTGCTTCGATGAAGGCCGGGAAATGCACGTGGGCTGCGCCATCGTTCAAGATAGCTCCCTGCTTGGGACTATGAGTATCCAGCCGGAACCCGACATTGAGTTTGTGGGCCGCAAGTTTTCCTGCGCTGTGCAGCGCCAGCATTCGCCTCACCGACTCATGCGGTACCGTGGCGTAGTTGTCCACGAATACTGGTTTCAAAAGCTCCGAAAAGCGTTCAAAATCCACTGCATTCAGAAAGGGCGGCAGCAGCCCGAATACCTCATGCATCCGCAGAATCGCATAGCGCCACGCGACGGTAATCTCACGCTCTGCATTCGCAACCGCCTCTTCGAGATTGCGCCTGGCCCACTCAAAGGGATCTGCCGAGATCCGTGCATCGAAGTAAGCCGAACAGAAATCTTCCAAAGTGCCCGTTTGCAGACCGACGGCGTTGGCGTATTCGACATCAACCAGTGTCATCTCCCGCCTAAACAAGTTGAATGCTGCATCGAGCAGACCGTCGATAGCACCGCTGTCGATCAGCTGCTGCATCGCATCGTTGTTGCAGATCGACAATGGCTCGTACGGAATCGGGTGAAAGAAATCGGCTTCGGGCAAGATGCCCTTGCGTGAAAACAGGCTGACAGAAAATTCATCAGTGCCCGCATGGGCTTGGTAGATCAGCTCCATGTCGTTAGCCGGGGCAGGAAGAAACTCCCCGTGATTACTGGCAAGCGCCATACAGGTGTCAATCGCGCTCAACGACGTGCCGCGAATACCCACCGCACAGTTGCGGATGCGAGCTAACACCGATGCAGGCCATGGACTCGTGAAATATCCTGGGCGCACCTCGGGATCAGCGGGCCACTGATGCCCAGTTGCCAGGATTACGTAATCGAAACTGTACTTCTTCGCGTGCTTGCGGGAATCCGTGACCGTCAATTCGATCTTGTCCCCGCTGATGAGTACGTCAGTCACCAAAGACTGCGTCTGGACAACCATGTCTAGCCCCATCGACCGGGCTCGCTCGACCAGAATCAGAAACTGCGCTGCGAGATATTCGCCTACGACCAGACGTGGAAAAAACGCACGATCGTCGATCTCCTCACGCTTGATTCCGTACACGGCCAACCGCATGTCCGTCTCGCCCATGAGCCACTCGACCAAGGATTGAGGCAGGGGCGGGATCTCGATGCTCGCAATATTGGCGAGCATGATGGGATCACTCCAATTGACGCTGTAGGGCGTCCCTTGTCCCGCGCGGCGCTCCCGCTCGAAAACGAAGATTGTTGCGGGCGGCTGGGCGCTTGCAAGCAGCGCCTGCAGGTTGTAGATCGCGGTGGGTCCCGCACCTACCAAACCGACGCTGTAACTCATGAATTTATTATCCACGACGATTGAATTATTGAGAAATCGCCGCCGGTGCTGGAAGATTCGCGGGTGACTGCATTCCTATGCCACTGGCCCGCCATAAGCTTTTGCGCGGCTCTCTCAAGTATAGGGCTGAATCTTGAGTCAAACATGCGCACGCGCTCACGTTGTCCGAATTCGATGCGATTCTGGATTCGCGAGCTGGCGCGCCCGGTCCTCCCAGGCACTTGTTGAGCTAGCCCTTGGAAACCGATGGACAACGCAGGTCCGGACTCGCGATATTGGCGGCAAACGAATCCGCATCCCGTGGCGAAGACGTCGCGCGTGGGCGTGCCGGCGTGCTCGGCTATTTTGGTTCCCGTGAACAGAACCTTGCTGACGGCTGTCCCGCGAGTCCGGGTATTGCCGAGGCTGACGCTGCACGACGCCGCGAGATCACGCGCTCTGTGCCATTTCTCGAGCGAGCGTGGCGACGAGATCCGCGGCCGGCAGTGCACGCGACAGTGGCGCACCCTGTCCCGCCCATTGCACGCCGTAACCCGTTTCATTCGCTCGCTTCGCGGCAGCACAGAGCGCTTTGCCGGCATCGTAGGCAATGAGATAAGCGGGGATCTGCCGCGGCGAGGTGTGCTGGCCCAGCAAGGTGAAACGACTACGCAGACAACGGGCGGGGCGCCCAGAAATCGCGCTGGTCATGACCGTGTGGTTGGCCGTATCACTGACCAGTGCCTTACCGTAATTCGCATCCGCACCGGATTCCAAGCAGGCAAAGAAGGCCGTGCCAAGCTGCGCAGCGCTTGCCCCCATGCGCAGCGCCGCAGCGATGCCGGCGCCATCCATGATGCCGCCCGCCGCGACGGCCACATCCAGACCGCGCACGAGCAGTCGCGTCAACGCGACGGTGCCGAGACAATCATCCGCCATCGCGGGATCGAATATTCCCCGATGCCCGCCGGCCTCGTAGCCCTGCGCGACGACGCCGTGCACCCCCGCGTTGGCGGCGGCCCGCCCCTCTGCAATGTTGGTTGCAGTCGCCAGGAGCACAATACCTACCGCGCGCAAGGCGCGAACGTGTTCTGCAGACGGCAGCCCGAAATGAAAGCTCACGACGTGCGGCTTCTTGGCGAGCACCGCGGCCAACATCCGGTCGTCCTTCAAAAAGCTCGTGTAGATTTGCCTGAGTTCTGCAGGAGGCTCGGAATTGAATTCCGCAAAATGCGGGCGCAGATAGTCGAGCCACGCACGCTCAACCGAGCGGTCGGGCTGCGCAGGCTGGTGGCAAAAAACATTCACATTGAACGGGCGTCGCGTACGGTCGCGGATGTCTTTGATCATTTTGCGTGCCCCCCACGGGGTCGGTCGCGCCTATTCCAATTGATCCGAGTGCACCGGCGTCAGAGACCACGCCGCCAGTTCAGGCGAAGACACGCCCACCATCGGCGCTTGAACGATCGGCAACTCGATACCTAGGGCGTGCAGCAACGTCATCGGTTCAGATCCTGATCACGTGAATCGTCAAGGCTTGGCGGCTGCAGCCCGGTTCCACTCTGAAACCTTGGCGCGCGTGTCCGTGAGCAGCCTGTCTAACGCCGGCCGGTCGAAGAGGCGGCCGTGGAGGATGACGGCACGAATCGCGCGGGTCGCCGCGATGTCCTCGAGCGGATTACGATCCAAGAGCACCAGATCCGCCACCTTTCCGCCGGAAATGCCACCGTATTGATCGAGGAGTCCAAACCATGCGGGGCCCGCCCGGATAGCGGCGATCAGCGCCTGCGGAGGGGTCAATCCAGACTTTACGAACAGGCTCAGCTCCTCGTGGAGGCCGAGCCCCGGGTAATCGAACGAGTTGAGGAACCCGGCATCGGTTCCGGCCATGATGCTGACGCCAGCCTGTTGCAGCAGAGGCAGGGTGGATGCCAGATGTTCGAAATGTTGATGTCGGAAGAGAACCTCAGCCGGTGATGCGCGATTGGCGCGCTCGATGCGCCAATCATAGGTTTTTCGAAGTTTCGGGCCTATGTAAGCAAGATACGCATCGTGCGCGTGATCGTCTGTGTCCAGCCAGGCCGTGATCCGGCTGCCGTTCAACGTCGGCGTTACGGACACACCCCGTTGCGCCAGTGTCGTATAAGCCGCGCGAGCGGTCGCTACATCAAATCCGCTGTCGATGCGCCGATACGCTTCAGTCCGATCGATACGGCCTGCCGCAAAGTCGGCAGCGATGGATGCCTCATCCTTGACCCCGGCCTGATAGGCGTAATCGATGTGTTCTATGGAGCTGATACCGGCGTCCACGGCCTGCTGAACCGTGAGCTGTAGGGGAATGTGCCCTGAGGCGCGCATGCCCATGCCGTGCACGCGAGTCAGGGCATAAAGAAACAAACCGGGGTCTATGGTGCTGTCGGTGATTTTCACGAAGTCGACCCGATCGCGCATCAATCGTGAAAGCGCCGCGTTGACATCCCCCTGACTGTCTACTTCGAGCGTGCCCTTCCAGACCGGACGAATGCCTTCGAGTTTTGCGCCTGAAGTGAAAAGCTGTGGCCCCAAAAGGTTTCTTTGCGCCAGTTCGCCGCGCCATTTCAACACTTCTTGCGGCAGATCGCCCGAGCAGTCGCGCACCGTGGTAATGCCATGCGCGATGTAGAGCGGCAGCAGTGCCTTGTTCTCTTCGATCAGTTCAAAGCCGCCGCCGAAATGCACGTGCATGTCCCAAAGACCCGGGATTAAATAGCCTCCCGTGGCATCGAGCGAGGTTAGGGCGGACCATTTCGCGGCGAGACTGGCATCCGCCCCAACCTCCACGAGTGTCGCGTCGCGGATGACGACCGCCTGGTCCGTTAACAGCATCGAATGCTCGACGTCAACGATGACGGCATGTCGAAGTATGAGATCCGCAGCAAGCGGTGCGGCGCAGGCAGAAGTCGACAAGGAAAACAGGGCGAAGGCTGCGATTAGCGAATTCACGAGCGCTCCACGGCGATGTGACCCCACGTCTGCAGCGTGTGGGTTAAATTACTCGATGAGTTGCAGGGCGCCATCGCGAATCCGCTGATATTTCGATGGGTGCCCATTCACGGGCAGGTCGCTGTCGGTATTGAAAGCGGCCGCCACTGCCGCCCCGGTGTTCGGATTAAAAAACATGAAGGCGCGAAGTCCGGCCTGGTTCCCCGTGTGTCCGACCAACAGCGTGTGTCCGCTGCGAACGCGAAAGAAGGACAGTCCCACCGAGTCTTCATCGACTTCGGAGCCATCCTGAATCGTGGGATACAGCGGTGTCCACATCTCGGCGAGCGTGGAATGTTGCAGTACCGTGCTGTAGCAACGTTGCAAGCCCGGATCGCCATGACTTGATTCGGTCAAAAAGGCGAGGTATGAGACGAGATCGGTCAACGGCGCATTCCACCCGCCATTCAGCATGGTGATACCTGGATCGAAGTCAGTGCCATTATCCACCGTCACCGCGTTGCCGCTGGTGTCGCATTGACGCGTGCAATTGTGTGATCGGTCCGCCGCGAGGTAGTAGGGCGTCGCTGCAAAATAGCTGCGGGTCATACCAAGCGGGCTGAAAATGTTCTTTTGTACATAGACTTCCTACGGGTCGCCGCTCAGCTGCTCAACAACGCGGGCGAGATAAATAAGCCTAGGTTCGAGTAGCTATAACGCGAACCTGGTGGGAACGAAATTTCCTGGTAGGGCATCATCGCAACCAACTGGTTCCAGGTCGTGGGCTCAAAAGGCTCCCAAGGCTTGCCCTGCTTATAGGGCCAAGTGGGGTTCTGAAAACCAGCAGAGTGGGACAACAACATGCGCAGCGTAATCTCGTCCGTGGAGTCGAAGGGATCGTGGACTTGGCGGAGCTCAGGTACATATTTGGTGATTCGGTCGTCGAGAGTCAGCTTTTTTCGATCCCGCAATTGCATGATTGCAATCGCCGTCAGAGTCTTGGTGATCGAGCCGTAGTGATAAATCGTCTGGAGCGAGGTCGGTACGCGATGCTCGCGATCAGCGTAGCCAAACTCACGGTGATTTACCTGCCGGCTGGCCCTCACGAACTCGATCCCACCGCCGACGATTCCATCGGCCGCCGCAAGTGCATCGAATGATTGACTGTAAACTGCCCATTGGGCTCGAGTCGGCGTCGGCGGCCGTGCCTCTGAGTGACGTGGGAGCACGCAAGCCATGATGGCAACGAACGAGCAAAGCCAGACTGCGTTACGGATTCTCGAGGCGTTCATCAAGCATAGTCTAGCAGCCTGCGACAAGCACGCCTCGCATCCAACGAAATCGCGCTCTCGATTCGCGGCGGACTACAAATGAGGCAGCAAACTGAATGCCCGTCCGGGGACGTTATCGTCCGTACCGCGCAATACGATTGCGCCATGACTGAGATTCGCTGACACCTCCACCTTCTCGATTCCACTCGCATCGCCCTCATGGATCGTTCCCGTAGCGGATGCGGATGACCCCATAGCGAGGACACTTTGCGTTGTAGAACAGTGCCTTCCCATTGTCACCCTCGGAATACAGCCAGATGCTTGATTTTAGGTTGTTTCCGAAAAGTGTGAACGGAGGCCCGGTCGGCGCGATTTACATGGTGAATCGTTCGTTCCCGGTTGCGTCAACGACGCGCGCCGCACGACCGGCTGCACCGTGTTCAGATACTGAAAAGATCGCGATCCCATTGCGGTCTACAACGACAAAGGGGCGCTCTCACGACGTTGTGCGCTATGCCGTCACGCAGAAATCTGGCAGCCAATTCGGATCGGCCGGATGACCAGGACGGTCGACATCCTTCGGATTGTATGCAGTGAAATTGCCGGATGGACTTTTGTCCGAATCGTTCTTTGGCTTTTCTTGTAATTGATTAAACTTGGGCCTGGAGCGCGCTGACTTGGGCGGTGAGATCGGTGACCTGTTTCTGTACTTCCGCTTGCGGATCTTCGGCCGGATCGGAGGTCTGCGGAATGATCTTCGTCTTCTGTTCGTTGGCTTTGCAGCGCTCGCCCACCTGGACGTATCGCGTGTTGCCCAGTGCATCGTAACAGCCTTCGGAAGGCTGCGGGGTCAACGCCGCAATGGCTACGCGAAGCGATCCGAACAACGTTGCGGCGGCGGTTATTGCCAGAAACAGATTTCTCAAGTTGATTCTCCAGTGTTTTGACTGCGCAGAGCGACCAAACCTAAGCCGATCAACCGGATTTCCCATGGCTGCCAGACCCGCAATTGAAAGACGGAGGCAGGCAGACCGCCCGCATGCGGGCGATTCGTACTCACATAATTTGGAATAGACCGTCAGTCAGTTTCAACTGGTTCGCGAGGTCGTAAACCGTGCAATCGGCCCGGCATCACATCCGTGCGACTCATCCAGCGCGCGGAATCCGAGACTTTGTTGGCTGCAACCCAGCAGACAATCGACGTGACCGGTACGAATCAGCAATTTACGGCCGGCAAAATTCGGTCGGTACACCGCCGTCGGCGTCCAGAAGTGTACGAGTGGGCGGACTCGTGCGGTTCAAACTCGGTGTCGCTCGGTGTCGATTTTCGTAGCCTCGCGCTTGGATGTGAAGCACTCGTGCGCTAGACGGTAACGCTATCCGCTTTTATTCCACGTTGTCACTTGCGGGCGCGTCCGTAGCGCTCAGTCGCCATTTGGTAACTGTTCCCGTCGTGGTACCCACCGTACTATCGCTTCGGCAAGTCCGCCGGCGCGCTGGCGACCAAAACATAAGGCTCATTGATCGATTCGATTTATCGAATCACTCAAATGGTGACCAATCGACTATTCGGCATCGAGGGGTGCTTGACGGTTTACACGACAGCGGGAGGCTGGGATGGCGAAGCTTACATCAGTAATCGGGATATCAGCGCAGGGCATACTTGTGATGTGGGCGTTGTTCGGCAGTAGTACCGTGTTCGCCCAAGCATCCACATCAGCCCAAACTGCCGATCACGCAGCGGTCGATCAAGCAGGCCAGACAGGCGCGTTGGAGGAGGTGGTAGTCACTG
>CAZZZU010000050.1:0-8265 GCA_964658805.1 uncultured Steroidobacteraceae bacterium
ATCTGCTGTTTGTGATTGCGCGCGTGCTGGCGCGTCAGCATCAGGGCAGCGAAGTCATCTGGCGGCGTTCGAAGATCTGATCCGTCGCCGGATCATGCGGCGTGCCTTGGGCCAGTCGAAAGCCGGCCCGGGATCGGTCTTGCGGCCCGGCGCGATGTCGCTGTGTCCGACCAGTCGTTGCGGCGACAGCGTTTCGAACGCCGTGCAGAGCGCCGCGATCAGCGCTGCCAGTTGCCGATACTGGGTCGGCTCGTAGCGCACGTTGTCGCTACCCTCCAGTTCGATTCCCACGGAGAAGTCATTACACTTCTCGCGGCCGCAGTAAGCAGATTGCCCCGCATGCCAGGCTCGCTCGTTGAGGTTCACGTACTGGGTGAGCGCGCCATCGCGGCCGATGACCACGTGCGATGACACACGCAATCCCGCGATCTCGGCAAAGTAGGGATGCGCATCGCACGGTAGGGTGTTGGTGAACAAATGCTCGATATAAGGACCCCCAAATTCTCCCGGGGGCAGACTGATACCGTGCACCACGATGAGCTCGGGCACGGTCCCCTGCGGGCGTGCATCGAAATTCGGTGACGCCACCTGGCGCGCGCCGACGATCACGCCGTTCTCGATTCGTAAGGCCATTGTGCAGCATATGCGACAATGCAGTCCTTATGAAGCGCACCACCCGTGTGTATGTGGACGCCGCGCTGCAGGCCGGCACCAGCTATGAGCTTCCGGCCGATACCGGCGCACATCTCGCCAAAGTATTGCGCGCGCGCAGCGGCGACGAGGTGATCCTGTTCACGGGCGACGGCCGTGAATTCGACGCCGCCATCGAAAGCGTGCGCGGTTCGCGGGTGGCTGTCTCCATCGGTAGCGTCACTGCTGTCGACCTCGAGTCGCCGTTCGCCGTGACGCTGGTGCAGTCCATCCCGCGGGGTGATCGGATGGACTTCGTGGTGCAGAAAGCAACCGAGCTTGGCGTGGCGCGCATCGTACCCGTGTTGAGCCGGCACAGCGTGGTGCGCCTCAGCGACGGTCAGGCCGAGTCGAAACGCGCGCATTGGGCCGGCGTCGCGGTGAGCGCCTGCGAGCAGTGTGGCCGCACCCGCGTGCCGGAGGTCGAACTGCCGTGTGCGTTGCTGGATTATGCAAGCCGCAAGGGACAGGAAGAAGTACGTTGGGTGATGGAACCTGACAGTGCCGCGCTGGCGCAGGCCCTGCTGAGCGTGACGGCTGCACCGGCGTCCGCCGCCGTGTTGATCGGGCCGGAGGGCGGCTTCGCGCCCGAGGAACTCGACGCCTTGGCGCTGGCGGGATTTGCGCGACTGGGACTCGGGCCGCGGATCTTGCGCACCGAAACGGCTGCACTCGCTGCGCTTACATTTTTGCAAACATTGTTTGGTGATCTTGCACCGGGCAGGAGCTGGACGCGATGAAACAGAAGCCACTTTTATCAGCCTGTGCCTGCGTCTGGCT
Source organism: uncultured Steroidobacteraceae bacterium (assembly GCA_964658805.1). GTDB lineage: Bacteria > Pseudomonadota > Gammaproteobacteria > Steroidobacterales > Steroidobacteraceae > Bog-1198. The sequence goes on from CAZZZU010000050.1 coordinate 1,471, forward strand.
GTCCCTGACCGCCTGCGGTGGCGGCAGCTCGACGCCGGTATCGGTGCCTCCGCCCGCTGCAACCGCGCCGGCCATTACCACGCAGCCCGTGAATCAAAGCGTCACGGTTGGCCAGGCGGCCACCTTTTCCGTCACCGCCAGTGGTACTTCCCCTCTGACCTATCAATGGAGCCGCGGCGGCAACGCCATCAACGGTGCGACTGCGGCGAGCTACACCACTGCCGCCACCGCGGCGAGCGACAGCGGCTCGGTGTTCACGGTCACGGTCAGCAATGCCGCGGGCGCCAGCACGAGCAGTGCTGCGACCTTGACCGTGACCGAGGGTACGCCGCCTGCCACGGGCGCTACGACCGACGTCACCATGTTCAAATATGACCTGAGCCGCTCGGGTACCCAATCGGCAGAAAGCGTCCTGACGCCGGCGAATGTCAATCAAACGAGTTTTGGCCGGCTGCGCACGATCAGCGTGGACGGCAAGGTCGATGCGACGCCGCTCTATCTGTCGCAGCTCATGGTGGGTGGCACGGCGCATAACGTGCTTTTCATCGTGACCGAGCACAACAGCGTCTTCGCGATCGATGCGGACAGCGGTGCGACGCTCTGGCAGGTCAGTGCGACGCCTGCCGGTGAGACCACCAGCGATGCGCGCGCCTGCGGCCAGATCTCGCCCGAGATCGGCATCACCGCCACGCCGGCCATTGATCGCGGCGCGGGCCGAATCTATGTGGTGGCAGCCAGCAAGGACGGCGCAGGCGCCTATCACCATCGACTGCATGCACTAGACCTTGCCACCGGCGCGGAGCTGTCCGGCAGCCCGGTGACCATCGCCGCCACGTTTCCGAACTCGAGCGGCTCGACCACGTTCGACCCCAGGCAATACGCAGAACGCGCGGCCCTGGTATTGAACGGCGGCAAGCTGTACACCGCATGGACCTCCCATTGTGATGCGCAGCCCTACTCGGGCTGGGTCATGTCCTTCCAGGCGAGCACGCTGACGCCGCTCTCGGTGCTCAACATTGCGGCCAACAGCAGCATCGGTCCCGCGATCTGGATGTCAGGCGGCGGGCCGGCCGTCGACGCGGCCGGCAATCTGTATCTGCTGGCGGCCAACGGTCTGTTCGACACCGCGCTCGATGGCAATGGCTTTCCGGTGAACGGCGACTACGGCAACGCCTTCATCAAGATTTCGGATACCAACAACGTGCTGCAGGTTGCTGACTACTTTGCCATGTCGAATGCCAATACCGAATCGGGCAACGATGTGGACCTGGGCAGTGGCAGTGCGATGCTCCTGCCCGATCTCACCGACGCCTTGGGTGCCGTGCGCCATCTCGCGATCGGCGCCGGCAAGGACTCGATCATGTACGTGGTCGACCGTGATTCGATGGGCAAGTTCGTGGCGAACAATGGCAATTTATATCAACAGGTGAACAACGCGCTGCAGGGCGCCGTGTTCTCGACGCCAAGTTATTTCAACGGCAACGTCTACTATGGCGCGGTGGGACAGCCCATTCGCGCCTTTCCTGTGGCGGCAGCCAAAGTTGCCGCCGTTGCTCACTCCGCATCCGCGGTGAGTTTTGGTTTCCCCGGCGCCTCGACCAGCATCTCCGCGAACGGCACGAGCAACGGTATCCTCTGGGCCGTGAATTCCGGTGCCAGCGCCACGCTTTACGCATTCGACGCGGCCAACCTTGCCACGCTGTTGTACAACAGCGATCAGGCCGGCACGCGCGATCAATTCGGCGCGTACAGCAAATTTCTTACACCCGTGGTGGCGGACGGCAAGGTGTTCATCACGGGCCAAAATTCCGTGGTCGTATTCGGACTGTTGGGGAAGTAAATGAGTTCCAAAGCGCGCACTCCGCTCAAGAATCCAAAAGGTGGTCTGACCGCCGCGGGGCGCAGCCACTTCAAGCGTAAAGAGGGTGCGAACCTCAAGCCGGGCGTGAAGAAGTCGACGGCGGCCATGACGCCGCAGGACATGCGTCGCAAGGGCAGTTGGGCGGTGCGCTTCTATGGACGCAAGGGCGCCTTGCCGCCGCTCAAGAAGCCTGATGGCACGCCAACTCGATTTGCACTGACTGCTGCGGCGTGGGGGGAGCCGGTTCCCAAGACCGTGGCGGCCGCGCGCAAAATTGCGGCCAAGGGAAAACGCCTGCTGGCGGCTTACCAGCGTTCCCGTTAGCTCGCCATCACCACGGTTTCTTCGGCGATCATCTGCTCGAGTCGCTGCAAGTCCGGGATCAACGGGCTTTCGTTCATCATGCGCACCTGGCAGATCACCGGCATGCGCTCGGGAAAGCTGCGTGACGGGTCCGGCCTGACCACATCGGCGTTGACGCGCACCAACTGCGGAAATCCTTGCGTCAGGATGCCGAAATAGCCGGACAGGATCTGGCCGCCCATCGCATGGAAAATGACGATTCGCGTGCGCCCGGTGATGCTCGGAAGCGGCTGGCCAAAAGCGCCTTCGAATGACACCACCGGCACACTGCGCCCGCTCCAGCTCACGAGCCCCGTATACCAGGGCGGCGCATTGGTCATCTCCGCCGGCGTTTGATAGCCGATCACCTCGGCCACGCAAGCCCTCGGCACGATCAGGCGCTCGCCCACGAGTGGCACCAGCAGGCTGTAAAGTTCTTCGCGCAGGTCTGACATGGCAGTCTCAGCGCACCGAGGCCGTGCGGCGGTTGACCAGCGGCTCGATGGCATCGAGCAGCTGGCTCTCCTGATAAGGCTTGCCGAGATAATCGTCCACCCCGATCTCGATCGCGCGGGCGCGATGCTTTTCGCTCACCCGCGAGGTGATCATCACGATCGGAATCTGTTTCAGGCGCGGATCGTTGCGCACGTGCGTCGCGACCTCGTAGCCGTCCATGCGCGGCATTTCGATATCCAACAAAATGATGTCGGGCAGATTTTCCTGCAGCAGCGATACGGCATCGACGCCGTCTTTCGCCGTCAACACTCGCATGCCATTGCGTTCCAGCAGGCGCTGCGTCACACGCCGTACGGTGATGGAGTCGTCCACCACCAATGCGAAGGTGCGACGATCGCGCTGATCGACGATGGTTTCCGGCGGCCGCGCGCGCCACTCGGAGCGCACCAGAGAGCCCATGTCGAGAATGATGACGATACGGCCGTCGCCCAGGATGGTGGCGCCGGCGATGCCACGGATGCCCGAGATCTGCGGGCCTAATGACTTCACCACGATTTCGCGGCTGCCCACCAATTCATCGGTGATGAGTGCGGTGGAGTGTTCGCCGGCGCGAATCAAGACCACCGACATCGACACATCGGTTTCAGGCAGGCGGGTGGGGCCAAGCCCGACGAACGAGCCGAGATGCTGGAAACGATATTTCTGCCCGCCGTACTCGAACAACGGCGCGTCTTTACCGAGGTGTCGCGAGATGATGTTGCGCGGCAGGCGCACGACGCCTTCGACCGTGGCGAGTGGCAGGGCGTAATTCTCGTCAGCCACCCGCACGATCAGCGCCTGGCTGATGGCCAGCGTGAACGGCAGGCGGATGGTGAAACGCGTGCCTTTTCCGAGCGTCGAGTCGATAAACAATCCGCCGCCGAGCTTTTTCACTTCGGTCGCGACCACGTCCATCCCGACGCCCCGCCCCGCTGCCTGCGTGACGTGGCCGGCCGTGCTGAAGCCAGGCTCGAGAATCAGCTGCATGGCCTCTTCATCCGTGAGCCGCGCGTTCGGGTCCACCAGTCCGAGCTGGGACGCCTTCTCTCGGATCAGCTTGACGTTGATGCCACCGCCGTCATCGGCAACCATGACGACCACTTCGGCACCGTCGCGCTCGAGGCTGATGGAGATGCGACCCGTGTCGGGCTTGCCTTGAGCCGCACGCCGCTCCGGCGTCTCGATACCGTGGATCACCGCATTGCGCAGCAAGTGCTCGAGGGGCGGCACGATCCGCTCCAGCATCTGCCGGTCCAGTTCTGCTGCGGCACCTTGCACCACCAGTTCGGCACGCTTGCCGGTGTCGTTGGCCGCCTGGCGAACCAACCGGGTCAGGCGCTGTACGTTGCGCTGAAACGGCACCATGCGCGTGCGCATCAGGCTGTTCTGCAATTCGGTAATGACGCGCGATTGTTGTGTGAGGAGGTTCTGCGCCTCACGCGTCAACGTCTCGAGCAGCCCCTGAATGCTGGCGACGTCGCTCGACGTCTCTGCGAGCGCGCGCGAGTACTGCTGAATGGACGAATAGCGGTCGAGCTCCAAAGGATCGAAATCGTCGCGACGCGGCTCGACATCCTGATGCCGGTTCAGGATTTGGGCTTCGGTTTCCACGTCCAGGCTGCGCAGCTGTTCCTTAAGCCGCGTCACGGTGCGGGCCAGCTCCGCCAGGTTGAAATCGATCGAGTTGACCTGCTGATCGAGACGCGCCCGAAAAATGCTCACTTCGCCGGCATTGTTCAGCATCGTGTCCAACAGGTCGGCATCGACACGCGCCATTTCCTGGCGTTCCGCAGGGGCCGCCTCGCGGCCGGGCAGGATCGGCGCAGTGGTCAATTCCAACGGTGCCAGCGACTCCTCGGACGGCGGCGCGTCCAGCGGCCGGTGGGCCCGGGTGGACGCCGGCGGCTCATCGGGGGCCTCGTCGAACGCAGGCTCGGGAAGCATGGCAGGCTCAGCCTCGTTCACGAGTTCGGGAACAGGGACTGGGGCGAGCTCAGGCTCGGCCACGCGTTCGGACTCCGGTATCGCTGCGGCAGGGGCGCGCGGCACGAAGGGCACGACCACGTCGGCAGCGTCGCTCTGTGCAGCACCTGCTACATCAGACTCGAAAACAGATGCCGGGGTCGCGACGGCCGCTTCATCCGGGGCCGCCGCAGTGGCCGACGGATCTGACAGGGCGCGAATGCGGTTTAACAGTGACGCCGCCTTGGACGGCAGACGTCCGCCACTGACCAGGTCGCGCATGTGCGCAAGTTCATCCAGGCTCGCCTGCATGACCTGGTAGGCGCGGTCATCTGCCACGATGTTGCCATTGTCGATCTGCAGCACCAGGGTTTCCAGGTCGTGGCTCAGATCCCCCATGGCGCTGATGCCGGCCATACGGGCGCCGCCCTTGAGCGTATGCAGATGCCGCTGCAACTCGATCACCGGCTGCTTGTCCCTGCGATCCTGGTTCCAGGCCGTCAGAGAGTGCTCGGCGGCCTCGAGCAGTTCGGTAGCCTCTTCGCTGTAGATCGCGGCGATCTCGTGATCGAAACCGTCCGCGCTTTCCACAGGCTCCATCGCAGCATTGTCGGGCGCTTCGAGCGCCGCAGGTTCGACGATCGGCGCTTCGACCTCCGCTGATGGTGCGTCGGCCGCTTCCTCCGCTACCGGCGAATCGGACTGAGCGTCCGGCGCACCCAAGGGCTCGCCTTCCGGCGGCTCCCTGGCGCGCAAGATCTCCTCCACGCCATAGGCATCCAACGTGAGCGCGTGCGGATCGCTGTCATCACGCGAGGGCGGCAACTCTTGCGCCGGCGCCGCAGCGGCTGCTTCACCGATCTCCGGTTGCAATCTGGATGAGCTGGTGTCACTCGCTGCCGCGTGCCGCGCGATGTCCTCGTCCACTGCAATTTCAAGGTGCCGCAGTCGCTCGAGGAGCGCCGGATGATCGACGAAATAGGCGGTCGACTCGTTGATGTGCGAGACGACGTTGTCGATCGACTGCACCGAATCGCGCAGCACCGCCAGGCCGTCATCGGAAAGTCCGCGGCCGCTGTCGTACACCTTGCGCATGACCTCATTCAGCGGCTCGGTGATGCGGATGCCATGATGGGCCTCCGCCATCTTCGAACTGCCGCTCAAGGTATGAATGGCACGGTAGACGGTCTCCGGCAGTTCATGCGGTGCCGGTTGGCCGAGACGCTTTTCGAGGTAGCCGCGGATCTCGGCGAGGTGACTCGTCGTCTCCTTGGAATAGATGTCATGCAGCGCTGGGTCCATGCGCTCCACCTCCGCCGGGCTTTGCGCAGGGCTCTCCGCAGGCGCCTCCCCGACGTCCGCGACCGCAGCCGGCATGATGTCAGTGAGCGCCGCCAGCGCGGCAGTGTTCTCCACGGGTGTCCGATCCTCGGGAGCCACGTGCGACGCGGCTGCATCGGGGACCCGTCCATCGGCATACGCAAAGGCGTTTGCCATGAGCGCTTCGATCGGCGCATCGACCGGCCGACCGCTCTCCAACTGCCCGACCAGCGCCGGCAACGCCGCCACCGCGTTGCGCAGCAGGCTCATCATGCCGGGCGTGCGTGACAGCGTCTTGTCGATGATGCGGTTCAGCAGATTTTCGATCGACCAGCCGAACTCGGCGATCGCGCGCGCATTCACCATGCGCCCGCTGCCCTTCAACGTGTGGAAGCTGCGCCGCAGGGCCGCGAGCGACTCGAGATCCATCGGATTCTGATCCCACAGCGGGAAGGTGTTCTGGATGGAGACGACTTCTTCCTTTGCCTCCTCGATGAACAGTTCCACAAATTCAGGGTCGACCGCCTCGGTCGCTGGCATGGCCAGTAGCGGACTCGTCGCCCCGTGCGCGACCTTTGCATGGTCCAGTGCAACGGTTTCGGCCGCCATGGCATCGTTCTTGTTGGTGCTTGCCGCCTCACTCGGCGCCACCTCGATAAACGGTACGCGCGAGGCCGTTTCATCGTCCAGCGTTTGCAGGCACGCCGCGGCGTTGTCGAGCATGTACCAGGGATCGGCGCGGCCGTTTTGCAACGTCTCCATGTAATACTCGATGCTGACGATCGCATCGGCGATGCGCTCGAGGCGGGTGGGGT
>CAZZZU010000050.1:8275-29435 GCA_964658805.1 uncultured Steroidobacteraceae bacterium
GTCGGCAGCCGGCATGCCGGGCTCGACCAACTTGCGCACTTTGGCGCCCACCTTGTCCATGAGCTCGACCGCACGGGTTTTGCCCAACATCAGGAGGCCCGCGGTGATGCCGCGCAGCAGCTGCGGAACGTTATCGAGGCCCTGCGGCGAGAAATCGCCGGGCTTGTGCACGGCGATCGACACCGCTTCCTTGATGCGCGCGAGATTGACGATGCACTCGCGCAGCACCGCTTCACTCACCTGCTTGAATTCGATGTCCTGGACCGGCGCAACCTGGGCACCGCCCTCGGTGGTGGGCATGATCAGGCTCAACAACTGCTCGTCGAGATTGTCTTCCACCGACAGCAGCACGCCGGCAACGCGAATCAGCGATTCCTGCGGCGGCACCTTGCCGTCGCTGACGATCTCCGCCAGTTCGGAAATTTCCTGCTGCACGCGCGCCCGCAGTTCTCCCAGACCGAGCACGCCGAGCGTGTCGCTGATCTTCTTCAGGAGTTCGAGCTGCGGCAGCAACTCATCGCCGGCGCCACCGCCGCGCCGCACGAAGATGTCGAGGACGTCCTTGACCTTGGACAGATCCTCCTTGATTGCCGCCGCCACCGTGCGCATCAGCTTGACGCTCGGCGCCGAGAGGCTTTCGCGCTCGTGTTCGATAGAGTCGTCGACCGGCAGGAGTTCGCCCAACTTGAACGATGCGCGCACCGCCGCGATCCGGCCGCCATCCGTCGAGGCACGTGCCACGTAGTAGAGGAGGTTGTTCAGCAGGTCGATGGGCGGACTGTCGCCATAGCGGGCTTCACCCTGCTCGTACAACAATTTGATCTGGCGATCGGCCTGACCGAGCAGGCGCTTCAACGTGGCACTGCCTTCCAGTCCGTTGGCGCGCAACGCCTCGAGGATGGCGCCCACCACCCACCAGAGCTGGAACACGGACTGCGCAGTCGCCACCTGTTCGAGCTTCTCCGCGATGCGCGAAAGCGTCTCGAGGTTCTGCACCGGCCGCTCGCCGCGGATGTAACCGAGCAGTCCGAGCTGGAACCGTGGCCGCAGGCGGCGTGCCCATTGCACCACGGTCAACTGCGGTTCACCCTGCTGCCGCGCATGCGGCGACGCCGGCTGATCCGACTTGAGGTTCAACAGCAGCAGCGTGCCTTCGGAGAGCAACGGCGAGCCGCGCACCGAGCGCAGGTCATTTAGCAGCGGCAGTAGCACCAAGGCAAGGTCGCGGCCGCCGGACAGCACGCGCTCGAGATAGGTCGGCAACTGCACCATGGCGCGCATCAGCGCATCCAGGCCATCGATCTGGCGCTTCTGATCGTTGCCGGACGTCAGCAGATAACGTGTGACATGCTCCATCTCTTCTGTGAGCAACGCCGCGCCGTAGACCTCGACCAGGCGCAATACGCCGTGAGCAGTATGGAGTTCGTCTGCGCATTTCTCGAGCAGCTGTCGCTGCTCCGGGCGCTCGGCGTAATTCTCGAGCGCCGCACGCGCGTCGTTCAGCGTGACCGCCAATTCCTTGGCGACGACGTGCAGGGTTTGCGAGCTGATATCGGTCATGTCGAACTCATCCGCTCAAGGTCAGGCGCCGATGCCGCCGGCCTTGCGCAGTCTTTTGGAGGACTGATCCGTCACGGCGATCTCAGGGACGATCCTGCCCTGCTCCGGACTCGGTCCAATGGTCGTGGTGCCGCCACCGTAGTCCGGCAGACGGAAACCCGCCACCGACTTGCGCAGTTGCGCGGACAACGCGGCGAGCTTGCCCAGGGACGTGGAGGTGGCAGTCGATCCTTCGGCGGTCTGCGAGGAAATTTCGCGCACCACCTGCATGTTCTTCGAGATGTTTCCGGAGGCGTGCGCCTGCTGTCGCGCACTCGCCGAGATGTTCTGCACGAGGCTCGCGATCTGGTTCGATACCTGTTCGATCTCCTCGAGCGCCGCGCCGGCATTTTCCGCCAGTAGCGCACCGCCCACCACATCGGTGGTGCTGCGCTCCATGGAAACGACCGCTTCGTTGGTATCGGTCTGGATGGTGCGGACCAGGACTTCGATCTGCTTGGTGGCATTGGCGGCGCGTTCCGCCAGCCGCTGCACTTCGTCGGCGACGACGGCAAAGCCGCGCCCCGCCTCGCCCGCCATGGACGCCTGAATCGAGGCGTTCAATGCCAGGATATTGGTCTGTTCCGCAATATCATTGATGAGTTCGACGATATTGCCGATCTCCTGCGAGCTCTCGCCCAGGCGCTTGATGCGCTTGCTGGTCTCCTGGATGGTCTCGCGAATCGCATTCATGCCATCGATGGTCCGGCGTACCGCGTCGCCACCTTTGTGCGCCACGTCCACCGAATGACGCGCCACGTCGGAACAGCGCTCCGAGTTGCCGGAGACCTCTTCGATCGATGCCGCCATATCGGCCATCGACTCAGACGCCGAGGTAATCTGGCGCGACTGCGCACTCGAGGCCTTCGCCATGTGTGCCGCCGCCGACTGGGTCTGCTTGGCGGCGCCATCCAGCTGAATGGCGCTCTCGTTGATCGTCGTGACCAGCTCGCGCAGCGCTTCCACCGCATAGTTGATGGAGTCTGCGATCGCGCCAGTGATGTCCTCGGTGACCGTTGCCTGCACCGTCAGGTCGCCGTCAGCAAGACTCGAGAGCTCGTCCAGCAGCCGCATGATGGCTTCCTGGTTGCGGTCGTTCTCGACCACCCGCTGTTCGCCGACCTTGCGTGCATGCGCGTTCTTGAGCACCGTCCATACGAGTGCCCCGATCAGCAAGCCGGCGGCCGCCAGCAGCAGCAGTATCCACGGCTTGAGTCCCGCGCCGGACTCCGCCGGCGCCACCGCCGCCTGCCCTGCGGGTGTGGCGAGCGCCGTGGCGACTGCCGGCAAACCGCGGGCCGCAGCCTGTGCCTTGGCCAACGCAGCTGCGGCGCTGATCGCCTTGCGCACGCTGTTCGCATATTGCTGGTTACGTGCCGAGACGATCTTCAGACGCGCTTCCGCTTCGCCACCGGTCACTTTGCTCAGCGCCAGGCCGGACTCTTCACCGGCCAGCCCGCGCATCACCTGATTCAGGAATTCCAAACTGTCGGCCAGGCGCTGCGCCGCCGGGGCGGCATCGCTCACGCCGGCCGCAAGGCCATTCAGGTCCTGCTGGATGCGCTGGACCATGAGTTCGAAGCGTTCCAGATAACGGCTCATGCCTTCCAGCTTGGCGACGCCCACCGCGGAGCCCAGGTCACCGAGTTCGGAAAGGAGTTTGGGCGCCGTGTCGCGCGACTCCTTATTGGCCTGCTGAATATCGGCTACCGGCGTCTGGGCAGCCGCTACCACGGCCACTGCATCGTTCAGGCGCGCCCAGTTGGTCGAGTCGGCGGGCGTGCGCGGCGGGGCGGCATTGCGCAGCTCCTTCAGCCGCGCATTGCTCTGTAGCAACGCCGCGAACGCGGTTGATTCGCCGCGCAGCGCGTTCTGTGCCTCATACGGGACGCGCTGCACGAGCAACGAAATTTCCTGCGCCGGCGGTTGCAGCGGCGGCGTCGAACGGCTCGAAAGGACGAGCAGCGCGGCGCCGAGCAGGCACAGAATGCTCAACCCGGCGAGGACCGGGACCGAGCGGGAGGTGGGGGCAGTTTCGTTTTCGGTTGTCATGCTGAGAGGGGTCCAGGGATCAACTCGCCGCTTGTAGAAAACTCTGGCTTTCCACCAAGGCCTTCAAACTCAAAACCGGCCACACCTCACCGGCGCGGCGGAACGCGCCGGCCAGATACGCATCGCAGCGAATCACGGTCGGCGGTGCATCCGGATTGAAATCCGTTTCGGCGAAACGCCGAAAGCCCAGCACCTCGTCGACCATCAAGCCGGCGGGCGTGTCGCGGTGATTCACCACCACCACGCGTGTATTGCGCCCCGCGGTGGTCGCGCCGCTGCCCAGGAACTGCCGCAAATCCAACATGGGCAACAACTGCCCACGAACATTCGCCAGACCCTTGACCCAGCTCTTCGCGCCCGGCAGTCGCGTCACGGCAGCCGGATAGCCCAGCACCTCGCGCGTTTCCTCGCGAGCCACCAGAAAGGTTTCACCGCCCATCCGAAACGCCACGCCCACCCATTCCTGCCCAGCTGCGGCATCGGGCGCATTGCCGGCCGCGACGGTGCGGCTGCGCTTCTCGAGCTCTTTCAGAAGCTCGAACGGACGGTCACGCAGACTGCGCAGGCTCGTGTCCGGTCCGCTGACGTTCGTCATACGGCCAGGGCGGCCTGGGCCTTCTCGACCAGCGCCTGCGCGGAAACGGGTTTGACCAGATAATCCACTGCGCCCTGGCGCAGACCCCAGACCCGGTCCGTTTCCTGCCCCTTGGTCGTCACCATGATGATCGGGATCAAACTCGTTTCCGGATCGTTGATGAGCATGCGCGTCGCCTGATAGCCGTTCAAACCGGGCATCACGATATCCATGAAAATGAGGTCAGGCTTCATGGCTTTGGCCTTGCGCACGCCTTCCTCGCCGTTTTCGGCGGCCGCCGTCTTGAAGCCGTGCTTTTCGAGGGCCTTCTGCATGACGAACACCTCGGTGGGCGAATCGTCGACGATCAGGATCAGTGGCATGCTCTTGGTCTCTCCGTCACTTACTCACGTGAGCTTCGATCGCACTCAACAACTCGTCTTTCGTGAAAGGTTTGGTCAGGTAGTGCTCCGAACCCACGATGCGCCCACGGGCGCGGTCGAACAGGCCATCCTTGCTCGAGAGCATGATCACCGGAATCTGCTTGAACACCTTGTTGTGCTTGATGAGCGAGCAGGTCTGATAGCCGTCCAGGCGTGGCATCATGATGTCCACGAAGACGATGTCAGGCTGATGATCCGCGATCTTCGACAACGCATCGAATCCATCGACCGCGGTGAAGACCTCACAGCCTTCCTTGGTCAGCAGGGTTTCGGCGGTCCGCCGGATCGTTTTGCTGTCATCGATCACGAGCACCTTGAGCCCGGTGAGTTTCGGCTTGCCGTTGCTGATCATGCTCTCCAGGTAAGTGCTGAAATCACGTGGCTTTTTAACATAAACAGTAGTCCTGAGCCACGGTACGGGGTCGACATTTGGAGCCATGTCGGGTCCTGCGACGGTGGCGTGGTTCACACTTTGCTCAAGAGATGGCAATTTGCCCGCTTGCGATAGACTGATGCCATGAATGCATCTGCGAATGTACGCCTGGTTGTGGTGATGGATCCCATCGAAGCGATCAAGCCGGCCAAGGACACGACGCTCGGCCTGTTGATGGCCGCGCAGCGGCGCGGTTGGCAACTCTTCTATACGGAGCAAAGACACCTCTGGATCCGCGACGGTGTTGCCTGGGGTCGCGTCGCACCGTTAAGCGTCGACGACGCCGCGCCCACCTGGTTCACCCGGGCCGAAGCACAGCCGGCACGGCTCGGCACGTTCGACGTCATTCTGATGCGCAAGGATCCGCCGTTCGACATGGAATACATCTACTCCACCTATATCCTGGATCGCGCCCAGGAACAGGGCGCGCTGGTGTGCAACGCGCCGCAAGGCTTGCGCGACATGAACGAGAAGGTTTACACGGCCTGGTTTCCGGAATGTTGCGCCCCCACACTGATCACCCGTGACATGCACGACATGGGCGCATTTCTGCAGGAACATGGCAAGGCGGTGTGCAAACCGCTCGATGGCATGGGCGGCAAATCAATCTTCGTGCTCGAGCAGGGCGACAAGAATCGCAACGTGGTGTTCGAGACGCTCACGGCTTATGGCACCCGCTATGCCATGATCCAGCGCTATCTTCCTGAAATCGTCAGCGGCGGCGACTGCCGCATCATTCTGGTGGATGGTGAGCCCGCGCCGTTTACGCTGCAGCGCATGCCGACTGCCGAAGACAACCGCGGCAATCTGGCTGCCGGCGCGACCGCCGAAAGCAGACCGTTGAATGACCGCGATCGGTGGCTGTGCGCCCGAATCGGCCCGAAGCTGCGCGCTGCCGGCATGATCTTTGTGGGTCTGGACGTGATCGGCGACTACGTGACCGAGATCAACGTCACGAGTCCCACGGGCATCCGTGAACTGAAGAAGAAGCACGGTGTCGACATAGGCGACATGCTCATCGACGCGCTGGCGAAGGCTTTGCAGGCAGCTTGATTTGAACTCCGAAATCGTGCATCCCACTGTCGACGCCAGCGCCGAATCGTTCAAGGTCGGACTGCCGCCGTCGAGCGATCGCATGCTCACCACCATTTTCCTGGCGCTGCTGTTGCATGGCATCGTGATACTGGGTGTGACCTTCAGTTCGATCGACCACGACGCCGACGATGACGCAGCGCCCGGGCTGGAAGTCGTGCTCGTCAGCGATCGCGCGCCCGAAGCCGCAAAGAATTCCGAGGCGCGCTACCTGTCGCAGCGAACGCAGCACGGTGCCGGCAACACCCGTAACGGCGAGCGCAGCGTCATTCCGAAGTCGTCGCCCATGCCGGTGGACCGGCTTGGTATACCGAGCGGCGATGGCCTGGCTGCGCAGCAGGCCGCAGCGGAAGCGGGCGACGACGAGCTGGTGTCGACCTACAGTCCCTCGCAAAAGATTTTGTACTTCGCCTCGGCCAGCGCTGCGCCCGAGGCGACTAAATTACCCATGCTGCTCGAAAAACGTCCGGACCTGGCGATGACGCCGAATGATGACGGTGTAGAGCTGCGCATGCGCGGCGAATCCAAAGGCAGCATGTGGATCGCAGCCGACACCCGGGAGAGCGACGTCGCCGTGTACCTCGACGGCTGGCGGCGCAAAATCGAGCATGTCGGCACCATGAATTTTCCGGACGTCGCACGGCGCGCGAAGATGTCGGGCACCCCGGTCATCGAGGTCACGATCGGCGCGGACGGCAAGCTTCTTGCCACCAGCATCCGCCGTTCCAGTGGCCATGCCGAAATCGATCAGGCGGCGATCCGCGTCCTCAAGCTCGCCGCGCCGTACGACCCTTTCCCCGGCAATCTCGGCGCCCGGCACGACGAGATTCGCATCGCCTACGAGTTCCAGTTTCTGGGGGGCGAATCGCAGGGCGGCGCCGTGTACGCGAAGCCATGAGCGACATTGGCAATCTGACCAATCAGCTGCTCATCGCCATGCCGGCCATGGACGATCCAAACTTCTCGAAGACGGTCGCACTGATCTGCGATCACAATCCGCAAGGTGCCCTCGGCCTGATCATCAACAAGCCCCTGCCGATGAAGATGGGGGAGATTTTCGAGCAGCTCGACATCGAGCTGATCTCGCCGTTGAGCGAACGGCACGTGCTGCGCGGCGGCCCCATGCAAACCGATCGCGGCTTCGTGGTCCACCGTGGCGGCGGTCAGTGGGATTCCACGTTGAAGGTTTCCGATTCCCTGCACGTCACCACCTCACGCGACATTCTCGCCGCCATGGCACGCGGTGAAGGTCCACAGGAAGGCATGGTGGCGTTGGGATATGCCGGCTGGGACGGCGGCCAGCTGGAGAGCGAGATCCGCGCCAATGTCTGGTTGAACGTGCAGGCCGACGTCGGGCTGATCTTCGACACACCATTCGAAGCGCGCTGGCATGCGGCCGCGCGGCTGCTCGGCATCGAGCTGTCGCGCATCAGTCCCATCAGCGGCAATGCCTGACGCGCCTGCGCATACCATTCTGGCTTTCGACTTCGGCCAGCGCCGCATCGGCGTCGCCTGCGGCGACACCATCACGCGCACGGCGGCGCCACTGGATGTCGTGGAGCGCACGCGCGCCGACGCCTGGGATCGCTTAGGTAAACTGCTGCGCGAGTGGCAACCCAACCTCGCGGTGGTCGGGCTGCCGTATAATGCGGACGGTTCCGAGGGCACCACCACCCGCGCCGCGCGCGCCTTTGCAGCGGAGCTCAGCCAACGATTCGGCGTGAGCGTCGAGCTGGTAGACGAGCGCTACTCATCGCTCGAAGCGGAGTCACGTTTGCAGGCGGCACGGGCGGTGGGCGTGCGGCGCAGGCGGGTGGCCAAAGGCGACGTCGACGCCGCTGCCGCCGGCATCATTTTAGAGCGATGGTTCAGCGACAAGACATGAGGCGCAAATGCGTTCACAACAAGACAGCGCCGGTGGTCTGCGACATCTCATCACGCTCGACGGCCTGACCCGCGACGCGCTCACCGGCATTCTGGATCGCGCGGAAAGCTACCGGCGAATTCCCGGTCAACCCGCCTATGAAGGACGCGAACTCGCCGGCGCAACCGTCGCCAATCTTTTCTTCGAACCGAGCACCCGTACGCGTGCCTCGTTCGATCTCGCGAGTCGACGCCTCGGCGCGCATGTGCTGAATCTCGAGATGGGGTCGAGTTCCCGGGTCAAGGGCGAAACGATGCTCGACACCATTTACACGCTCGAAGCGATGAACACCGACATCTTCGTGATCCGCGACAACGAGCCCGGCATGCCGGAATTCCTCATCGATCACGTTGCCCCCCACGTGTCCGTGATCAGCGCCGGCGAAGCATACGTCTCGCACCCGACCCAAGGCCTGCTCGATGTGCTCACCATCCGCAGCCACAAACGCCGCTTCGCGGGATTGAAAGTGGCGATCGTCGGCGACATCAAACACTCGCGCGTGGCACGCTCCACCTGGACCGCACTCACGACGCTCGGCACCACCGACATCCGGCTCGTGGCACCGCCGGCGCTCCTGCCCGAAAGAAGCGAGTTCGGCGGAGCACAGCGGTGTGTCCGGATCGAAGACGGTATTGCCGGCGCCGATGTGGTCATGATGCTGCGCATCCAGAAAGAGCGCATGGAGCAGGCGGCGTCGCTCGACGACGCGGCCTATTTTCGCGACTTCGGCCTCACCCCTGCGCGCGTCAAACTCGCCGCACCGAGCGTGCTGGTCATGCATCCTGGGCCGATGAACCGCGGCGTCGAAATTGCGTCCGAGGTGGCCGACGGCCCGCGCTCGGTGATCCGTGAACAGGTCAACAATGGTGTGGCGGTGCGTATGGCGGTACTGGCTTCGATCGCGGTGACGCTGACCCGGGCACGCCGGCCGCTATGAAGGGCAGGGCACGATCACCCCGCGTTGCGCCGGCGAATGCGTTTTGGGCATACTCGCAGCGGACCGACGCTAAAAAAAAGGATCAGGGATGCGCAAAATAATTTTTGGATTGGCACTCGCAGCGGCCGGAATTGCGGGCGCGCACGCGTCCGACAAGACCGATGTCATGTCGACGGTGCACCAGTGGGTCGACGGCTTCAACAAGGGCGACGCCAAGGCTTCAGCGGCGGTCTGCGCGGACGAAACGTCCATCGTCGATGATTTTCCGCCGCACGAGTGGCATGGCAGCGGTGCTTGCGCCAAGTGGTTCGGTGAACTGCTGACCTACGTGAAGACCGAGGGCATCACGATCGGCTCCGTGGGCGTTCGCAAGCCGAAGCATCTCGAGGTCACCGGCGATGTCGCCTACCTGGTGGCACCCGCCTACTTTAAATTCACGCAGAAAGGCAAGCCGGTCAACGAGCCCGCCGTGGTCACGATGAGTTTCAAGAAAACCGCGGACGGCTGGCGAATCACCGGCTGGGGTTGGGCGGATCAGTAGGCACGATCGCCGCCTCGAGTGACACGGGCAACCCCCGCTCGCTCGAGTGCGGCCGCCGCCGCCAGGCAAACGTCCTCGCGCCAGGGCGCAGCGATCAGTTGCACGCCGAGCGGCATGCCCTCACCGCCGTAGGCCGCCTCCGGCCATACGGGCGCGGCGCACACCGGCAGACCCATGAAAGAAATCGGCTGGGTCAGCAGACCCAGACTCGCGCGCATGGGCACGGTGCGACCATTCACCTCCAACATGTCGGTGCCGATCAGCGGTGCGCAGACGGGCGTCGCCGGTGCCAGCAGCAGATCGAATTTGCCGAAGATCTCGCGGCCTTCTGCACACACCTGACGACGGACGCGCTGCGCCTTGTCCAGCCAAGACGCAGGGATGAGGGTGCCGGCAACGAGGCGCGCGCGAGACGCCGGCTCGAACTCCGCGTAGCGGCTTTGCAAACCTTTCTGATGTAGTGCGCCGCCCTCGGCACCGGTGATGATGAACGCCGCAGCGCGCGCAAGCTCAGCGCTTTTGAGTGTCACCTTGGCCTGCGCACCGAGCGCCTCGGCCGCCAGCTGCACCGCCCGTCGCGCAGCCGGGTCGGCCCATTCCTCGAACCACCCGTCGAGTACGCCAATGCGCAGATCGGTCTGTCGTAGCAGAGCCCCGCTGACGGCCTCGACCCCCCGTTGCGAGCAGACCGGATCCAATGGATCCGCTCCCTGCATGACGTCATACACCGCGGCGAGGTCGGCGACCGTGGTCGCGAAGTGGCCCGCATGATCCAGGCTGCTGATGAACGGGAAAATGCCGCGGCGCGAGAGCCGCCCATAAGTGGGTTTCAGGCCAAACAGCCCACAGAACGAGGCCGGCACCCGGATCGAACCGTTGGTATCGGTGCCCAGGGAGAATGCAGCCATGCCGCCCGCCACGGCAGCGGCCGAGCCGCCCGACGAACCGCCCGACACGCGCCGCACATCGTGCGGATTGTGAACGGCGCCGAAGTGCGTGTTCTCATTGGTGAAGCCATACGCATGCTCGTCCATGTTGAGCGCACCGAGCAGCACGCCGCCGGCGGCAGCCAGTCGCTCCACCGCGGCTGAGTCGCAGGCCGCTGCGGGATTGCCGGCGTTGAGATGCGCGCCTGCGAGCGTCACTTCGCCGGCGATGTCATACAGGTTTTTCACCGCGTACGGCACGCCGGCGAGCGGTGGCAAACGCACGCCTGCCGCTCGCGTGGCGTCGACGGCGGCGGCCTCGCGTTCGGCGCGCGCCATGGTCTGCAGAGTGAAGCAGTTGAGTTCAGGATCGCGCGCCGTTATGACGGCCCGGGTCTCGTGCAGGACCTGCATCGCGGTCGTCTCCCCGGCGGTGATGCGGGCGACGACATCGAGCGCGCTGATCACGGCCGAAATACGCCTGCGGGATCGAGATCGAGCGGCAGCGGCGTATCACGCACGCTCTTCGCGATGATGTCGATCCGCGAAAACTGCAGCACGATCTCCGCCGTCTCGTGCGCATCAAAGACGAAGCCCTGCAGCGCCAGAGCCCACTGCACATAGTTTTCCAGCGCATCCTGCTGCATCGTCACACCTCCGATCCCGCTTGGCCAAAGAATAGTCCCGCTCATCCCACATCAGTTGATCACCCGGCACGGCGACGCCAAGCTCACGTCATGAACACACAACGCCGCTTCGATCTGGACTGGGTGCGTATCGCCGCCTTCATGCTGCTGATTTTCTACCATGTCGGCATGTATTACGTCACTTGGGACTTTCACATCAAAAGCCCGTATGCATCTGCGGCGATCGAGCCGCTCATGACATTGAGTTCACCCTGGCGCTTGTCCCTGCTGTTTCTCGTCTCCGGCGTCGCGACGGCGTACCTGCTGAACGCGCGACCCGACGGATTTCTGGGCAAGCGCTCCGTTCGGCTGTTGCTACCCCTGCTGTTCGGGATGCTGGTGATCGTGCCGCCGCAATCTTATCTGCAGGTCGTCGAGCGACTTCACTACGCCGGCAGTTACATCGATTTCTACAAGCTGTACCTCAGCGGTTATAAAGGCTTCTGCGACGGCGGCGAGTGCCTGATCCTGCCCACCTGGAATCACCTCTGGTTCGTCGCCTACCTCTGGGTGTACACCGTCGTGCTGTACGTGGTCCTGCGCCTGCTGCCGCGTCTGGCACCGCAGCTCGCCGCACTCGCCGAATCGAAATTGACCGGCGTCAGCATGCTCCTCGTGCCGCTCGCCTACCTGGCGGTCGTGCGCATCTGGCTCGCGCCGCGTTTTCCGCAGACTCACGCCCTCGTGGACGACTGGTACTCGCACGCAGTCTATTGGCCGACCTTTGCCGCAGGCTTTGTGCTGGCGCGCACCCAGTCGCCGTGGGCTGCGCTCGAGCGGTTGCGGTGGCCGGCGCTGGTCGTTGCGCTCGTGAGCTGGATCACCTTGAGCAGCTACTACGCCGCGTACGCCGCGCCGGAAGCCATTCCGCCGGACTGGCTGAGAATGGTCATGCGCTGCGACTATGCCGCGCAGCAGTGGCTCAGCATCGCCGCGGTCTTAGGCTTCGCGCGCCGTCATTGGGCGCACGACAACGCGGCGCGGCGCTACCTCACGACGGCGATTTTCCCAGTCTATATACTCCATCAGACCATCATCATCGTCGCAGCGCATGCTTTGAAACCCGCCGATATCAACCCATTGCCGGAAGGTTTTCTGTTGGTGGCCATCACTGCCGCAGCGTCCTTCGGCGGCTATGAGGTGATACGCCGCATCCCGGTGCTCCGACCTTTGTTCGGCCTCGCGCCCAAAGCAGGGCGGCTTTCCCGGTCGCAGACCCCGACCGCGCCGCTCGGCGTCGGCCAGGACGTCCAATAAACGCTTCGCGACCGGCGCAGACCCCGTTGGGCGGACGACTCATCAGCCGGCCGCTCTACCTCTGCATCGCGGTTCTGTACGGGCTGTATCTGGGGCTCAACGCACTCATCGGCCTGCCGCCTCACACGGACATCGAGGTCTGGGAACCCCTGACATGGGAATTGAGCAGCGTGCTTGTCGTCTTCGCGCTGCTGCCCTTGGTCGTGCGCCTGGAGCAGCGCGTGCCCATCGACTCGCGCCCGCGCGGCCGAGTGATCGCGGTACACAGCATGGCGGCCGTGCTGTTCAGCGTCTTCCACACCTCACTCATGGTGCTTATCCGGGTGGTCGTCTATGCTGCGGCGGGCAAACGCTACGGCATAGACCACTACGCGCTGCGGCTCTTTTATGAGGGACAAAAAGATCTCGTCACCTATCTCATCGTCCTGGCCGCAATCTTTGCCTATCGGCAATTCAGGATTCGGCGGTCGAGCGAACTGCACGCCGCAAAGTTATCCGCTGATTTGAGCCAGGCCCAACTGCGACACCTGACCACGCAAATCGAGCCCCATTTCCTGTTCAATGCCCTGAATGCCATCTCCAACCGGCTGCACGAAGATGTCGACGCCGCGGACCGGATGATCGCCGAACTCGGTTCGTTGCTGCGCGCCGCGTACGACACGGGCAACGACGTGCTCGTACCACTCGACGCAGAACTCGCCTGGCTGCGCGCCTATGCGGCCATGATGACCGAGCGCTTTCGCGGCCGGCTCGTTTTCAAACTCGACGCCGACCCCACGCTGTCGGACATCCAGGTGCCGCGGCTCTTGCTGCAACCCTTGGTGGAGAACGCGTTGCGTCACGGGCTCGCGAGCGGCGACGGTGTTCTTACCGTGCAGGTGCGGCGCGTCGGCAACGAGCTGACCTATTCGGTCAGCGATGACGGCGTCGGCGTCACGGATCCGGTCGCCGCACTCGACTCAGGCACAGGACTGTCGAACGTTCGTCGTCGTCTCGAGCTGATCTATCCGGGACGGCATCACTTCGCGCTGGCGCCGCGCGAACCCCGCGGTACGGTCGTGACGCTGCAATTTCCGTGTGCTGCGTGAACCCTGCGTCGATGCACCGCGTCGTGATCATCGACGACGAGCCGCCGGCGCGTGCCAAGCTCAAGCGGTTCCTCGAGTTGGTCGATGACTTCCAGGTCGTGGGGGAGGCGGATTCCGTGGCAAGCGGCATCGCAGCCGTCGCGGCGCTGACGCCCGAGGTTCTCTACCTCGACATCCAGCTCGGATCGAGCAGTGGCTTCGACCTCATCGAGGGACTGTCAGGCGATGCCTGCCCGTACATCGTTTTCACGACGGCGTACTCCGAGCATGCCGTTCGCGCCTTCGATGTCCAGGCGCTCGATTACCTGCTGAAGCCGTTCGACCGTGAGCGCTTCCTGCGCAGCGTTGAACGGCTGCGGGAGGTTTTGGAGGACACGGATCACTCCGACCTCGAAGAAAAGGTCAGGCGGGTGCTGGCCGGCATGCCGGGACAGACCGCACCGGTGCGCCAACTGCTCATCAAGGACAAGTCGCGCGCCTACTTCATCGACGTGGACGCCATCGACCGGCTCTCAGCCGCCGGCAACTACGTCGAAGTACACACAGGTGGCAAGACTCACCTGGTGCGAGAGCCACTCGCCAGGCTGATCACGCGGCTCGATACCGCGCAGTTCATTCGCGTGCATCGATCCCACGTCGTCAGGGTCGGCTTCATTCAGGAACTGCGCCCGCTGTTCCACGGCGACTATGAACTCGTGCTGCGCAATGGCGCGCGCCTGAATTTGAGCCGGCGTTACAAGGCGCTGCTGCCGGCCTCCATCCGCGAAAAGCTGTAGTGTCTCGCTAGCTGGCCGCCGCGATCCTCGGCACCCGCACCACCACCGTACCGGCAATCTTGTCATGCCACGCCTGTCCCGCCGGATCGAATGCGATCCAGATGAATCCCAGCCCGAAAACCGCCAGCGACAAAAAGCAGCTGAGTGCCCGCACGATCGCGGTCTCCCAGTCGAGTTCGCGGCCATCGATGCGCACGACCTGCAAATTACAGGCGATGCCACCCACCGTCGAACCGCGCAGCTTCCACATCACCGCGCCGTAGGCCGCCAGCAACACTACATGAATCTGGTGCCCGTGCGGATCGAGGACGACACCGGCAATGATGCCTACCAGCAGCACGTCGAGGAAGAGCGCGCCCATGCGGATCCAGAAACCCGCCTTGGGTAGGAGCGGACTCGACGGTGGCACACGGGCCGAAGGCGCATCCCCCGGCGGCGGCGGCGGCGGGGGTTGCGGTGGCGGAACTGCGCTGGCGGCTGCCGCACCTGCCGTTGCAGCCGCGACACCCGCATTGAGATTAGGACTGGCAGCGGCCGCAATCGCCTGTCGCTCGCGTGCGCCGGACAGGATCGTGTACAAAACGGCGCCGAGTCCGATGATGCCCAGCACCTTGTACACCACGATGCCGAGGACAGGCACCAGATAGAGCAACGCCACGACGGTGCCGCCGAGCAGCACCGCACCTGCGACGTGCCGCGGCGCGCCGCCGCCCAGCAAGCGCTGGCCGATCCACGCCAGCATCACCGCCTTACCGAACAAGCTGAGCACGAAGAGCGCGAGCAGGACGAATGGCACGGCGGCGATGCCGATGATGGTGACCACGAGCAGCACGATGATCACGGGGGTGCAGAGCACCGCCAGCAGGGCGGCGAGCAAGGTGGCTGCCGGCCGCATCTCGATGGTGCGGACGCACTCGCGGATGCCGCCCGGAAACAGCACCGCCAGCAGAGCATAGAACGCCAGGAACGCAGCGGCCACCACCCACGTCCAGCGTTGGCCTTCCTGCCAGCCGAGCAGCCGACCTTTCAACAAACCGTCATCGAGCCAGCCGCCGAAGCGCGAATCGCCGTGCCGCCAGCTGCCGAGGCCACGCCCGAAGATGCTGGTGACCCCGCCGTGTACCTGGGCGCCGGCATCGCGCGCGATGTGGCCGAAGATCGAAACCACCTCGCCGTCGATATCCGCAGCAGGCCCGAGATTCACCGTACCGAAGATGGACGTCACATCGCCACCGACGCTGGCATCGACGTAGGTCGAGCCGAAAATCGACACGACGCTGTCATGCACGGGCCCGGTGGCACGCGCGTCGCCGAACACGGAGACCACGTCGTTGGCTTCGCCCTCGCTCACGGCGGCACCGAAGATCGACGTCACGGCGCCGGCGCGCTCGCCCGCGTCGAGGTGCGCCTCGTCGAACATGTCGAATACATCCTGGTAACTGCGATGATGCCGGTCACGATGGCGGGGCCGCACTTCCTGCGGATCCTGCAGATCCTGTGCTTCCGGCGACTCCCACTCCCCTTCATGACTGTCCGTCGCAGCCTGCGCCAGGCCGGGAGTCGCGTGCAGCTCGACGACGAGCGTGCAGCACAGCGCACAGAACAGGATCCAGGCGTGCTTTCGAATGGTGTAGTACATGTTGTGCGATTCCTACGCCGACGGCCGGCGATTCAAGACACGGTACGTGGCCGCGCCGACGATGAAGATCACGCTGTACGCGCCCGCGCCGAGCGCCAGGATGGCGTACACCCACAGTGCGGGCACGGTCTGCGTGATCACACTCCACGCGCGATCGACCGAGGTCAGGGCAGCCGCCAGCGACCGTAGCCACGCCAAAAACAATGCGCCGCTCCCGCCCAAGGCGAGAATTCCCTGCGGACCTGCCGAGGCACTCCACCAGACGAAGCCCATGGACGCGGCACACGCCAATGCGAACAGACCACGGGCGGGCCATGGCCACTCCCGCAGGCTCTGCTGCCACCAGGCAAGATCCGAGCGCTGCCGGATCGCGCTCAGGACGCGTTGCTCGAGACTCGCGGGAGCGCGCCGCAGCGGCAGCGACCGCAACAGATCGTGCAGCGGATCGGGCTGCTTCACGCGTTTGCCTGCAGCATCGACGTCAGCGCGATGCGGCCGCGGCGTATGTCGGTTTTCACCTTGGCCAACGAGATCTGCAGCTTCGTCGCGATGTCCTGATAAGGCATGTCTTCGAAGTGATACAGCACCAGGGGGATGCGTTGCGCGGGCGGCAATCGCCCGAGCGCGGCATGCACGGCGACCGCTCGCTCTTCGAGCTCGAGGCTTGCGAGCAGGTCATCGGGCGCCTGCCACTCAGGTTCCGAATCGACTTCAGAAAAGAACCGCCAACGCCGCGCGTAGCGCTGATAATGATTGATGGCAAGGTTGGTCGCGACCGTCTTGAGCCAGCCGCCGGCGGTGGCGCTGCCTTGCAACTCACCGAAATGCTGATACGCGCGTACGAACACCTCCTGCGCAATGTCTTCCGCCTGCTGCGGATTGCCGCAAAGACGCACCGCCGTCGTGAAGACCATATCCTGATATGCGCGCATAAAGGTCGTGAAGTTTTCCACTGACATGAAGTCCGTTGCAGACCAGAACACCGCAGGCGCGACAAAGTTGCAGATCTCAGGCGAGACGCATTATGACCTCCCCCATTTGCAGCCGTTTGCCGGGCTCGAGGCCTGGCTGCAGGCGGACGTCCGGCGGCACGAACACGATGATGGTGGAACCGTGCTCGAACCAACCCATCTGCTCACCTCGCCGCAAAGCGGCGTGACAGGGGATGACGTTCGGACCACGGTATTTCAGATGCAGAAGCACGTTGAGAAACGTCAGACGCATGCTGGCCACCAGGATGGCTGCCACCGGTACCATGGTGACCAGCTGGCCAGCCGGTAAACGGCACCGGATCACCGCCCGCTCGTTCTTGCAGAACAGTTTCTCGATGCGTTGCAGGGCGATGGGATTGACGTTCCAGGTATCGCCGGAGATGTAGTCCACCCGCTCGACCCGGCAATCGGCGGGTGCATGGAACCGGTGGTACATGCTCGACGTCAGCCGCAACGTGAGATAGCGGCCGCCTTCGTAGTAGCGGCTCAGCGCCTCGTCGTTCAACAGATCGCCGAGCGGGTAGGGGAAACCCTTGGCCTGCAGTACGCTACCGCGCTCCACGGTGCCCGACGCGCCGAGCAGCGCATCGCAGGGGCTGATGAGCGTGCCCGGCGCACGGTCGATCGGTCGCGCGCCCACTTTGAGCTCGCGCGTGAAGCAGTCGTGCAGACTCTTGAAGTGGGCATTCCGGGCCTCGCGCAGGTCGAGATCCGAGAACAGCTTCCAGACCGCCAAGGAGGCGCTGCACACCAGCGGATTCTCGATACGGCTCCACCAGCCCATGAAGCGCGTCAACGCAGCCCGTGGTATGCGATTGGTGAGCAGGAAATTCAGGTCTTCGTGCGCGACGATGCGCGCGATGGCACGGCGCAGGGTCATCGTAGTGTCATTGGCGTGCAATACAGTTCCCAGCCCAATGGCTAATACGATCATGGCTTTTCTGGGTTACGGGCTGCTGGCGCTGCTCACGGTCCTGTTGCTGCGCCAAGGCCGGCTGCGATTGCAACTGTCGCGTGCCAAACATCGCTCGCTCACCGGCCACGCGCGTCTCTCGCGGCGCTTTGCCGCGTGGGTGCCGCACTACGAATATGACGAGGCACACTTCTTCCGGGCCGACTCGGCTCCGGAACCCGTGGCGCAGACGCGCCGGGCCGCCTTCCTGCGCATGGCGACGTTGTTCGCGCAGCGCTATGCCCAGACAGCGGCGCGCACCGCACAGCTGGCGGCGGGCGTGTCGGACCTGGAATTCGTCTCCCGTTACCGCGTCCCCTTTCAATTCAGCCGCTTCGTGCGCCGGCATTTCCCGGGCGCCTCTTTCTACTCGCAGTCCGCCGGCGTGAAGCTGACCGATCTGGACGGCAACGAGTTCTACGACGTGGCGGGGTCCTATGGCGTCAACGTCTTCGGCTACGACTTCTACAAGGGCTGCATCGAGCGCGGCGCCGCGCGCGTGCGTGACCTCGGTCCGGTGCTCGGCGCGTATCACCCCGTGGTGTCCGCCAACGTCGAACGCCTGCAAGCCCTCTCGCGCCAGCAAGCGGTCTCTTTCCACATGTCGGGTACCGAAGCGGTCATGCAAGCCGTGCGCCTTGCCCGGTATCACACGCAGCGCACCCACCTGGTCCGCTTCTGCGGCGCCTATCACGGTTGGTGGGGCGACGTGCAACCGGGCGTCGGCAATCCCATTGCGGCACGCGAGACCTACACGCTCGCAGACATGAGCAGCAAGAGTCTCGATGTCCTGCGTAACCGGCGCGACATTGCCTGCGTGCTCGTCAATCCGCTGCAGGCCTTGCATCCCAACAGCGCCGCGCCCGGCGACTACGCATTGGTCGACAGCGGACGGCGTGCGGCCTTCGACCGCGTCGCATATACGGCGTGGCTGCAGGCCCTGCGAGAGGTATGCACGCTGCGCGGCATCGTCCTCATCTTCGATGAGGTGTTCGTGGGATTCCGTCTGAGTCCGGGCGGCGCACAAGACTATTTTGGCGTGACGGCTGATCTCGTGACCTACGGCAAGACGGTGGCCGGCGGCCTGCCGGTCGGCGTGCTGTGCGGACAGCGGCGTTACATGCAACGCTTCCGCGAAGACCGGCCCGCCGACATCTGTCTGGCGCGCGGAACTTTCAACTCGCATCCCTACGTCATGGGCGCGATGCATGAATTCTTGAGTGCCCTCGAGACGCCTGCGCTGCGCAACCTGTACCGCGACCTCGATGCAATCTGGGACGGGCGCGCGCACGCACTGAACGCGCGGTTGGCAGAAGGGAGGCTGCCCGTGCGGGTCGCGAATATGTCCACGATCTGGACGATCTGCTATACGGTGCCATCGCGTTATAACTGGATGTTCCAATATTATTTGCGCGATGCCGGTCTGGCGCTCAGTTGGGTGGGAACCGGGCGCTTGATCTTCAGCCTCAATTACACGGCTGCCGACTTCGCCGAGGTCGCGTCACGCGTCGTGGCTGCCGCAGCAGCGATGCAGCGCGACGGCTGGTGGCACATCCAGCCGGCATTGACGAACAAGGCGATTCGGCGTCGGGTGGTCAAAGAGATGCTTCAGGCCCGGGTGTAAGCCTCGTCGCTCATGGGATCGATGAGCTCACCGCGCAGCAATGCGAGCGGCGCCTTGCAATACACCCTGGCATCGTTGAACGGGTCGGTCAGGATCTTGGTCGCCCAGACGAGACCGGTCTGCACGTCGCTCAGGAAAAACAACTGTACGGTACGGAACAGTAAGGCGCCCGCCCCCACCCCGAGCCAGATCGCGCCCACGTGATGCCAGTACTGCGAGGCGCCGACGTGCGCGGTGAACAGGCCGAACACGGTGGGATCGAGCCACACCACCACCGGAACCAGCGCCCAGACCACGTGCAGGATGACCTTGCGGCGGAGGTTGTAGCCCACCTTGATGTCTTCCTTGTGCGCATGCGTCGCCTGGTTCACGGTGTCGTAGCCCTTGGGCTCGAAAAAGAAATGGCCCGACTGGCGGCTGACCATGGAGATCAGCCAACCGATGAGCGCCGATTTGACCGGGTCGATGAACAAGGTGACGTAAGCGACCAGAAAAGTGACCGCGCTGAAAAAATGCAGGGACTGATTGATGCGGCTGTGATGATAGAAGCGATGATCGTCCCAGCGCTGCGTTCTTAGTTCCGTTAGAAAGTTGTGCATGCATCGTAGATATAGGATCGGCGTTACAACGACGTGACACACCTGGCTTTCATCGTACCGTCATGGCCGCATGCCAGGGTACGCAGCCATGAAGATCATGATCGTGACCGACGCATGGTTTCCGCAGACCAATGGCGTCGTGCGCACCCTGTCGCAGACTGCGGCATGGCTGAGCCGTTTCGGACACGAGACCCGCACACTCACGCCGCAGGACTTCCACAGTATCGCCTGTCCCACCTATCCGGAAATCCGCCTGTCGTTATTCCCCTTCCGGCGCGTTGCGCGCAGCATTCTCGACTTCTCGCCGCAGGCGCTGCACATCGCCACCGAAGGCCCACTCGGACTCGCGGCGCGGCGCTTCTGCCTTGACGGCGGAATCCGTTTCACGACCTCTTATCACACGCAGTTCCCGCATTACCTGCGCGCGCGCCTGCCGATTCCCTTGCACGTCTCGTACGGCGCGTTACGTCGCTTTCACGGCGCCGCGACGCGTTGCATGGTGAGCACGCCATCACTGCGACAGGAACTCATGGCGCATGGCTTCACGAACCTCGTGCCCTGGCAGCGCGGCGTGGACACCGACCTTTTCAAGCCAGGCAACAAGGCAGTGCTCGATTTACCGCGGCCGATCGCCGTCTGTGTCGGCCGGGTCGCCATCGACAAGAATATCGAGGCGTTCCTGCAAATGCCCTGGAACGGCACCAAGGTCGTCATCGGTGACGGCCCGGCACGTGCGCGCCTGCAGCAGCAGTACCCGCATGCCGTCTTCACCGGCTATAAATTTGGCGAGGACCTGGCGAGCACGCTCGCCGCCGCCGACGTCATGGTGTTCCCGAGTCGCACCGACACGTTCGGTCTCGTCAATCTGGAGGCCATGGCCTGCGGCGTGCCGGTCGCAGCGTACCCCGTGACGGGTCCCATCGACGTCATCCAGGATGGCGTAACCGGCGCGCTCGATGTGGATCTCGCGGCCGCGGCACGCCGCGCGCTGACGCTCGACCCGGACGCCTGCCGTGCGCGCGCCTT
>CAZZZU010000051.1:0-25085 GCA_964658805.1 uncultured Steroidobacteraceae bacterium
CGAAGCGGCCGTAGGCCGCAATATTCCAGACATCGTCCCGAACGAAGGCAAGATTGGGCAGGTCGACCCTGCTTTGTACATAGCGGC
Source organism: uncultured Steroidobacteraceae bacterium (assembly GCA_964658805.1). GTDB lineage: Bacteria > Pseudomonadota > Gammaproteobacteria > Steroidobacterales > Steroidobacteraceae > Bog-1198. The sequence continues at coordinate 88 of CAZZZU010000051.1, forward strand.
AAGCTTCGATGTTCAGTTCCCGTACGTCGAGGCCGAGTGCCTGGAAGCCAAGGCGCGCAAATTCCACCGTGTACCCGCCTTCGAGGCAGCCTAGATCCGCGATCCGCCGGCTCGAGCGATCGCCTTGGAACGCCACGTCGAGCGCCCGTCGCGCGGCAAGAAACCACGGATGCGAATCGATGGGTACGGCGCCTGCATCCGGTTTCGTGTACGAGCCATCATCGAGCCGGATGTTGTGGGAGGTGAAACTGACCGCCATCCTTTACTCCACCCGGGCCGTCCTATGCGGCGGCGACCTCGAGCCTGTCGATTTGTTTGTATGCGCGCGAGAAACGCTGGCGACGCTGTCCCTTCCGATCCTGGAATGCTTTCAGCTCTTCGAATCTGACCTTCATCGGCGCACTGTTACCGCTATGAACGGTCAGGATCTCACCGGGCGATACGACCGCCATGGCAACCAAGTACTCGTCGCGATCGGCTGATTTCTTGCCCGGGATGCCGTAAAGATTTTGCCCCTTGCCGCTGCTCATCTCTTCGATTTGCGCCACCGGCAGTGCCAGCACCTCGCCATCGTTGTTGACGAGCACGGCGAGCGCATCCTTGGACGACCCTAATGGCTGCGCCGGCAGTACATGAGCCTTCTCAGGCACCCTGAGCACCGACTTGCCTTTTTTGTTGCGCGCATACAGCTCGCTCAACTGCACTGCAAAGCCGTAACCCGCATCGCTCGCGAGCAACCATTTGTCGCCCGGGTCGCCGATCAGTACGGCGGCGAAGGTTGCCCCGTCAGGCGGATCGACCCGGCCGGACAGCGGTTCGCCATAGCCACGCGCCGCGGGGAGTTGATGCGCATCGACGCTGTAAGCCCTGCCGGTGGAATCGATGAATACCGCCTGCTGCAAATTGCGGCCGCGGGCCGCCGCCTGGAATTCGTCGCCGGTCTTGTAGCTCAATGACCGTACGTCGATGTCGTGGCCCTTCGCTGCGCGCACCCATCCGAGGCGCGACAACACCACCGTGGTGGGCTCACTCGTCAGCAATTCGGTTTCGGAGATTGCTTTCGCCTCTTCGCGTTCGATCAGCTTGGTGCGGCGCTCGTCGCCATATTCCTCCGCGTCGCGAATCAGTTCGTCGCGCACCAGGCGGGTGAGTTTTGCCTTGTTCTTGAGGATGGTTTCGAGTTCGGCACGCTCCGTCGCCAGCTTGTTCTGCTCCTCGCGGATCTTCATTTCCTCGAGCTTGGCGAGGTTGCGCAGCTTGGTTTCGAGAATGGCCTCGGCCTGCTCGTCGGAAATCTTGAAGCGTCTGATCAGCACCGGCTTGGGGTGATCTTCGCTGCGCACGATGCGGATCACCTCGTCGAGGTTTAAATACGCAATCAGCAGGCCATCGAGGATATGCAGCCGGGCGTTGACTTTACCGAGACGAAAATTGAGACGTCGCGTGACGGTGGCCTTGCGGAATTCGAGCCACTCGAGCAGCAACTCCTTCAGGTTCATGACCCGCGGTCGGCCGTCGAGGCCGATGACGTTCAAATTGACGCGGTAGTTGCGCTCGAGATCCGTGGTCGCGAACAAGTGCGCCATCAAGGCAGGCAGATCGATCCGATTCGAGCGCGGCACGATGACCAGGCGAATCGGATTCTCATGATCCGACTCGTCCCGCAGATTCTCCACCATCGGCAACTTTTTCTGCTGGATCTGCGCAGCAATCTGTTCCTGCACTTTCGAGCCCGACACCTGAAACGGCAGGGCCGTGATGACGATCTCACCGGCCTCGATTTCGTAGGTGGCGCGGGCCTTGAAACTGCCGGTGCCGCTCTCGTAGATGCCGACCAGATCGTCACGCGGCGAAACGATTTCGGCACCCGTCGGCAGATCAGGACCTTTGATGTGCGCCATGATCTTGCGTGTCGACAGCGCTGGGTCGTCGAGCAAGGCCACGCACGCCTTGACCACTTCGCGCAAGTTGTGCGGCGGAATATCCGTAGCCATGCCGACCGCGATTCCCGAGCCGCCGTTCAGCAGGAGGTTTGGCACGCGCGCCGGCAGCATCGTTGGCTCCTCCAGCGAGCCGTCGAAATTGAGTGCCCAATCCACCGTGCCCAAACCGATTTCATCGAGCAGCAGATCGGCATATCGCGTCAGTCGCGATTCGGTGTAGCGCATGGCGGCAAACGACTTCGGGTCGTCGGTCGAACCCCAATTGCCCTGGCCGTCCACGATGGGATAGCGATAGGCGAAGTCCTGTGCCATGTGCACCATGGCTTCGTAACAGGCCGAATCGCCGTGCGGATGGAATTTGCCGATGACATCGCCTACGGTGCGTGCTGACTTTTTGTGCTTGGCGCCCGCTGCGAGGCTCAATTCGCTCATCGCGAACACGATGCGTCTTTGCACCGGCTTCAGTCCGTCGCCGAGGTGCGGCAGGGCGCGATCCAGGATCACGTACATGGAGTAATCGAGATAGGCGCGTTCCGCGAACGACTTGATCGGCTCCTTCTCGATGCCCTCGAAGTTCAGCTCCTGATTCATGGTTTAGAGTTGCGCAAGATTGCCCTTGCTCTCGAGCCATGCGCGCCGATCGCCGGAGCGTTTCTTGGCCAGCAGCATGTCGAGCATCTGATCCGGGCTGTCGTTGGCGTCGATGGTCATCTGGATCAGGCGTCGGGTTTGCGGCGCCATCGTGGTCTCACGCAACTGCGCAGGGCTCATTTCGCCGAGACCTTTGAAGCGCGTCACGACCGGTTTCATGCGCGGATTTTCCTTGGCCAGGCGCGCAATCTCCTTCACCCGCTCGGCCTCATCGAGCGCATAGATGACCTGCTTGCCCGCGTCGATGCGAAACAAGGGCGGCATGCACACGAACACGTGCCCGGCCATGACCAGAGGCCGGTAATGACGCAAGAACAGGGCGCACAACAAGGTCGCAATATGCTGACCGTCGCTGTCCGCGTCCGCGAGAATGCAGATCTTGTGATAACGCAGGGTCGACAGGTCCGCCACCGCCGGATCGACACCGATGGCCACGCTGATGTCGTTCACTTCCTGCGATGCGAGCACTTCGCGCACATCCGCTTCCCAGGTGTTCAAGATTTTGCCGCGCAGCGGCATGATGGCCTGGGTATTGCGATCACGCGCCTGTTTCGCAGAGCCACCGGCCGAGTCGCCTTCGACCAGAAACAGCTCGCCGCGCGCCGGATCCTGCGACACGCAGTCGGCCAGCTTGCCTGGCAGCGCAGGGCCCGCAACGATGCGCTTGCGCGCGATCTTCTGACTGTCCTTCAGACGCTGCTGCGCATTCTGGATGGCCAGCATCGCGATCTTCTCACCCTGATCCGGATGCTGATTGAGCCAGAGCGCAAACGAGTCCTTGATGACACCCTGCACGACGCCGGCCGACTCGCGTGAGGACAGGCGCTCCTTGGTCTGACCGGCAAATTGGGGTTCGCGCATCTTGAGAGACAGCACGAAACTCACTCCGTCCCAGACATCCTCTGGGGCGAGTTTCACGCCGCGTGGCACGAGACTGCGATATTCGCAAAAGTCGCGCACCGCATCGGCCGCCCCGGCGCGCAGACCGTTGACGTGCGTGCCGCCCTCGACGGTCGGAATGAGATTCACATAACTCTCGGCCACGGTGTGCTCAGACTGCAACACCCAGGCGAAAGCCCAATCGACCGTGCCGCCGTCGACATCACGTTTGCCGTAGAACGTCTCGGCTGGCAGCCATTCACCCTTGCCCAATTGCTCCGCCAGGTATTCATGCAGACCACCGGTGTACAACCACTCTTCGTGTTCCCCCGTCGCCTCGTTGCTCAAGGACATGCGCAACTTCGGGCACAACACCGCCTTGGCACGCAGCACCTGCTTGAGGTTCGGCAGCGCGAACTTGTCCGTATCGAAGTATTTTGGATCCGCGGTAAAGCGTACCGTCGTACCCGTCTTGGACTTCGCGACGTCGCCGACCACCTGCAGTTTCGAATCGGGATGACCGCCCTTGAAACTCAGGTGGTATTCCTTGCCGCCGCGACGCACCCATACTTCCAGTTTTTTGGACAAGGCGTTGACGACGGAGACACCCACACCATGCAAGCCGCCCGAATGCTGATATGTCTTGTCGTTGAATTTCCCGCCCGCATGCAGACGCGTCAGAATGAGCTCCACGCCACTGATTTTTTCCTTGGGATGGATGTCGACCGGCATGCCGCGGCCGTCATCTTCGACTTGCAGCGAGCCGTCCTTGAACAGCGTGACATGGATGTTCCCGGCATGACCGGCGAGCGCCTCGTCGACGCTGTTGTCGATGACCTCGTGCGCGAGGTGATTGGGACGCGTGGTGTCGGTGTACATGCCCGGACGCCGCTTCACGGGATCCAGGCCGCTCAACACCTCGATGTCTGAGGCGGTATAAGACGCTGCCATCACAACCTCTGGGGATACAACGCTGCGGCATGATTACGTTGGCGGCGGAGTCTATCACGGGTATTCTCTGCGTCATGGGAATCGCCAATCCGCAGAACATGACCCGCACCATTCCGGTCCTGCCGCAGCCGTACGGTATTCGCGTGCGCCTGAAGCCCGGCGATCCCTTCGCGAAGCTGCTGGGTATCGATTGGCAGAAGACCCACTACTTTTTTACCGCGGCCGAACGTGACCGGGTGCTCGAGGAAATGTCGCGCAAGCACGAGTACTCGCGCATCGGTGATCAGCCGTCGCTGGTGTTCGAGAAGGTCGAAAAGCTCGGCGAGAGCCGCAGCTTCTAGAAGGTTTTGCCGAGGAACAAGTAGTAGGCGCTATGACCGGCGGTGTCGTAGCCTGATCCTAAGTACAGCGGCCCGAGGAAGGTGTCGAAGGCGATGAACAGCGACGCATCCTTGTGCGCTGAGCCAAAGTTGATATCGCCGCGATGCTGCCAGACGTTGCCCACTTCGAGCGAGGCGCCGATATAGGCGGGAAATTCGAAAAAGCCCTCTCCGCCGCGACCGATTTTGCGGAAATAGATCGTGCGCGCAATCGCATAATTGGGACCGTACAAGGAATTCGGCGCAAGCCCTGACAGGTTGAAAAAACCTCCCAGAGAGTAAAAGTCCGGCAGCGCGGTGGGCCGTATGTCGCCGTCCACCGTCGCGCCCGCTGAAGTCCAGAACAGCCACGTGTTGCGCCCGTGCGAGCGCGCCAGCAGCCAGTCGGCTGAGACACGGTTGGACGCGAAGTCAGCGCCGAGATCGGCGCGGTTGGCATCCCATTGCAGATTGAAACTCGCCCCCTCCCGTGGGAAGTGAACGCTATCGAGCTTGTCGTACGAGAACTTGAAGAAGGCCTCGCCAATATTGTATTGCGGCTCGACCAGTGAGCCATCACCGAGCCGCAGTTTGGTGGCTCCATTGGTGCGATGGATGCCGGCACGTATCTCACCCCAGTTGCCAAGATTGCGTCCGACGTCAAAATCGCCCTCGACTTCGCGATCGCGAAAATCGGCGACCTCGACATTGCGCGAGTACACCGGCAGGTCGCGCGCCTCGATCCGCACGCTCGGCGCGATGAACCAGGTTCGTGTGGCGTTCAAAGGTTGATAGAACTCGGCCACGAGCCGCGGATCGCTGCCTACCTGGGCATCGATCAGCAGCTCGGCGCCCAGCGTGTCGAGTTCGGTCAGGATGAAGCGGGCCGCCGCGTTGTAACGGCTGTTGCCCTGAAAGTTGTCTTCCAGGTTCAAGCCAAAGCGGATGTAATTGGGTCCCCACGACTTGCGTCGCGCCCGCACCTCGAGCCCCGTCTCCTCATCCGGCGGGGCATTCGGATCGCGCGGACCGGGCGCGGCAGTCGTCGAGCCCGCGGTGGCGCCCGCCGGATCGCTGGTCGCGGTATCGGGCCGCAAGCCGGCCGAGCGCTCCGCCAGGGAGTAGTCGAGCGTCTCGAACATGCCCAAGCCATAGAGCTCGGTGATGCGCGCGCCCACGTCATTCAAGTCGAGCGGTTTGCCGATGATGGGCTGCATTTCTCCCATGATGGTTTTCTCATAGCGCTTCGACTGCGGGTCGACCCGGACGAATTTGATCTCGGGGAGATCAGGCTCGCGGGCCGCGCGGCGCGACAGGTAGTGCTGATACGCGGCCTCACCCACACGCAGCTGCTCTAGTTGTTCCATGACGTTTCTGGCGGCGGCTTCTCCGGCGGCAATCGCTCCGCTCGAGGCGGTAAAATCGGTCGGGTCAGTCGCGCCCATGGCGGGCGATATCAAAATATCGGCAGGCGTCAGACTCGCACGCTGCCGATCGCCATCTTTGCGCACGAGAATGGCGAGCATCTGGTTTGAAATGGAAATGGCGGTATCGAGCGACGCGCGCGACTGCAGCGGGAAACTCACGTCGGACACGATCAATACATCCGCGTGCATATCGCGCGCCACATCGATGGGGAGATTTTCGGCGAGGCCGCCGTCGACCAGCAAGGTACCCAGCGCTTCGACCGGCGCGAACACACCGGGTGCCGAAATGCTGGAACGCATTGCTACCGCCAGATCGCCCTTGTCCCAAATTACCCGATTGCCGGTCACGAGGTCGGTGGCCACGGCACGAAACGGCGTCGGCAACGCATCGAACCCCGTGCTGTTGCTGAACGGCAGCGTCAACTGCCGCAGGGTTTCCTGCAACTTCTGCCCCTGGATGAATCCTTTCGGCAGCAGAATCTTGCCGTGCTTGAGTCCCAACGGCAGACGCACCAGAAAGTTGCGGTCGTCCTGCTTGCGGCGGAATGCCAGGTCCTGACGCGGCGGTGCGTCGCGAAACGCGGACTGCCAATCGACGGAGCGCAACGTCGCTTCGATTTGCGCCGCGGTCATGCCGCTTGCGTACAAGCCGCCGACCACCGCTCCCATGCTGGTGCCCGCAATACAATCAATGGGGATCTTCAGATCCTCGAGGACCTTGAGCACGCCGATGTGAGCGATGCCGCGCGCGCCTCCGCCTGACAGCACCACGCAGATGCGTGGGCGCACTGCCTGTGCAGCGTCTGCAGCCGCCGCAGCGGCCTCTGCGCCAGGCAGCACACCGACAGCGCCGCTTGCGATCAGCACCGCAGCCCATCCAATGCGAAGGCGACGCGTCCCCATGGTGGGGAGCAAGTCTAGTTGACTACGTGAATACTGGAAGCGGTAAAGGTGTTGCTGGCCCGGTCGTAGACGCCGCGCGCCGCCAGACGCGTGGCCCCGGCAGCGGCGAAAGCCGCCGGCGCCTGCGCGCCGAAGGCGGCGAAGCCGTTCAACACCGTGATGTTGGTCGGCGAACCGAAGGCAAACTCCGGCAGGAACGCCGAACTCGCGCCCGCAATGGGCGCCGCCGGGGTTGCCGCAACCACGGTCGGCGTCGCCGGCAAGCTCTTCAGATCGATCACATCCCCGCTGATGCGAATCGTGCCTGCGGTGTAAGCCGCGTTCGCGAGGTCGATCGTCAATCCAGTGCCCGTCAAGGTGGCGAAGGGCGACGTCGCGCCGGGCGCCGCCCAACTCACCAGCAGCGTTGCCGGCGTCGCCGCCTCGGCACCGATGGTATAGGCATTGAAATCGGGCGGCGCCGCACCGAACGCATTCGTGAGTCCGTCGATGTAGAGCGGCGTGCCGGCGGCGGCGCCATCGGGCAACGTCAGCGTGCCCGTGTTGACGATGTAGTTTGCCGGGTTCGAATCCTGCGCGGGCGTCACCCCGTTGCCGGCGAAATCATAGACCCCTACCGGATAAATGCCGATCGACAGCAGATTCATCGCAAGACTACCGGGTGCAGCCGCATTCAAGGTTCCGTACAACGAGGTCTGCTGGACGCGGATCGAACCCGTATTGGTTGACGAATCGCCCGTGGCGTCGAGCTGCACCGTGCCTGCCGCACTCAGGCTGTAGATGCCGCGCGCAACGATGTGTTGCCCCACTGCCACGGAACTCGAATTCAGGCCCGTGAGCGCCACGCCGTCCGCCGTGACGATGGTATTCGGTCCCATGGTGACGTTCGCGTCGCCGACGTTGAACTGGGTCACCTGCGCCGCCGTCGCCGTCAGCGTCGAACCGCGCAACGTCAGCACGTTACCGGCGCGCGCGATGACGTCCCCTTCCAGGCCGTCCGTATAAAAGTCTTGCAGCGTGCTGCCCGCGACCACGTATACGGTGTGGAATTTGCCTGCGTAAGTAAACTGCGCAGGGGTCGGTTCGAAGGTCGTGTAGGCCGCGGTCATCGTGGTACCGGCGGAGGATTGCGACAGCTGCGTCAATCCCGCAGCACCGGTCCCCGGCACACCATTCGTCGTGTATACCGTGTTCGCATCGTTGAAGAGCGTCACCGATCCGATGCTGTTGACCTGATCGAAGAACGGGCGGACATACACCGTATAGGTCTGGATACCGTTCGGACCGGCGCTCGAATTGACCAGCGGTCCGCGGATACGGATGAGCTTGTTATCGGACGACGCGGTGGACATCGTGAGAAACGGGGACACCGTGACCGTCGGCGTCGCGGTCGTCAGGTCGACCGTATTCGACACGGCCAGGTTGAAATCGATCGCGAGGCGAATCGCATTCGTCGATGCATAGGTCGGCACGATCACCGGCGGATTCGCCGGATCGAGCGTGACGGTGACGGTCACCTGACCGAGCGCGGCGCCCGCAGGATCCAGCGTACTCGCCTTCACCGGCACGCCGTTGACGAGCACCGACACGTTGGCGGTCGTGTAGTCGAGCGTGATCGCAGCCGAAACATAAGTATCGTTCGGAATGCTGGCGCTCGCCCACAGCTCGGCAATATTGCTGAGTTTGGAAAAGTCGACGATTTCCGGTATCGCCACCGCGCTGATCAAGCCCACGGTCTTGCCCGTCAGGGTGACCGAGTCGACCGTGACGATATAGCTTGCGAAATCGCCCGGTTCATCGGTCAGCGTCACCCAGCCGATACCATAGCCGCTGGTGTAATTATGACTGCTGCAACCGGCCGCGATCATGGCAAGAGCACAAGCGAACGCGCTCAAGCACTTGCGAGCGCTCAATCTAAACGATGAATGCACTACTGCTTCCGATGGTTATGCGAATTTAAGGCCGCGTAGGATAAAGAGTTTCGAGAGCCTGCGGGCGGCAAAGTTCCATTTTGCTGCAGACGGGCGGGTCAAAGGCGGGGAATCTGTTGCGTCACGCAGTGGATGTTGCCGCCGCCCAGGAGGATTTCCCGCGTCGGCACACCCAGCACCCGGCGGGTCGGAAACAATCTTTCCAGCAGCCGCTTGGCTGCGCCATCGCGCTGCTTGTCATACAGGGGCATGACCACGCACCGATTGGCGATGTAGAAATTCACGTACGAGGCCGGCAAACGGTCGCCGGCGCGCCGCGGGTGCGTGCCATGACGCACGTCGACCCCGGCGGCCTCCGCCGCCGTCATGTACAAGGGGCCGGGCTGATGGATTTTGTGAATCTGCAAACTGCGGCCCCGCGCATCCTTGGCGAGTCGCAGGCGCTGCCAGGCGTCCATCGATATCTCGTACTGCGGGTCATTACGGTCCTCGGTCCACGTCAACAGCACGTGACCCGGACTCGTGAAGCAGGCCAGCTCATCGATGTGGCCGCCGGTTTCATCCCGATACACGCCTTTGCCGAGCCAGATGACGCGGCTCACACCCAGGTAGCGGTGCAGATGATCTTCGATGTCGCTGCGCGTCATACCGGGGTTGCGATTCGGATTCAGCAAACACTCTTCGGTGGTGAGACAGGTGCCACGCCCATCGACGTGGATGGACCCTCCCTCCAGAACGAACGAGGTGCGATAACGGTCCGCAGCTTCAATCTCGAGAATCTTTTGGGCCACTTCATCGTCCCGATCCCACGGGAAATACAACCCACCGGCCATGCCGCCCCAGGCATTGAAGGTCCAGTCGACGCCGCGCCTGTGGCCCTTGCCATCCACCAGAAATGTGGGTCCGGAGTCACGCACCCACGCATCGTTGCTCGTGATCTCGAGCACGCGAATGTCGCTCGGCAAGCGCGCGCGCGCGTTCTGAAATTGCGACGCCGAAACGCCTACCGTCACGGGTTCGCTGCTTGCAATGGCCGTGGCCACCGCCGCAAACGTCAGCTGCGCCGGTTTCGCACCATCACGCCAGTTGTCGGTTCGTTCCGGCCACAGCATCCAGCAGCCGGAATGCTTTTCGTATTCCGCCGGCATGCGGAAACCGTCCTTGAAGGGGTTCGATATCAGGTTGCGCACAGCGGGTCTCCAGCCGCGCATGCTAGCATTGCCCGCCTGATTACAGGAGAGCAGCAGATGTCAGAAGCTAAGCCAGTGACCCTGCAGATTCCCGCCGGTGGGACCAAGATCAGCATCGTGGACGGCAAGTTGCACGTGCCCGACAATCCCATCATCCCCTTCATCGAGGGCGACGGAACCGGCCGCGATATCTGGCGCGCGAGTGTGCGGGTATTCGATGCCGCCGTGCAGAAAGCGTATGGCACGCGCCGCAAGATCCAGTGGATGGAAGTGTTCGCGGGCGAGAAGGCCAACAAGAACTACAACACCTGGCTGCCGGAAGAAACGGTGACGGCATGCCGCGAATACCTCGTCTCCATCAAGGGTCCGCTGACGACGCCCGTGGGCGGCGGCATCCGCTCGCTGAATGTGGCGTTGCGTCAGATGCTCGATTTATATGTTTGCCTGCGCCCGGTACGTTGGTTCAAGGGCGTGCCGTCACCCGTCAAAGCGCCTGAAAAGGTGGACATGGTTATCTTTCGCGAGAACACCGAAGACATCTACGCCGGGATCGAATTCGAAGCGGGCTCGGCCGACGCCAGGAAATTTCTGGACCTGTTCAAGCAGGCCTTTCCGAAGCAATTCGCAAAAATTCGCTTTCCCGACAATCCGGGTATCGGCCTCAAAACAGCGTCCAAAGAAGGCACCGAACGCCTGTTTCGGGCGGCCGTTGATTACGCCATCCGCAACAAGCGCAAGAGCGTCACCATCGTGCACAAGGGCAACATCATGAAATTCACCGAGGGTGCGTTTCGTGGCTGGTGTTATCAACTGGCGGAGCGCGAGTTCGCGGACCATGTGTTTACGTGGGAGCAGTGGGAACGCATCAAGGCCAACGACGGCGAGAAAGAGGCAGCCGACGCGATGGACGCAGCCAGGCAAACCGGCAAGGTCATCATCAAGGACGCGATCGCCGACATCACGTTGCAGCAGGTGTTGACACGGCCTGAAGAATTCGACGTGGTGGCCACCATGAATCTGAACGGCGATTACCTGTCCGATGCACTCGCAGCACAGGTGGGCGGCATCGGCATCGCGCCAGGTGGCAACGTCAATTACATGACCGGACACGCCGTGTTCGAAGCCACGCACGGCACGGCGCCCAAGTACGCGGACCTCGATCGGGTCAATCCAGGATCCATGATCCTGTCGGGTGAAATGATGTTGCGCTATCTGGGCTGGACCGAAGCGGCCGACGCTATCTTGAGCGCCATGGACAAGGCCATCGGCCAAAAACATGTGACCTACGATTTCGCGCGTCAGATGCCCGGGGCTACTGAGGTGAAATGCAGCGAGTTCGCCAACATCCTCATCGAGCACCTCTAGGCGCCGCACCGATTTCCTGGCGCATTCGGGCGATTACCTCGCTGTAGCTTGCCGCGCCGAAGATGGCGGAGCCGGACACGAAAGTATCGGCGCCCGCCGCAGCGATGGCGGCCATGTTCTCCGCTTTGACGCCGCCGTCGATCTCGAGGCGCACGGCATGACCGGTGTCGCTGCGGTGTTGATCGAGCAGCGTCCTGACACGCTGCAGCTTGGGCATCGTGGCGGGAATGAATTTCTGGCCGCCGAAGCCGGGATTGACGGACATGAGCAGCACCATGTCGAGTTCGGCCAGAACATCCTCCAGCCAAGTCAGCGGCGTGGCCGGATTGAACACCAACCCGGCTTGACAGCCGTGTTCGCGGATCAGCCGAATGGTGCGATCGACATGGCGCGTAGCTTCCGGATGAAACGAAATCATGCCGGCACCCGCCTTGGCAAACGCCGGCACGAGTTCATCGACCGGCTCCACCATCAGATGCACATCGATCAAACTGCCCTTTGCGTAAGGGCGAATGGCCTCGCACACGGCCGGTCCGATGGAAAGATTCGGCACGTAATGATTGTCCATCACGTCGAAGTGGATCCAGTCCGCGCCCGCATCGAGGACCGCCCGAACCTCCTCGCCGAGACGCGCGAAGTCAGCGGCGAGAATACTGCAGGCAATCACCGGATCGAAATGCGGCGTGCCGTTCAAGCATGCACCACGGCTTGCAACTCGCGTTTGGCATAGCGCATGGCGAGCAATTCCAAAGGCACCGGCCGGATGGCGGCCGCCTGCCCGGCACTGCCGAAGTATTCGAAACGCGCCTTGCACAGATCACGGGCTGCCGCGGTAGCCGCTTTCAGGCTTGCCCGCGGATCGAACTCTTCGGGCTTGTCGGCCAGGGTCTTGCGCATCGCGCCGGTCATGGCCAGCCGTATATCGGTGTCGATGTTGACCTTGCGTACCCCGTGACGGATGCCCTCGCGGATCTGTTCCAGCGGTACGCCGTAGGTCTCGCCAATCTGACCGCCATACTTGCGAATGGTCTCGAGCCACTCCTGCGGCACGCTCGATGAGCCATGCATCACCAGATGTGTGTTCGGGATGCGGGCGTGGATCTGCTTGATGCGTTCGATATCGAGGACGTCTCCGGTTGGCGGTCGCGTGAATTTGTAAGCGCCATGTGAGGTACCGATGGCGATGGCAAGCGCGTCCACCTGCGTGCGCGCAACGAAGTCGGCGGCCTGCTCGGGATCGGTCAGCAGCTGCCCATGATCGAGTTTGCCCTCCGCACCACTGCCGTCTTCCTCTCCGGCCATACCGGTCTCGAGTGATCCCAGGCAGCCTAACTCGCCTTCTACGGACACGCCCACGGAGTGTGCCATCTCGACCACCCGGCAGGTGACGTCGAGGTTGTATTCATAAGAAGCGGGCGTCTTCATGTCTTCCTTGAGCGAACCATCCATCATGACGCTCGAGAAGCCGCTGCGTATCGAGGCCTGGCAGACCGCGGGCGACGCGCCGTGATCCTGATGCAGGCAGACAGGAATCGAGGGGTACTGTTCGACCGCGGCTTCGACCATGCGTCGCAAGAACGCTTCGCCGGCGTATTTTCGCGCGCCGGCAGAGGCCTGCAGGATCACCGGTGAATCGCAGGCGGCAGCCGCCTGCATGATGGCCTGTATCTGTTCCATGTTGTTGATGTTGAACGCCGGAACGCCGTAGCCTTGCTCAGCAGCATGATCCAGCAATTGACGCAGGGAAATCATCGCCATTATAAGCGCCTCCGCACGTCCTTCAGCCGCATGATCATGGGCGTCAGGATGAGTTGCAACGCCAGGCCCATCTTTGCACCGGCAACGCAGATGCTGTTGGGCCTGGTCATCCACGAACCTTCCAACATCGATAACAAATAAGGAAAATCGATCCCATGCGGATCGGTGAAACGGATGATCACCAGACTCTCATCCGAGGTCGGTATATCGCGCGCGACAAACGGGTTGCTCGTATCCACCGTAGGCACGCGCTGGAAATTCAGATGCGTGCGTGAAAACTGCGGACAGATGTGGTTTACGTAATCGGGCATGCGGCGCAGGATCACGTCCACCACAGCCTGATGCGAGTACCCGCGTATCGACTTGTCGCGATGCAGCTTCTGGATCCACTCGAGATTGATGATGGGTACCACCCCGATCAACAGATCCGCGTGCTGCGCAACGTCAGTGGTCCCGCCGACATACGCGCCGTGCAGTCCTTCATAGAACAGCATATCGGTTCCGAATTCGGTCTCGGTCCACGGCGTAAAAGTGCCCGGCTCCTGCTTGAACGGCGCCGCTTCCGCAGCGTCATGCAAATACTTGCGCGTGCGACACCGTCCCGTCTGGCCGTACTGCTTGAAACTTGCGGCGAGCTCATCGAGCAGATTGGCCTCAGGTCCGAAATGGCTGAAATTAACCTCACCGCGGTCTTCATGCACCTTCATTTCGGCGCGCATTTCCTTGCGATCGAAACGGTGAAACGAATCGCCTTCGATCACCGCCGCGTTGATCTTTTCGCGGCGGAACATGTTCTCGAAGCTCTTCATGACGGTGGTGGTGCCGGCACCCGACGAACCGGTCACCGCAACGATGGGATGTTTAGCTGACATGGTGTGCAGATCTCAAGCGTCGACGCGAAACAATGACCGTTCGGCGAACAGCGGCGACGCGTAAGGTTTGTCGTCCCCCGTTTCGAACTCGGCATGGTAGCGCTCGATGCGATCAATCTCGGTGCGGGAGCCGAAGATCAGTGGCACACGCTGATGAATATCCTCGGGACGCACCTCCATGATGCGTCGTCGGCCGGTCGACGCGGCACCACCCGCCTGCTCGACGATGAACGCCACCGGATTGGCCTCGTACATGAGTCGCAGGCGACCCGCACGGCGCGGGTCTTTGGTGTCTTGCGGATACATGTATACCCCCCCACGTATCAGGATCCGATGCACGTCCGCGACCATGGAAGCAATCCAGCGCATGTTGAAATCGCGGCCACGGATGCCGGGAGCGCCTTCCTTGCACTCGGCGACATAACGCTTGATGGGCGATTCCCAGAATCGCTCGTTGCTGGAATTGATGGCGAACTCGGACGCCTCATCGGGAATGGTGAGGTTCGGGTGCGTGAGCACGAAGTTGCCGATTTCACGGTCCAGCGTGAAGCCGTGGGTGCCTTTGCCGATGGTGATCACCAGCATGGTCGCGGGTCCGTACAGCGCATAGCCGGAGGCGACCTGCTGGACACCCGGTTGCAGGAAGTCGGACAGCTCGGGCGCAGCGCTGCCCTCGTAGCCCAGTATCGAAAAGATGGTGCCGGTGCACACATTGGTTTCGATATTCGAGGAGCCATCCAGGGGATCGAACAACAGCAGATGCCGGCCGCGCTGGAACTCCCCTGAAATCGGGATGATCTCCTCGTTCTCCTCAGAGACCATGCCTGCGACCAGCCCGCTCCACTCGCAGTGGTCGATGAACAACTCGTTGGCAAGCACATCCAAGCCGTGCTGCGCCTCACCTTGCACATTGATGCCATCGATGACCCCGTGACCGCCCCCCAGTGCGCCTTTGCCGGCAACCGCGGAAATGGCCTTGACCGCGGCGGCCACGTCGATCAGCAACGCGGCGAGCTGACGCTGCTCGACGCTGCAATGCTCGATGACGAATTTCGACAGTGTCGTGCGGCCCGAGTACAAACGCATAATTCGTCCCTCAATTAATTCTGAAAAACTCGCGACGCCAGCAGATCTTCTTCACGGATGAGAGACAACTCTTCTGCCGGCAGGGACTCGCCCCGCATTGCGTCGTCGAACAGCCTGTTAGCCTGGCGAAGACGCGCACGATCCAGCGCATTGCGGATGGAGCGGGCGTTGGCAAAATTCGGCTGTTGCGTGCGCTGCTCTATATACCGCCGCATTGCCGCACTGCTCTTGGCATCGAAGCCATAGTGCATGCGCCCGACCATGAGATCGGCAATCTGCACGAGCTCATCCACCGAAAAATCCGGGAACTCGATATTATGGGCAATGCGTGACGCCATACCGGCGTTCGCGCGGAAAAAGGTCTCCATACGATCCTTGTACCCGGCCAGAATGACCACCAGGTCGTTGCGGTTCGACTCCATGACCTGCAGCAGGATTTCTATCGCCTCCTGCCCATAATCGCGTTCGTTCTCCGGACGATACAGATAATAAGCCTCGTCGATGAAAAGTACACCGCCCATCGCGCGCTTCAGGACTTCCTTGGTCTTGGGTGCCGTGTGCCCGATGTACTGTCCGACAATGTCGTCGCGGGTGACGGAGACGACCGTGTTCTTGCGGATGCAGCCGAGCCTTTGCAGGATATCGGCCATGCGTGAGGCCACCGTCGTCTTGCCGGTACCGGGATTGCCGGTGAAGCACATGTGCATGCTCGGCATCTCGCTCTCAATGCCGAGCTGCTCACGGGCCTTGGACACCAGCAAAAAAGCTGCGATTTCACGCACGCGCTGCTTCACGGGCTTGAGCCCCACGAGCTCCTGCTCGAGCTGATCGATCACGTCACTGACGTGAGAATCGGCCAGCAGTGCCTTGAGATCGACCGTGGCGCGGGCCACGGTCGGGGACTCATCCGGAGTGTGCAGCGCACCGCTCATCATGTGCTCCGCTGGTTCGCCTGCGGCACCCGCTGCACCGTGTAACGCACGTTACGTCCGGGGCCTTCTTGGCGCACCAATTCGAACCCCGCCTCGTTGCTGGGGCGGTTGACCATGAACGACAGCCGCACCGTCTCGAAGCCGCGCGTCGAATCGAACGCATTCACGCGCACGTATTGGTCGGGGTAGGCCTCTCGGCACTTGTTGACCTCGTACAAAACACCCGCCGCGTCGCCGATGTCGAACATGGGATTGCCCCACATTTCCCAATAGGTGTTGCGCGGATGCGGGTCGTCCGTGAATTCCACGGACAGTGCCCAACCCTGCTTCAACGCATAGGAAATCTGAGCTGAAATCTGCGCGTCCGACAGTTCCGGCAGGAATGAGAAGGTACCTTGAGTGATTCGCATGGAGTGCTCCTTTAGGCTGCCGTGGGAGTGGGTACGAAGTCCACCGTATCAGTGGACGTGTAGTTGAAGGTGATGTCCTTCCAGGTGTCGAGCGCCGCTCGCAAGGGTCCGCACCATTTGCCGGCCTTTTGCAGCACCTCCTCACCTTCATTCCAGATGTCCACTCCCTCGTTGCGGGCCTGAATCATGGCCTCTAGGGCAACGCGGTTGGCCGTGGCGCCCGCCTGTATGCCCTGCGGATGGCCGATGGTGCCGCCGCCGAACTGCAGGATGGTGTCCTCGCCGAGATAGGTGATGAGTTGATGCATCTGTCCGGCATGGATGCCGCCGGACGCCACCGGCATTACTTTGCGCAGCCCCGCCCAATCTTGATCGAAGAACAGCCCGTGACTCAAATTGGCCTTGGTTTCAGAGTCGCGCAGGGTGTCATAAATGCCGGCGATGACCGACGGATCGCCCTCGAGCTTGCCCACGACCGTGCCGGCGTGGATATGATCGACGCCCGCGAGTCGCATCCACTTGGCGATCACGCGGAATGACACGCCATGGTTCTTTTGCCGGGTATAGGTGCCGTGACCCGCACGGTGCAGGTGCAGAATCATATCGTTCTTGCGCGCCCACTTACCCATGCTCTGGATGGCGGTGTAGCCGATGACCAGGTCGATCATGATGATGCAGCTGCCGAGTTCCTTGGCGAATTCGGCGCGCTCATACATGTCTTCCATGGTGGCAGCGGTGACGTTGAGGTAATGCCCCTTGACTTCGCCGGTTGCGGCCGAAGCCTTGGCAACGGCTTCCATGCAAAACAGGTAACGATCGCGCCAGTGCATGAAGGGCTGCGAATTGATGTTTTCGTCGTCTTTGACGAAATCCAGACCGCCTTTCAAGGCTTCATACACCACGCGGCCGTAGTTGCGGCCGGATAACCCAAGCTTGGGCTTGGTGGTGGCGCCGAGCAACGGGCGGCCGAATTTATCGAGTCGTTCGCGTTCCACCACGATACCGGTGGGGGGACCCTGAAAAGTTTTGACATAAGCCACCGGAATGCGCATGTCCTCGAGGCGCAGCGCCTTCAACGGCTTGAAGCCGAACACATTGCCGATGATCGACGCGGTCAAGTTCGCGATGGAGCCTTCCTCGAAGAGCGCTAGGTCGTAGGCGATGTACGCGAAATGCTGCTGTTCGGTGGCGGTATCGGGGCCGGTGTTCGGCACCGGTTCGACACGATAGGCCTTGGCGCGGTACATGTCGCACGCGGTGAGGCGGTCAGTCCACACTACGGTCCAAGTGGCCGTCGAAGACTCGCCCGCGACGGCGGCTGCCGCCTCGACAGGGTCTACCCCGTCCTGCGGCGTGATGCGGAACATTGCGATTACGTCGGTTTCTTTAGGTTGGTAGTCTGGCTGCCAGTACCCCATGTCCTTGTACTTCATCACGCCAGCGTCATAGCGGCCGCGCGCCTTCTCAACAGCTTTGCTCTTCGTATCTGCCATGTCTCCTCCCCTTGTTTGCAGTGCATGGCAGCGTCGCGTAGCCTTGAGATAACGTAAAGTCACTAATTTTTATCTGCAGGTTCAGTAAAGCCTTATGCTTCACGTGACCTTTCGCCAGCTAACGGTTTTTTCCACCGTCGCACGTCATTTAAGCTTCGCCCGCGCGGCCGAGGAGCTCCACTTGACCGCGCCGGCCGTGTCGATGCAGATCAAGCAGCTCGAAATTGCGGTGCGGCTGCCGTTGTTCGAGCGCAGCAGCAGTGCGGTGAGCCTGACGCTGACCGGTGAGTATTTCCTGGTGCACGTGCGACGCGTACT
The DNA here is from genome assembly GCA_964658805.1 of uncultured Steroidobacteraceae bacterium. Classification (GTDB taxonomy): domain Bacteria; phylum Pseudomonadota; class Gammaproteobacteria; order Steroidobacterales; family Steroidobacteraceae; genus Bog-1198. The sequence goes on from CAZZZU010000051.1 coordinate 18,556, forward strand.
GAGCGCGCTGCGCGACGCCGACAATCTGGTGGAGCGGCTGCGCCAGGTGAAAACCGGGGTGCTGCTGTTGGGCATGCTGACGACGGCCAAGTACTTCGTCCCGCATCTGTTGGCCGCGTTCATGCAGGAGCATCCGGGTGTACAGCCCAAGCTCATCGAGGGCAATCGACAGGAACTCGCCGATGCGCTGCGGCACAATGAGCTCGACATTGCCATCATGGGCCGCCCCCCACGTGAGCTTGACACCGTCGCCGAAGGCTTCGCCTCCCACCCGCAAGGAATCGTCGTGTCAGCGCGGCACCCGCTCGCGAGCTCGGGCGAGATCGCCATTGCGCAACTGGCGCGCGAGCCCTTCATCATTCGCGAATCCGGCTCCGGCACGCGTCAGACGATGGAGGCGCTGTTCCGCGAATGGCATATTTCGCCGCCGATATTGATGCAGATGGTGAGCAACGACTCGATCAAACAGGCGGTACTGGCCAATCTCGGCATCGCCTTCATGTCGCTGCATACGGTGGCCGACGAATTGCAAAGCGGCAAGCTCGTGGCGCTGCAGATGGATCAGATGCCGCTGCTGCGACAGTGGCACGTCGTGCGACTGAGTCAGCGCGTCTTGTCGCCGGCCGCTGAAGCCTTCCGCCATTTCATCCTCGAAAGCGGCACGGATTTTCTCCAGAAGCATTTCTCTGGTGCCTACTTCACGCCCGTTAAATAAGCGCGTGACGTAAGCTGATGCCCAATCGACATTGATCCAGCTTGGGCCCTTGATCTATTCTCGACTCGTTCGTTGCACAAAAGACCAAGGGGATGACATGTTGAAGAGCACGGTTCGCGCGTGGCGCGGAACGCTTGCGGTTGCCTTGACGGCGCTCGCCGCCAGCGCCGCAGCACAGGAAGCCACGAGCACAGGGACGCTGGAGGAGATCGTCGTCACTGCGCAGAAGCGCGAGCAAAACTCCCAGGACATCGGCATCTCGCTGTCGGCGGTATCGGGAGCGGACTTGAATGCCCTCGGTGCAGCCTCGGCCACCGACATCACGCGGACCATGCCGGCCGTGGTACTGACACAGCCTAATGGCCCCTCCTCATTCAGTCTCGCCATCCGCGGCGTCACGCAGAATGATTTTGCCGATCACCAGGAAAGTCCCGCAGCCATCTACGTCGACGATGTCTATGTCAGCCAGATGGCGGGTCTGGCCTTTTCGTTGTTCGATATCGATCGGGTCGAGGTGCTGCGTGGTCCGCAAGGGACCTTGTTCGGCCGCAACGCGACCGGCGGTCTCGCCAACTTCGTGACCCGACGGCCCACCGACGAGGCCGGCGGCTACATCGATACGACCTTTGGCGAGCGCAACCTCACCCGCATCGAGGGGGCCGTCAACGGCCAGATCACCAATGGCATCGATGGGCGCATCTCCTTTCTGAGCAATCATTACGATCCGCTGTTCCGCAACGTGGCCGGTGGCGCCGCCGATGCCGAGAACGGCAACGACTGGGCCCTGCGTGGGCAACTGCTCTTCACACTGCCGAATGACGCCGATCTGCTGTTGAATCTGCGCGGCAGCCGCGAGGATGTGCACGCCGGATCATGGGAAGAATTCGCCACCAAGCCCGTGGGTAACGGCGTGGATGTGCCCCTGCCGGCAACTGAAAATTACTGGGGTACCTGCCCGGGGTGCAATGCAACGGGTCTGGCCAACAGCGGCCCGTTCGTCACCCGCGACAACATTTCCGGATTTGCGCGTCTCAAGACCTGGGGCGTAACCGGCAAGTACAACCAGAATCTCGGCTTCGCAGAACTCAACGTCATCGCGGACTTCTCGCATCTGAGCAAGCAATACCAGGAAGATTCAGACGCGTCGCCGTATACGCTGTTTCAATTCTTCAATGGCAGTCAGGTCGGGCAGGAGTCACTCGAAGCACGCTTGAACGGTGGCGACAAGACCTTCAACTGGACTGCGGGCGTTTACGGCTTGCGCATCGACGGCAAGTACTATGAGGGCTGGGAGGGTCCGGCCTTTTTTACCGCACAGGAATTCAATACGCCGGCCAATCCCAATGGCGGATACGTGCCGGGCGCGTGGCCCTACGGCGATGCCGGCAGTCTTTGGACCACGGGCGGCGTACCGGGTCCGGACGGCGGTATCCCGGCCACGGTTTCGCCTTACTCCCTGCTCACCAAGTCATATGCGGCCTTTGGTCAAGCTGAATGGCGCGTGACGGATCTGCTCGGCTTTACCCTCGGCGCGCGCTTCACCCGCGACAAAAAGGACTATGCGTTCGATTCGCACCCGTATGAGTATTTCCCGGACAGCCCGACCGCCGCCACCTTGCCGCTGACGCCGCTCGACGGCACGTTCAGCAGCTACCGCGGCAGCCGGGGCGACAATTTATGGGCCGGTAAAGCACAGGTGGACTTTCACTTGAGCCCCGACATGCTGGCCTATCTCAGCTACAACCGCGGCGTCAAAGGCGGCGGCTTCAACGCACCGCTGTTCCCGTTCACCATCAACGATGTCAGCACGCTGACCTTCAAGCCGGAGACGCTGACCTCATACGAGGCCGGTTTCAAATCAGAATTTCTGAATCACACCCTGCGATTCAACGCGGCCGCGTATTTCTACGACTATAAGAACTATCAGGCGCTCATCTATACGCTCGGCCTCGAGCAACTCATCATCAACGCGGATGCCGTGCACACCGGCGGCGAGGCGGAATTGGAATGGGTGCCAAACGAGGCCTGGCGTTTCGGTGGCGGGATCTCATACGTCGACGCCCTGGTCAAGAACGTGCCGGCGCGCTGCTGCACGGGAGACGGTGCGCCGGTCTATGGAAACTACACGCCGGGCAATGCGCCGCGCTGGACCGCCAACGCCATGGCGCGCTACACCTTGCCGTTGTTCACGGGTCATCTTGCCCTGCAACTGGACGGCAACTACATGACGCGTTTTTACTTCAACCTCTCGGACGTTCCGGCCGTAGAACAGTCCGGCTTCGGCATCGGCAACGTGCGTGTCACGTACACACCGCATAGCGGCAAAATGGAGGTGGGCGCCTCGGTCGACAACGTCACCAACAAGCATTACGGCGTCATGGGCTTCGACAATACTTCCATCAATGGCCTCGCCCAGGTGTATCCGGGCATGCCGCGCTGGTGGAAACTGCACGTCAACTATCGCTTCTAGATTAGTTCGTGAACTAAGCAAGTCGCTGCACCCGTCGTTGCGTTGCACTGCGCGCACATTAATGGCGCTTCGAATGCAACGTCGGGTGCAGTGATGGAGCATGCGCATCGAGTGCATACAAAATAATCAGCAACAGACCGGATGTTTGCTTGGAAACGCGTAGGCGTCATGATTTAATCGATTCACACGCTGGCGCTTCGGGAAGTTCGAGAAGAAGCCAGTCCGCCTCGCAGAAAAAATTACGTAAGGGAGAAGATAGAGTGGACAACCTTAAACTGCTTCATGCAGTTCGCGCGGTCTTGGCCGCAGCCGCCGCATCCGCAGTCGTTCCCATCGCGTTCGGTCAGAGTGCGCCGTCGGGAGCCGCCGGCTCCGCTAATGGCAGCACGGACACATCGGTGCAGGAAGTCGTCGTCACCGGCTCGCGCCTTGCACTGTCTCCCAACGACGTATCGTTCAGCCCGATCAACACGATCACGAGCCTGGACATTGCGAAGACTGGCCTGGTCCGTACCGAAGATCTGCTCAATAACATGCCGCAGGTCGTCGCCGAGCAGAGCGGTGGGACCTCCATCAGCTCGAACGGTATATCCACGGTCAGCCTGCGTGGACTGGGTTCGAATCGCACCCTGGTGCTGGTCAACGGTACGCGCCTCGCGCCGGGCGCAGGCTTAGGGACTCAGTTCGCGAGCAGCGCCGACATCAACCAGGTCCCGTCGAGCCTGATCGAGCGCGTCGACGTCCTGACGGGCGGCGCTTCAGCCGTGTACGGCGCGGACGCCGTCGCAGGTGTGGTCAACTTCGTCCTCAAGACCCACTTCACGGGCGTTCAGATCGACGCCAATTACGGCTTCGGTCGCTACTCCAACGATCATTCCGATTTGCTGGGCTACCTCTCGGCGGCTGGGCAGCCGACTCCGGACCGTACCGTCGATGCAGGTTTCAACAAGGACTTCACGATCATCGCGGGTGCGGACTTTGCGGACGGCAGGGGCAATGCGACGGTGTACGCCACCTACCTGCGGACCAGCCCGGCGGTGGGATATCAATACGATTATGCGGGTTGCACGCTCAACGGGCCTGACACGCTGCCGGGACCGGGCGGCCTGAAATGCGGCGGGTCGGGCACACCGGCCACAGGTCGCTTCCAGCTCTTCGGTACCACCGCGGCCGGAACATTCGGATCTCTGACACCCGCCTATGCAGTGCAGCCGAACGGCGCCTTCTCGCCCTATACCTCAGCCGACAGCTACAACTATGGCGCGCTCAGCTACCTGCAGCGGCCTGCCGAGCGCTATGCGGCCGGTAATTTCCTGAACTACGAGATCAACGAATCAGCGAACGTTTACTCGAATTTCATGTTTACCCGAAATTCGTCCAATGCGGATTACGGTCCGAGCGGCCTGTTTACGTACACCCAGGCGCAAACCTCTTGCGCGAACCCATTGCTCAGTGCGCAGCAGGTCGGAATCTTTTGCACCCCGGCGAACGTCGCGGCTAACACGGCTGCCTACCCCAACAATCCTCCCGGCTACATCACCCTCTATGTGGGTCGACGTGCCGTCGAAAATGGACCGCGCCAAGACAGCTATCTGTCCAACTCCTTTCGCGAAACGTTAGGGGTCAAGGGCAAGATCATCGACGGTCTGACCTATGATGCATACGCCCAGGTTGGCATCAATGTCATGCGCGATTCGGAGTCCGGATTCGTCAATACTCAGTCGGCCCTCAAAGCGCTGGACGTGGTGACGGATCCCACAACCGGCCTGCCGGCGTGCGCATCTAAAATCAACGGCACCGATCCCGCCTGCGTTCCCTGGAATATTTTCGCGAAAGGCGGCGTCACTGCCGCCGCGGTCAATTACATCAGCGTCCCGGCCTCGTATCAGATCACCGCCAAGGAATACATCGTCGACTCATCGGTGACGGCGGACCTTGGCAAGTGGGGACTGAAGCTGCCCACTGCGTCGGAAGGCCCCAGCATCAACATCGGGGGCGAATATCGCTCCGAGAGCTATCAATTCACCCCAGACTATATCTTTCAGAACGGCCTTGCCTCGGGTGGCAACGGCGTCGAAAATCCAATCGATGGCGGCTTCCATGTCGCGGAAGTTTTCACGGAAGGACGGCTGCCTGTGGCCAATGACCTTCCCGGAGCCTACGACGTCAGTCTGGATGCGGGGTATCGCTATTCGAGTTACACGTCGGGCTTCAATACCAACACCTATAAATTCGGTGTGGAATGGGCCCCCATCAAGGACCTGAAATTGCGCGGCAGCTACAACCGTGCCGTGCGGGCACCGAACGTCGGCGACCTGTTCGCACCGGCTGTTCTCGGCGCCGGTGGTACGGCGGATCCCTGCTGGGGTGCGGCCGTAAATGGTCTCGTTCAAGGCCACACTCTTGCTTTTTGCGAGCGCACCGGCGTGACGGCAGCAGAGTTTGGCAACATCACGCCGAATCCTGCGGCGCAGATCAACACGTCTGTCGGCGGCAACAGCGCCTTGCAGCCGGAGAAAGCGGATACGTTCACCTATGGATTCGTCGCCGCGCCCACCTTCGTACCGAATCTGGTCGTGACCGGCGATTTCTATTACATCCTGATCAACCAGACCATTCAGTCGTTGACCTCGAATACCATCATCAACGGTTGCGGCAACGGCAACGACACACTGTGCGGCTTCATCCATCGAGGCGCCGGCACGGGGTCGTTGTGGTTCAATACCGCCAACTATGTGACCGCCACGGAACAGAACATCGGTAAGGTGTCCACGAAGGGTATCGATGTCACCGCGCATTACGCCTATGACATGGGTGCTGCCGGAAAATTGGGCGTGCAGCTCTCGGGTACGCGCGTCCTCAATTTCTTCACGCAGCCTCTGCCTGGCGGCGCCGCATACGATTGCGCCGGCTACTACGGCTCCACTTGCCAGTCGCCGACACCGCACTGGCGGCATGTCGTGAACACCGACTGGGGTCTGCCCTGGGCTGGACTCGATCTGTCGCTGCGCTGGCGCTACATCGGTCCGACCCAATCCGACCACGTCAGTCAGGATCCGCAGCTCGCCGGCGCCACGTATCTCGGCACCGCGCGCATCGGCGGCTACTCCTACCTGGATCTGTCGCTGTCTCTGCCGGTTGCGACCACGGGCGTCAGTTTGCGGGTCGGTGTGAACAACCTGACCGACAAGGCGCCGCCCATCGTCGCCAGCGGCAACTACACCGATTGCCCCAACCTGACCTGCAATGCCAACACGTGGGTGGGGACCTACGACACGCTCGGGCGCTATCTCTATGCGCACGCCAGCGTGAAGTTCTAGTAGGTCGACGGCGGCGGGGCGCTGC
>CAZZZU010000051.1:25095-28678 GCA_964658805.1 uncultured Steroidobacteraceae bacterium
CCCCGCCGCTTTTCTTGTCAGCGCGGACTACGTTCCGCCAAACCCACTTCGAGCGGCATGAGCCAGCCTGCAAAGTTGCGCCACTGGTCTATGGCGTCGGCATAGATGGGCTGACGCACCTGTTCGGAACTGATGGTCTGCGCCACGCGCCGGTTCTCGAAGAACTTAAGACAGCGAGGGTCGTACGCCAGGTCACAGTGCGCGAGCAGCTTGGCGACCTCGTCTTCGGTGTTGGCCACCAGGCTCTCGTACTGCACGCGGTAAACGCGCCCGGGTAACATCGCATCCACGTGCCCCATGAGGTCGGCGTACTCGTGAATGTAGGAGCCTATCTCGCGTAGGTCATAGGCGAAGTTCATGCCGCGATTGAAGAGCTGCTTGTAACAGGCGAATCCCGTCGCCATGGGATGGCGCCGACAATCGATGATGCGGGCCTGCGGAAACATGAGATGGATCAGGGGTATGCTGACGAAATTACCCAGCATTTTGTCGATAAAGTACGGCCGGTCCAGTCGCCGCTGCGCACGGGCTTCGACCAGATATCGGTTGGCAAGCCGGGCTATGTCGTTCGAAGCCAGCGCCGCAACCATCGCTGGATACGCGGACTGCCCGCCCGCGCTGCGCGGCGCGAGTTCGCGCGCCATGATGGGGACACTGCTCAACTCGCGCGTGCCTTCGACCTGCGAATGACTCGACAGGATCTGCTCGAGCAATGTCGACCCCGAGCGCGGTAAGCCCACGATGAAGATCGGATCCACCGCCGGATTGCCCCACCCTGTACGCTCCGCGAAGAACCTCGAAATGAACGCTGCCTTGAAACGCCGGCCGAACTCGACGGTGGCCCTCGCATCGTAGTCGAGCCCGGCACGCACGCGCGTATTGCCGGCGGCGTAATGTGCAAAGGCATCTGCATAGGCACCTTGATCCTCCCGCGCTTTGCCCAGTGCAAATTCAAGGTAAATGGCGTCCGCGTCGTTTGCAGTGGGCGCGGCCCGCCGCATGGCTTCGACCTCCGGATCGGTAAAGCGCAGGGTCTTCAAATTCGCGAGGGCCCAATAAGCCTCGCCGCACGTCGGCTGCAATGCCACGGCCGCACGGTATGCGGCCACTGCCCCCGCGGCGTCGCCGCCGAAGCGCAACTGGTGACCGGCCGCAAGGCGATACTGCGCATTGCGAGGCTCGCGTTCGACGAGCTCAGTGACGAGGTGTAGGCCTTCAGCATGCCGGCCGAGCAGCCGCAGCGTCTCGGCCTTGAGCAGCAACCACGCGCCGCGCGCGGGCGCCCCCGCCAGCAATCGCTCAATGTGCGCCAACGCTTGCTGGTTTCTTTGCCGCTGCAGCAGCAGATCGATCACCTGTTCCCGTGCGGGCACACTGCAGGGCGCGAGCTCGAGCACTCGCAGCAGCGTCGCTTCCGTCAAGGCATCGTCGCCGCGTTGCGCCGCCACCGCCGCCAGGACCCGCAAGGCGGCTACATCGTCGGGACCTTGCGCAAGCAGCGCCCGCACCGCCGCCTCGGCCACATCCAGGCGATTCGCATCGAGTGCGACGTAAGCATCCTTCAACATCGGCGGCACCGGGCTCATGCGCTCGAATTCGGCATAGGCCGCATCGGCCGCGACGATGTCGCCTGTTGCGAGCCGCTCGGCCGCCACGTCGCGCCAAGCCTCCAGCAGATACGGATCCACGGCAAGTGCGCGTTCAAATGCCGCGCGCGCCGCCGGGTGGCGTCCGGCTGCGGCGAGCGTGCGCCCCGCCTCGAGCTGAATCAATGCCGAACCCATATGAGCCTGGGCGAGAGCCTCGATAACGTCAATGGCGCGATCCGACACGCCCAGTCGGCGGCAAGCGGTGGCCAGCAGCAACTGTGCGCCGTCGTGCGTCGGCAGCGCATCGAGTATCACAGCGGCGCGGCGCGCGGCCGCCGCGGGATCTGCTTCCAGCAACATCGAGGCGCGCATCAATTCGAGATCGGCTGCGGCGCTCGACGCCAAGGGCTGCTCCGTAAGGGCACGTGAGAACGTCAGTGTTATACAATAAATACCATGAGTGCTGCCGCCCCTACTGCGCTGGATGAGCCGACGATCAATCGGATTTTACTGGCGTCGAAAGCGGAGCAGGCGGCGGGCAGACTTGCGGAGTCAGATCGCTTGCTGGCGGGTCTCGGGCAGCGCGTGCCGAATCATCCTGCGGTGCTGAACGAGTTGGGCGTGCGCATGCTCACACGCGGTGCGGCCGAGCAGGCTCAGCTATTATTCAGCCGGGCAGCACTGGCGAATCCCGAGCAGCCGGCGATCTGGGCCAACCTGGCCAGCAGCTTCAAGGCGCTAGGGCGACGTGCCGAAGAGTTCGACGCCATTGAAAAAGCGCTCGCACTCGAGCCGCGATTTTTGTCGGCATTATTGCAGAAGGCAGCTTATCTCGACGAAATGAACGATAGCCGCAATGCCGCCCGCGTCTACCAGAATGCGATCGACTCCCTGCCACCCGGTGCCGCCGTGCCGCCTCACCTCGAGGCTGCCTTTGCCACCGCCCGCGCCAAGACCGCCGCAGATCAGACCGGCCTTGCCAACGCGCTCGAGAAACCGCTCGCGGAAATTCGTCAGCGCCACGGCGGCGCCGCGGAACGTCGCGTCGATCTGTGTCTCGAGCATTTGATGCGAGGGCGACGGATCTACCACTCGCAGCCCACCTGGATGTACTTTCCGGAGCTGCCAACCGTCGAGTTTTTCGAGCGCTCGATGTTTCCGTGGCTGGAGTCGCTGGAAGCCGGTGCGGCGGACATCCGCACGGAGATGCTGCGCGTGTTGGTGGCTGACCGCGAGGGCCTGCAGCCCTATATCGATTTTCCGGCGGGCTCGCCCATCGATCAGTTTCGCGAATTGAACCGCTCGCGTAACTGGAGCGCGTACTTTTTGTGGAACCAGGGTCAAGCGGTGTCCGGGCATCTCGCGCGCTGCCCTGCGACCGCCAAAATCCTCGATGAAGTGGTGCCGCAATGCCATGTGGGGGGCCGTGCGCCCACCGCGTTTTTCTCGATTCTCGAGCCGCATACGCGCATCCCGGCACACACCGGCGTTACCAACACCCGCTGCACAGTGCATCTGCCGCTGGTGGTGCCGTCCGACTGTGGCTTTCGGGTGGGCGCGAGCACGCGCGAGTGGCAAGCGGACCGGGCGTGGATTTTCGACGATACCATCGAGCATGAAGCCTGGAACCTGTCGGACACCCCGCGTGCCCTGCTGATATTCGACATTTGGAATCCGTTTCTGTCGGCGTCGGAGCGCGACATGATTCGGGTCGCTACCGAGGTCTATCAGCAGTATTACGCATCGCCCGCCGGCAACGAGCCGTGAAGCAGGCAGCCCTGCGTCTTGCCGTGGCGTTGCTGCTCGAGGCAGCAGCAGCCGCTGCGCATGCCGGACCGGCAGGATCGCGCTGCGCCGCCATTGCTGCTGCGGATGCGCGGCTGGCCTGCTACGACAGCTGCGGCTCTATCACCGCCCCCGAGGCGCGTCTCAGTTGTTACGACGCCGCGGCCCACCCTCGCGTGGCGGGGCCGATCGCGCCGCCGGCGGCGATA
>CAZZZU010000052.1:0-28407 GCA_964658805.1 uncultured Steroidobacteraceae bacterium
ATCAAAGGGCGGATCATGTGGGTGCCCACGATATCGCTGTGTAGCGTCCGTTCCGACAGTGGAATTTCCATCAATTGAAAAAATTAGTGCGCGCGAATAGCGGCATGCACCGCTGCGCACTTACCCTCTCCCTCCTTGTCCTGGGTTTGGGCGCGCTGGGACATTCGCGCCCGGGCGCCGCGGATGAGGCCGACGTTCGGCGCGAGACGCAGTTGAAGTCGGGTTACCTGCTCAATTTCGTCAAATTCGTCGACTGGCCGCCCACGACACCCGCTGCGTCGCTGACCATCTGTTTTTTAGGCGCCACCGGAATGCGCGAGACCCTCGAGCAGGGAATCGACAACAAACGCGTGGGTTCCCGGCCCTTGGTTGTGCGCCAGATCCAGAACTCCGACCAAACGGAAGGCTGTAACGCTCTTTATGTGGAAGGCAAGCAGCCGTACACGCCCGCCACCGTGCACGAGCCGCCACTGCCGATGCTAACCGTGGGTGATGCCAGAGGGTTTGCTCGCAACGGCGGAATGATCGAACTCTTCACCAAAGAGAATCACCTCAAATTCATCATCAATGTGGATAACGCACGCCGCGCCGGCCTGCGCTTGAGCTCGCAATTGCTGCAGCTGGCAGCCAGCGTCGAACAGGAAAGACCTTGAGCATGAAAAGATTCACACACTGGCTCGGCACCCTGCCCATTCGCACCAAGCTCATGCTGCTTGCGAGCTTCGCAAGCGGGATGGCACTTATCCTGGCCGGCATCGTACTCACCCTCACCGATTACCAATCAACCCGGCGCGCGCTGCTGCAGCGGCTGCAAGTGCAGGCCGAGATCGGCGCGCGCAGCAGCTCGGCTGCAGTGGCTTTCGACGACGCCCAGGCCGCCGCCCAGACGCTCGAAGCCCTGGGCGCTGACCGGGCCATTCTCGCGGCAGAAATTCTGCGTAAAGATGGAACAGTGCTGGCGAAGTACGAGCAGGACCGGAGCGCCGGGCACACGAACTTGGAGAATGCGATCAAAGTGAAGGCTCCGGTGAGCTTGGGCGAGGTCATCGGCACCTTGAATCTGTTGGCAACACCTGTGGAACTACGGGTTGCGCTGCTCGAGCGCAGTGTGATCTTAGGGGCGGTCATCTTGGGCGCACTTGCGCTGGCGCTTTTGGCCGTAGCCCGGCTGCAACGCTACATCTCCGACCCGATTCAGGCCTTGAGCCGTGCCGCCGAGCGGGTGAGCCGCGAAAAGGACTATGGCCTGCGCGTGCCGAGCTACGGCACCGATGAGGTCGGCCGCCTCATCGGCGCTTTCAACGAAATGCTCGAGCAGATCGAGGCGCGAGATGGCCAACTGCGCCGCTCACAAAATGAGCTGGAGCAGCGCGTCGATGAGCGCACCAAAATGGCTGCGGTGGCGGCTGATGCGAACCGCGCCAAGAGCGAATTCCTTGCCAACATGAGCCACGAGATTCGCACGCCGATGAATGGCGTCATCGGCATGACCGAGCTGCTGCTCGACACGGGCCTTGATGCCGTGCAACGCGACTACGCAGAGACCATACGCGACAGCGGTGCTGCGCTCCTGATCATCATCAATGACATTCTGGACTTCTCCAAGGTGGAAGCGGGCAAGCTCGACCTCGAGGCAGCCGATGTGGACCTGCGCGGTACATTCGAGGACGTGGCGCGCCTGCTCTCGATTCAGGCGCAAGCGAAGGGCCTGAGGTTGACAGCCCAAATCGATCCGCGGCTCCCAGACTTCGTCAAAGGCGATGCGGGGCGCATCCGCCAGATCCTGCTGAACCTGGCCGGCAATGCGATCAAGTTCACCGCCCAGGGCACGGTCTCGCTCGAGATCAAAGTGCTCGAGAGCGCGACGCCAGGGACGCGGGTGCGGTGCGAAGTGCGGGATACCGGCATCGGCATTCCCGCCGATCGTGTGCAGTCCCTTTTTGCCCCCTTCATGCAAGTCGACAGCTCGACCACCCGGCGCTTCGGCGGCACGGGCCTCGGGCTCTCGATCGTGCGCCGCCTGGTTGAACTGATGGGCGGTGAAACCGGCGCAGACAGTATCGAAGGGGTCGGTTCCACCTTCTGGTTCACAGTGCATTTCGCACCCGTCGCCTCCCGGGAGCCCTCTCAGTCCGCCGCGCCCATCCCGATCAAGGGCCAACGCGTACTGGTGGTCGATGACAATGCGACCAACCGCAAAGTGCTCCTCGGCCAGCTGCTCGTCTGTGGGGTTGAAGCCGTGGCGGCGAGCTCCGCGGATGAGGCGCTTACCCTGATGCGCCAGGCCCATACCGCGGGCCGCGCGTTCGCGGCGGCGCTCTTGGATCACCTCATGCCGGATTGCGACGGCGCGCAGCTCGGGCGCATCCTGGTCAAGGATGATGCGCTCAACGCCACGCGTTTGATCCTGCTCACCTCATCGGCTCAACGGGGGGATGGAGCTCTCTATGCGGACATCGGTTTCGCGGCGTACCTGTTCAAGCCCGTGGCGCAGCGTGACTTGTTGCAGTGTCTCATGCTGGTTCTCGCCCGGCCCGCAGCCTCCTGGCACCGGCGCGATCAGCCGATGATCACGCAGCATGCACTACGCATGCAGCCTGGTCAGACCCGCAATCGCATCCTGCTGGCGGACGATAACATCGTGAATCAGAAAGTGGCAGTGCGCTACCTGGAGAAACTCGGTTACCGGGTCGAGGTCGTCGCCGATGGCGAGGCAGCCCTCTCAGCGTGGGTGAGCGGCCACTTCGATCTCATTTTGATGGATTGCCAAATGCCGAAACTCGATGGGTATGAAACCACCCGCGAGATTCGCAGGCGTGAGGATGGCAAGCGGCATATACCGATCGTTGCACTCACCGCACATGCCCTGAAAGGCGCGGAGGAGAAGTGTCGCGCGGCCGGTATGGATGGTTACCTCACCAAGCCCCTCGACCGGGCAAAGCTCAAGGCATGCATCGGGGATCTGGTGACTCGAAGCTAGCGAGATTGCCTGCCGCATCATCGGCTTCGCGCCAAATCTGGCCATCCGCGTCGAACCTCGATGCCGACAGTGCGTGGCGTGGCTATCAACCAGCGTGGCCGACCCGGCAGTTCACCGACTTCTGGATTCACATCACCCAGGTTGGCACGCACATCGAACAGGTTGCGGGCAAAGATCCCGATTTCCCAAGGACCTTGGCGGACCCCGAGGCGCAGATTCTCCAGGGTGTATTCATTCAAGGTCCTGCCCGTCGGCGGCACGACATTGACGAAGCTGGTGCGCTCGCCGACGAAGGTCGTTTGGCTGCGCAGGAAAAGTGAGCGCTCGCCAAGCGGCACTGAATACTGTGCCGTGATCGAGCCCGTCCACCTGGGGACCTGATTGATTGGCTGACCCAGCACGGTCAGCGCGCCGGGTGCCACGCGCGTGATTTTCGCATCCTCATAGCCGATGGCCAAATTCAGTTTGAGACCATCCAGCGGCGCCGCATCGACTTCAAATTCTCCGCCCGTGCTGACGGCGGCGCCCGCGTTGGCGACCAGAATGTAGGTACACGACGGATCGACGGCCGCGAGCGAGGTGATCTGCTGGATGCCCTTCCAATCGATCCGATAGGCGGCGACACGCGATTGGACCCGGCCATTGAGCCACGCGTTCTTGCTACCAACTTCATAATTCCACAACGAGTCACTGTCGAAAGGTGCGCCGTTTGCAACGCCCGCCTTTGCGAGCGCGGCATCGCAGAAAGGGGGTAATGAAGCGTTCGAACCTCCGATGCGAAACCCTTTGGCGGCGGAGGCATAGACCATTTGGTCGGCTGAAAATTGATACTTCGCGGTGTAGCGCGGCGACGTGTTGTGGCTGCCGAAATGCCCCGATGTGACGACCGTCTGGCTGGGCGGCCCCAATCCATAGCCGCCTTGAGCAAAGGTGAAGTCATGCGCGAGATAGGCGCGTCTCACGCCTGCGGTCAGTTGCAGTGCCGGCGTTACCTGATAGCTCAACGTGGCAAAGGCGGCCCGCTGCCGGTTCGCATTAGGTGCAGTTTCGAAGAACAGCGTATCGGTGCCGGTCACTCCGCCCGAGGCGGTGTTCAACCCGGGTACCGGAAACGACTCCGAGACTCGCACGCGCGCGAGTTCCATGAATCCTCCCACCAAGAACTGCACGGGGCCATCCAGGGTGGACTCGAAGCGAACTTCACCATTTTCGGTTTTGGTGTACAGCACGGCCGGCAAGGGTGCCGCTACGGTGTAGGCAAGTCCGCCGGGATACTCGGCTGCGGTGAACTCGGTGCCGTCTTCCACATCCAGGGCATTTCGATAAAAGTAGGCGCCGGTGCCGACGAAGCGTCCGAAGCGCGTGTCGTATCGTGCGGTGAGGCTGGCGAAGCTCCACGTGTCATTCACGGCTTCCGGGACATTCAGGGGCCGGATCTGATCGAGGTTATCGGGCGTAAAGTCTGCCAGCGGAAAACCGTTCGAGAGCGACTTTTGGTAGATGAACGTCGGCATGACGGTGAGTCCCGGAACGTCCCGCGGCGCAATGACCAGACCCAGTCGGAAGCCGGTTTCCTGGGTGGAGGCAACGCCCTCTTTCTTCCCGCGCGCCGCGTCGGCCGGCAAGGGGATGGGCGGGGCCGTTACCTGGCCCCAGTAACGATCGAAATACCCCGGCTCGAACGCGCTGTATGCACTGACGCGCAAGGCCACGTTGTCTGTGATGACCGGTAAATTCAAGGTGCCGTTGACCGAGTAGCCACCTGCACCATGGCTCACCTTCGATGTCTCCACAGCGATGTTCCCCGACGTGTCGTTCAACGCGGGCTCGCGCGTGATGAGCCGCACCGTGCCCCCCATGGAGCCAGCGCCGAACAAAGTGCCCTGCGGGCCGCGCAACACCTCGACCCGTTCCAGATCCACCACCCGCGGATCGAGCGATACGGGCAGCGGCGCATCGTTCAAATAGAAGCCAGTCGTGTTGTTGCCGGCGACACCGCGGATGGTGACGGACCGGGAGGATGAAACGCCGAAGCCCGAGCCATTGCCACCCTGGCCGGTACCGATTCCCACCGTCAAGTTGGGAATGGTGGCGGCGTAGTCGAAGAAATTTTTGTCGCCGAAATTTTCGAGAGTCGCGCCCGTAATCGCGTCGACGCTGATCGGTACGTTTTGCAAACGCTCCTCGCGCCTCTCGGAGGTCACCATCACATCCATCTGCATGAGCGCCTGCAGATCGAGATCCGCGAGATTGGCAGGATCGCCTGCCGGTGGGCGTTCCGCGGCCCCGGCGCCTTGAGCCAACCAACACAGGAGGAGCCCGGCGCTGCACTGCGTCTTCATGCCTGCCTCACTGTTTGGGGGATCGGAGACCCTAGCACGTCGATTGCGCTTTGGTCTGTGCGGCCGGCTTAGGTACTCGACAGCAACTCGGCAACGCTTTCAAGGCCGGCGCTCAAACCCGCAATCGCGGCCTGCGTTGCTGCATCGTCATGCACGGTCGATTGCGAGATGATGCCGCCCGGCCCCAGCAGCACACCGGCGTTCGCACAGGCCAGATGAAACAGCGGGCCTAAACTCAGCGCGGACGGGTCGTCCTCATGGCGGCTGGGATCCGCGGTAAAGGCGATGCCGCCGACCGATCCCAGGCCTGAGAGCTCGAGTCCGATGCCAAGCGCTGTGCCGCGCGCAGCCAATGCCTCGTGAATCCGCGCACGGCGCGCATCCATCGCGGCGATGCGCTCGGCGGTCAACTCGCGCAGCGTGACCAAGCCTGCGGCGCAGCCGATCGGATTGCCATTGAACGATCCGCCATGAAACAGGCAGCCCGGCTGGGTGGGATTGAACATCTCCATGATGTCCGCGCGGCCGCCGAACGCGCCGAAGGGCGTGCCGCCGCCTGCGAATTTTCCGAGCACGATGATCTCAGGCTGCAACCCGAATTTCTCTGCGGAACCGCCGACCGCCAGGCGCAACATCAGGCAGTCATCCAATATCGTCAGCGCCTGGTAACGGCGCGCGAGACTTTGCAGCTGCAGTAGAAAATCTGCCTCAGGCGCGACGACCCGGCCGGTCACCAACACGGGCTCGACTACAATGGCCGCAATCTGATCGCCATGCCGTTGCATAACCCGCGCAACATCCTCGAGCTCATTGAAGTGGGCGGTCAGCGCCCGGCCAGGGATATCCGCCTGGCCGTACAGACCGGCCTCGAGGTCCGGATAGCTGCCGTGATAGGCGCCCGTGAACTTCAGGATGTACGGACGACCGGTGAAATGGCGCGCGGCTTTCACCGCGAGCATGCCCGCCTCAGATCCTGAATTGGTGAAGCGAACGCGCTGCATCGCCGGAAGACGATGGGTCAGCAATTCAGCGTAGGCGATCTGGTCGAGCGACGCGCCGGCCCAGGCCGTGCCGCGCGGCAGCGCGGCTTCGATGGAGGTGCGGATCGGCGGATAGTTATGGCCGTGTATCAGGCTCAGGCCATTACAGAACATATCGACGTAGCGTCGCCCGTCGACGTCCCAGACCCAGGGCCCGTCGCCGCGTTCGATGACGACGGGATAGGGCGGATAAAAACTCGCGGTGCGCGTATTGCCGCCGGGCATGACGCGAGCGGCGCGCTCGAGCAGTGCCGCGGACTTCGGTGTTGCCTGTCGATAAGCCAGCTCGATCGACGTGGCGGCGGTCATTCCTTCAACGCGATGTCGGCGACGGCCGCCGTCTCCCGGGCGACCGCCGCTTCGGCCACCTTCACGACGGTGGCGGCGTCGTCGTTTGCGATCACGGCGACTGCGTCGATCTCGATGCGTGCGCCCAGCAAAAGATCGGCGACTCCGACGCTCGCGCTTGCCGGCCATTCGTCACCGAACATTTCGTTGCGAAGCTGCGCGTACACGCTGTAGTCGGCAAGATCCGTGACGTACGCAGTGATGCGCACCACATCCTTGAAGCCGGCGCCCGACCGCTGTAGCGCGAATTTCAGGTTCGCAAACAATTGCCGTGCTTCCGCCTCGAAGCTGCCGCTCACCAGCTTGCCGGACTCGTCGCGGCCGATTTCACCGGAGACGAAAATCAGGGAGCGGGCGCCCAAGGGAACGACCACCGCGGCGGCGAAGCCGCGGTCGCGCTCGTTCAGGATGCGGCGAATCGGCGGCAGCTCATTCATGCGTCGACAGCTCCACTGAAGAAGCGCCGCACGATCGGCCGGAACTCGGCGAGCGGTGGCACCGAAAAATCGGGATCGAAAGAGTTTTGATCATAGCAGCGGCAAAAATGATCCGTCTCTCCAGCAAAGGGGTGTTGCATATACGCGTTTCGCTCGTAGCGATTACGGGTCGGGTGATGAACGAAGTAATAGTTCTGAAAGATCCCATGGTGCGTGAGCAGCCACGTTCTGGCCGGGGAAATTTTCGGCGCCAGCAGTTGCGCCGCCATGGCGCCGTGCTCGCTCTCGCTGATGGCCTCGGGGAGATCGTGAAAGAGCGCGACCACGATCAACTCGTCGTCGGCACCATCCTGCATCGCACGGGTGGCCGTCTGCAGAGAGTGTGCGTACAGGTTGACGGGTGCGCTCAAGGCATCGTCGTGCTGCAACGACGCCAGCAACCGCAGGAGTCCTTCACCCACTCCGGCATCGCGACGCCAGCGTCCCTCGGCCTCTTCCATGAGATTCCAATCCTCGCGCGAGGCATCGATGGCTGCGCGGAACCCCGCGCTTGGTGTCGCCCGCGCATTCATGACCTGCCCCATCACGGAAAGATTGTATTGTTGACAACTGACGACGCAGCCGTCAAGGATCGCTAATCGAATGTCCACGAACAACCCGCTCAAGTCTCTCGGCATTGGCCGGATCATCAACGCCGCTGGGACGGTCACCCATTTGAGCGCGAGCCCGATCCGGGAGGAGATTGCGTTGGCGATGGCCGCCGCGGCACAGGCGTGCATCGACATCGCCGACGCGCAAGCGGTGGCGAGCGAGCGCATCGCGCGCCACACCGGTGCGGAAGCCGGCATCGTTACCTCGGGCGCCTCAGCGGGTTTGTTGCTCGGCGCGGCCGCCTGCATCGCGAGGCTGGATGCGGTGGCGATGGACCGACTGCCCGACACCACGGGCTTACGCCACGAATTCATCGTGCCGCGCAGCCAGCGCAATTCTTATGATCATGCCGTGCGTGCGGCCGGCGGTCGATTCGTGGAGGTGGGCGTCTCCGATCGCATCGTCGGTGTCGGGGTGCGCGACGTGGAAGGTTGGGAGCTGGAAGGGGCGATTACCGACAAGACGGCCGGCTTCTTCCATGTCGCACGGCCGGACTCGCGGCCTTCCCTCGCCACAGTGAGCGCCATTGCCCGACGCCGGCAACTGCCGGTCTTGGTCGACGCCGCGGCGGAGTTACCGCCCAAGGGAAACTTAAGGCGTTTCATCGACGAAGGCGCCGATCTCGTGGCGTTCAGCGGCGGCAAGGCCATCGGTGGTCCGATGGCATCGGGGATCCTGTGCGGGCGGCGCGACCTGATCGTCTCGGCGCTGCTGCAGCAATTGGATCTGGACTTCGAGTTCGACGTCTGGCAGCCGCCGGCGAGCCTGATCGATAAACGGGAGTTGAAGTGCGTGCCGCGCAATGGCATCGGCCGACCATGCAAGGTGGGCAAGGAACAGATGGTCGGGTTGCTGCTGGCGCTGGAGCAGTTCGCAGGCTCCGACGACGCCGCACGCGAGGCGCGCTTGGCTGGCATAGCGCAGACGGTTCACGACGCCGTCATCGCGGCACTGCGCACGGTGCCGAATGCGCCGGAGATGAGGATCGTCGCGGACGAAGAAGGCCGCGGCGTTCCGCGGGTCGAACTCAATCTGAAGACCCACGACGTGCAGGCGGTGGCGAATCGGCTGCGTGCCGGCACGCCTTCTGTGCGAGTCGATATCACCCGTGCACGATCCGGAATCATGTCGTTGAATCCCGTCTGTCTGTCGACTGCGGACGCCGAGCCCATCGCACAGGCGCTGCAGCACGCATTGAGCGCTGCATGACGCCGGGCATGCGGCAGGCGCGCATCGATCTCGCGGCGACGCTTCGCTGGGCAGCGCGCCTCAAGTATCAACAGGGCGTCTGTAACCACTTCAGCCTGCTGGCGCCGTACTCGGACGAGCTGTTCCTGGTGAATCCCGAAGGTTATTTCTGGTCGGAAGTGACCGCGAGCAGTCTGCTCCTGTGCGATCTCGACGGCACCATCGTCGAAGGCGAGGGTACGGTGGAGCTGTCGGCATTCTCGCTGCATGCGCCGATTCATCGGCGTAACAAGCAAGCCAAGGCCGTGCTGCACACGCACTCGCCCTATGCGACCGCCCTGTGCCTGATCAAGGACGCTCGGGTCGAGCCCGTGTTCCTGTCGGGATTCCAGTTCTTCGGCAAGATTGCGTACGACGATGATTGCCGCGGCGCTGCGTTTTCCGTCGAGGAAGGCGAGCGGGAGGCTGTCATTCTCGGCGACAAGAACGTGCTCATGATGCGCAATCACGGCCCGCTGGTCGTGGGACCGACGGCGGCAGCGGCGTTCGATCGGCTTTATTACCTCGAAGACACCTGCGAGCGGCAGCTGCTTGCCATGGCCACCGGCCGGCCGTTGCAAATCGTGTCCGACGACATCGCGGCGCATCTGGCCAGCCAGGTACCGGTGTTCGATGCCTACGCGGAAAAACATCTGACGGCGATCAAGCGCGTGCTCGATCGCGAAGAGCCGGACTATTCTTCTTAAGAGCGCGTTGCACGATGCGCGTTGAGGCGCCCGAAGGCGGCGTCAAGCTCGAGCGGCAGCTGACCTTGTTCGACTCCGTGATGATCGTCATCAGCGGCACCATTGGTGCCTCGATCTTCATCGTGCCGGCGGATGTGATGCGCGCCGTGCCCAATCCGGCGCTCGCGCTCGGACTGTGGGTGCTGGTGGGCGGCATCACACTGCTCGCCGGGTTGGCCTGCGCGGAGTTGGGCGGTATGTACCCGGAAGCCGGCGGACAATACGTCTTCATTCGTGAAGCGTACGGCCGCTTCGCGGCCTTCCTCTACGGCTGGGTGTTGTTCACCGCGGGCAACAGCGGTGCGCTCGCGGCGATGGCGATCAGCTCGGCCATCTTCATCGGCCGGGCTTTCCCGCAATTCGGCGCCGAGCAGGTGGCGTTTTCGCCGGGCGCTTTCGGCCATCACCTCGACGTGACCCGCGAAACGCTGTTCGCCGTGGTCGCAGTGATCGTGCTCACCGCAGTGAACCTGCGCAGCGTGCGCGTCGCAGCCTGGTTGCAGAACGTCACGGCGTTGGGTTATCTCACCGCACTCGGCCTCATCGTGGTGTTCGGGTTGGCGTTCGGTCACGGCGCCTGGTCGCACTTTCACGCGCCGGCGGCCGGCACGATGATGCCCGTAACGTTCGGCGGCATCGGCGTCGCCACGATTGCCCTCTTCTTCAGCTTCGACGGCTGGGAATTTCTGTCCTGGGTGGGCGGCGAGATCAAGAATCCAGGGCGCAACCTGCCCTTAGGGCTCATCTTGGGCATTCTCACCATCATCGTCACCTACCTCCTGGCCAACGTCGTATTCCTGTATGCATTGGCGCCCGAAGTCCTGGCGCAGCAGCCGGCCGCGGCCGATGCGGCCATGACGGCGCTGTTCTCACACGATGCGGGGCAGTGGATCTCCCTGTTCATCGGCGCGATCTCGTTCGGCGCAGCCTCGGTGGTGGTGCTGGGCGGCGCGCGCATTTACTACAGCATGGCGCTCGACGGCAGCTTCTTCGCCGGCATGGCCAGGATCCATCCGCGCTGGAAAACGCCGAGTACCGCGCTCCTCTGGCAATGCGCCTGGGTGATCGTCCTCATCGTCAGCGGCCGCTACGAGCAGCTCTACACCTGCTTCATCTTCATGATGACCGTGACATACGCGCTCACCGTCGGCGCGGTCTTCATCTTGCGTCGCACGCAGCCGGACCGGCCGCGGCCCTATCGGTGTACCGGCTACCCGTGGCTGCCCGCTATCTACATCGGGGTGGCGATCTGTTTCGTGATCTCGACATTGATCAGCCGCCCGACCGAGTCGCTCGCCGGATTGGGCATGGCGTGTCTCGGTATTCCGCTGTACTTGTACAGACGCCGAGCACGAATGCACTGACGAGGATCGCGGATGCTCCGCGATCGCGCATCGCGCAGCCGCGCCGGACGATCCGCAGCCGCGGCGAGCGCCTGGAACGGGGAATTGGCCAGTGGCATGAACCTTGCTGAATTCAAGGTGCGACTTCGTACGACTGATTTATAACGAATCTTGGGGACGTGCCATGCACAAGAAATTCGCCGCGCGTGTCACGTGTGGAGAGATGACCCTGTTGGCGGCCGCGATCTGTACGGCACTGCGTGCCAACGCCGCAGACCCGTCAGCCGATCCCCTGGAATCCATCACGGTGACGGCGCAAAGGCGCAGTGAAAGCATTCAGGACGTGCCACTCTCCGTCACGGCGATCTCGGGCGATACGCTGCAAAAGTTCTCCGATGTGAATTTCGCCGACTATGCGCACGCCATTCCGAATCTCTCATTCGGCACCGGCAGCGATTTCGGCATCACCAACGGCCGCACGGTCACCATTCGCGGCATCACCGGCGGCCGTTACCGCAACGGCCAGGCAACCACCAGCTTCTACATCGACGATACGCCCGTGCCGCTGGCGCTCGATCCGCGCGTGCTCGATCTGCAGCGCATCGAGGTACTGCGCGGACCGCAGGGTACGCTGTTCGGCTCCTCCGCCATGGGCGGCACGGTACGCCTGATCACCAAAGCGGCCGACTCGGAAAAATTCGGCGGCTACGTCGATGCGCAAGGATTCGACATCAATCACGGCGGCGCCGGTTACGACGTGTCGGGCAGCGTCGACGTGCCCTTGATCGAGGATCAACTGGGATTGAAATTCAGCGCCTATAACCTGTACAAGCCGGGCTACTTCAACCGCCAGTACGGCGTGGCGACGACGCCCGGCTACGCGTTGCCGCCAGGCCAGGCCGCCGGCGTCGAGTCGCACATCGCGGGCGACTCGGAGTACGGCGGCATGTTGACGCTGCACTTCACGCCATCTTTCCTGCCGGGACTCGACGTCACGCCCATGGTGATCTTTCAAAACGCGCGCGCCAACGGCTTCCCGCTGGCGGATTACTCCACCGATAACCTGACGCAGGTGCGGCCGCTCAACATCGAGGAGTCGAGCCGGGATCAATGGACCTTCAGCAGTCTCACCGCCAAGTACAAGATGGACTTCGGCTCCATCATCGCCTCGAGCGCCTGGTTTCACCGCCATACCGAAGACGTGGAGGACAACACCGAAGCCTCGGCAACCTTCTGGGCGCCGACCTACGCGACGGGACTGCTGCCGCCGGAGTATTTGGCCTCCCCTGCACCGAGCTTTCTCAATCTGACGTCGCTGACACAGGAAATTCGTTTCGAATCGTCCTTCGCCTTCCCGGTACAGGTCATCGCCGGTCTGTATTACACCCACGGCAAGAGCCACACGGGCCAGGACATCACGCAGCCGGCCATCCCGGGCAATCCGCCCGATCAGATCCTGCCGTACATTCAGGACGTGCCGTTGTCGAACAATGAATTTGCGGAATTCGGCGACCTCACTTACACCGTTGCAGGGTTTGAACTGTCCGCCGGCGTACGCGGTTCCACGACCCAGTTCAAGAAGCACAATTTTTGGTATGGGTGGATCAACGAGGGCACCACCGATGCCTACATCGATCACCGCGAGCACTCGGTCACGCCGCGCTATACGGCCAAGTATCAGTTCACGCCCGATTTCATGGTGTACGCCAGTGCTGCCAAGGGGTTCCGCAGCGGCGGCGCCAACAGCGTGCCCGATCAATGCGGTGCTGACTTCGGCTCCTACAAGAGCGATTCGTTGTGGAGCTACGAGGTGGGCACCAAGGACACCGTGTTCGACGGCCGCATGGCCTTACGCGCGGCGGCGTTCCGCATCGACTGGAAGAACATTCAGCAGAACGTCCTGCTCGCCTGCACCTATAGCGTCACCCAAAACGCCGGCACCGCAACGAGCACCGGCGCGGAGTTCGAAGCGGACATCGCGCCCATCCACGGCCTGAACCTGAGCCTGTCCCTGGGCTACGACAATGCGAAGATCACGTCCGTACCGGAGGGTGCTACCGGGTTCGTCGCCGGCCAGGCGCTCAACGGCGTGCCGAAGGTCACGGGTTCACTACTCGCGGACTACAGCATCCCCACCGCGTACGGCACGGCGTTCATCCGACCGCAGTACAGTTTCACCGGACGCAGCGTCAGCTACTCGGTGGTGCCGGTCCAGGACGGCGGCCGGCCGCGCGCGTCATACAGCATGCTCGATCTGCATGTCGGCGGCACGACCGGGCCCTGGGAGGCGTCGCTGTTTGGGCGGAACCTGCTCGACGTGCGCGCCAATCTGGGCGATGAACAATCCGAGGTGATCGAACTGCAGACCCCGACCGTGCGGCCGCGTTATCTGATCGCGCAGCCCCGCACCATCGGGGTCGAACTCAAGTACCGGTTCAATCAGTGACCGGCGCGGGTACCGATCGGCGCTTCAGGCATCGTCTGGAACGGTAACGCCGTGACGGCGTAGCGCTTCGATCAGCGGCGAGAGATGGGTGCGATAGTGGCGCCAGCGGCCGGATGACGTGCCATAGATCGGGCGGCGCACCTGGACGGCGCTCGCGGTCAACGATACGGACTGGTTGCTCTCGATGTCCGTGGCGTTCGGGTTCCATGCAAGCCCGCAGAACGCAGCGATCGAGGCGCCAACGCGCTGCGGATCACGCACCAGCTCTTCATACACAACTTCGTGGATGGCTTCGCCAAACTCCTTGAGCCAATGCTGCATGAGCTTGTCGTAAACCGCGTAGTAGCGAGCCAACTCTTCGAAGTCGTAGCTGAACGGATAGGCGTCCCCGAAGAGGGCGCGGTACATAGCGAAGCAACTATCCAGGGGTTGGCGGCGAACCAGCAAGATTTTGGCAGCAGGCAACGCGCGGCGAATCGCGCCAACATAAAGATAGTTGGTCGGCAGCTTGTCGACGACCCGCTGGCCAGGCGCGGCGGGTCGCGCCAGCTTTGCGTAACACGCCGCGACGGCGGCCGGGTCAGCCGCAGCCGCTCGTTGCACCATGTCGATTACAGGCGTGCTCGAACCCGCGGCCGATAACGCGCGCGAGAAATTCTCCGTCTCCCCATTGGACCGCACGCCGGCGAGTCCGGTGAGTATGCGCTCGACCAGGGTGGTACCCGAGCGGGGCAAACCCACGATAAATATAAAAGGGGCTTCATCGTGAGAAAGGCGACCTGGCGAGGAGTCCGAGAACAGCTCGGCGATGCGCTGCATGCGGTGCTCGTCGGCCGCAATGTCGTAGCGAAACTGCGAGCGACGCAATTTGGCGGCGCCCGCGAAACAGCGGAACGCGTCATCGAACCGATGCAGATCGTCGAACTCCTTGGCAAGCGCGTAGCCTAAAAAAATGCGCCCATGAATATCCAGCTTCGGGTTGGCAAGACGGCGCTCGAGATCCGCCACGTGATTGGCCCCGGCCACCTGTACGCGCAATTCCGATCGCAGCAGGACGCCGCGATACTGATGCGCGTCGATCAAGATCGCGCGTTCGCAGGCTTCTTCGGCGGCGACCAGCCGACCGAAGCTGCGTTCGCTGCACGCAAGGTTGTACCAAGCCCACGATTTCCCGGGCGCCAATGCTGTTGCACGACGGTACAGCGCATTGGCATCGTGGTGCTGTCCGAGTTCCGTTGCGACGTAGGCTAATCCGTCTTGCGCCTCTGCCGCGCCTGGGTCGAGCGTGATTGCCCTTGCGACCACATCCTGTGCATCACGAACGCGACCCAGGCGCAGCAATAGAGCGGCAAGGAAGCTGTGGGCGGGCAAACAGGTCTTGGCGTCGCTTACCGCACGCTCGGCCAGCGGCAGTGCTGCCTCGTATTGGCCGGAGAGCATGAGGCGTTTGGCTTCTGCAGCTATCGATGGATTACCGGCCATCACTCAAGCCGAAAATTAAGGGTAAGAAACTCGGCACTACGCACAGTGGCAAACCTCGCGGCGCGATCTGAAGGACGTCGCACCAAGGTGTTTCGCTGATCGGTGCGTATCCTATGCGATCGCGTCTTTCTGATCTAGGAAATGTCTTCAACCACGTTGTTACCGCCGTCAATGACGATGCGTCAGTCTGCAGGTGTTTGAAGGCCCAGAACCGGTAGTTGACGCTTTATTCGTAGAGATCAGCAGCGACCCGAGACAAACGCGTCTTCATCGTACGGGAGCCGATCACTACACGGAGTTTCGCAAACTGGAACAGGGGATTCGAGGCCCTTTTGCCTGCGGATGTAGACGCCCGCGTAGGCGAAAACGGTTTCTTCGACTCCGGCGCGTGCTTCGATGTCTCGGACGGAGGTCAATGCGTTGGCGGAGTCTGCCCACGGGAACGGGTGCCGGTTTCGACTGAATATCGGAGATCTTTTAGATTTACGATGGCGCATTAATTGGGAGGAAGTCATGTCAGGAAATATGGGTATGAGCCATGGTCCCGTGATCCGGTGCATCGCGCTTTTCTCGATGTTAAATGCCTCACCACTGATCCACGCACAGATTTTGTCGAGCTGGCAGCCCGACGTCACGCTTCGGCAAAATTACACACTCCATCGCGCATCGAGCACCGATCCCACGGGCGGCAATGCCGATTCGCGAGCGATCCCTCCGGGAGGAACGCTGACTGTGCTGGACGTGGACGGACCGGCGACGATCTCGCACCTATGGTTCACCATTGCCGATGAGGAGTCGTATCACCTTAAGCGCATCGTGCTTCGCATGTATTGGGACGGGGAAGCCACACCCAGCGTCGAAACACCGATCGGAGACTTTTTTGGCTTGGGTCTTGGCGAATACCATAGCTGGCAATCGCAAATGTTGTCGGTTGGCAGTGTCAAGGCGCTGAACAGCTTTTTTCCAATGCCTTTCGCGCACCACGCGCGCATCACGGTGACGAACGAAGGCAGGAAGAAGATCGGCGCTCTTTACTACAACATCGACTATCGGTCATATGTGCATGCGTTGCCGCCCGGAACCCTCTCTTTTCATGCGCAGTATAGGCAGTCGCAACCGACTCACGGGTGGGTCGCGAGTTGGGACCCGAACGACGAGTACCAAGCCAGTGGCAAGCCGAACCTGGAAGGCACGGACAACTATATTTGGCTCGAGGCGCAGGGCAAGGGGCATTACGTAGGCGTCACTATGTCGGTTCTTCAGAACCAGGACTACTGGTGGGGCGAAGGGGACGACATGTTTTTCATCGATGGCGAGAAGACACCATCGATCGCCGGCACCGGCGCAGAAGACTACTTCCTCGGTGCCTGGGATTTTGGCGGCGAAGCGTTCTCCTATCCCCTATACGGCGCCCCCGTAGTAGGCACTGAAAGCGCAGGCAGCCGGTCCAGCGTCTACCGCTTCCACCTGGATGCACCCATTCCGTTCACCAAGTCGCTCAAGGCGACCATCGAGCACGGTCATGCAAACCTGCGATCCGATAATTATTATTCCGTCGCGTACTGGTATCAGGCGGAGCCGCACGCGGCGTTTCCTGCTCTGCCACCGGTAGAGCAAAGGATCCCAGCTCTGCAGGCGGTCGGTGGCCCGGCAAACTCGCGATAGGAATGGCTAGCCGATCACGCCTTCTTGACCAGAACTCGAAAAGCATAGGCGGAAGCGTCAGCGCTGCCAGCAACTGAATTGTCAAAGACAAGAAACGCATGGGAATCGACCCAGGATACAACGGCCAAAGAGCCGCACCAATCACGACGGTTACGGCGGCACCCGTCGGCAGCAAAACCAGACCCTGACCAGTCGCCATCGCCGGATAAGCGCAGGCGGCGATGATGGGAACGAGGCTATGAAGAACCGTCTGCAGACTTTCCCAAGGCGTCCGTCGCTTGCCAATCATGAGGATCAACAAACCCGCCACCAGCATGACGATCGTGGTTGTCCACATGACATTCGATTCATCGGGTCTTTTTCTTGGCGGTCTTTTTAGCAGCAGCCTTCGATGCACCGGACTTCTTCTTCCCGACCTTCGCTGCCGGTGCCGGCGGCTTGCTGGCCCCCTTTTGCAACTCCGCCCTGCGCTTCAGCATCGCCGCACCAAGCGTTTGCGTGTCGAGTCCGGCGTAGCGCGCCTTCGGAAACATGCTGCCTTCTTCTTCCTCGACGTGGTGGTCGATCTGCTCACCCAGGACGGTGACCTTGGCGTCATACAAATCATCATCGGGCCTGGCGTTCTCGAGTTGCGCTATCAATTCTTTTGCGCCCGCATGTTCGACCACCGCCTCGTCCACCTGGTCCGCATCGTCGATCGCGGCACGCACCGCGGGATAGAACAATTCCTCCTCCAGTTGCGCGTGGATGGTGAGTTCTCTACAGATCTGTTCGACAATGGGCGCTTTCCCGGCATCGCGCCCCTCGTCCGTCAACCTTTTGAAATCCGCAAACAGGCTCGCGACCCGTTTGTGATCCGCCACGAGCATCCCGATCGCATCCTCGGGCGATACCTCGTGCAGCGGATTCATTTCCTGATTGCTGATCTTCATGTCTCTCTCCCTGTTTTCAAACGCGTGTCAAATCAGCGGCGGGTCACTGTCGCGCTGCGGGTGACGATGCTTGCCGATGGCACCGATGAACGCCTCGATGGCCGTCTGCGCTTCCGCAGCAGGTCGCACGAAGAGACCTGGATCGGGCTCGCCGGTCGGCAGCACTTCGAAGATGCCTGCCTTCTGCAGAAGCTTCGACGCGGCCCCCAGCACGAGGATGGATTTGCAGTGCCGATACTGATCCTTCAAGAACTCCAAGGTGCGCCCATCCTTGGACAGCGCTTCCACGGCGGTGATCCCGTCGGGTAGCACCAGTGCATCGAACAGCACTGCCGGGGTGTTCTCCAACGTGGCATCGATCTCAAAAGAGGTGCCCTCCGCGTCCTTGACCGATCCCAAGCGTGTGCTCAGGAGTCGAACCACCGCACCCGCGGCCGTCAGCGCATCGAGCGCCTGGGTGATGGGCGCGCCCGTCATGCCGTCCGCCACCAGAATCGCGACCTTACGCGTGGCGATGCCGGGCTCGCCGGGCAACGCCAGCAACGATAACGACGGTGCCGATTCGATCTCGGGGTCGACGACCTGCGCCGAGGCCCGTGGCATCGCTTCCGGCAACTCCAACCCGAGTGACGCCGCCAATGAGGCTGCGAGGGATTCCGACGCATTGCGCAAACCCGAGACCATGCGCTCGCGGATCGCGGGGATCGTCACTTTACTGAGCTCGAAACGAAACGCGCCGATGATGTGCGCCTGCTCGGTCGGGGTCTGGCTGTTGAAGAACAAGGCGGCCTGATTGTAGTGCTCGGCAAATTTCTCGGGCTTGCCGCGAACCTTGTCGACCGGCGCCGTGTTTTCGATCGCCTTCGGAAAAGACGCAAAACCTTTCATCCCGGCCTGAAACGGGCACCCGCCTCCTAAAGAATTGGGTTCGTAGGCCACGCGGCCGCGTGCAATTGCCTGGCGGTGGTGGCCGTCACGCTGATTGTTGTGTACCGGTGCGAGCGATGCATTGATCGGGATTTCGTGAAAATTGGCGCCGCCCAATCGGGAGATCTGGGTGTCCAAATACGAGTGGTGACGGCCGGCGAGCAACGGGTCGTTGCTGAAATCGATGCCCGGCACGACATGCGCGGTACAGAACGCAACTTGCTCCGTTTCCGCAAAGAAATTATCGGGATTGCGGTTGAGGGTCATCTTCCCCACCGGCGTCACGGGCACCAGCTCCTCGGGCACAAGCTTGGTGGAATCCAACACATCGAAGCTGAACTGTTCAGCCTGCTCTTCCGTGAAGAGCTGCACGCCCAATTCCCACTCCGGATAGTTGCCAGACTCGATGGCCTCCCACAAATCGCGGCGATGAAAATCGGGGTCGCAGCCGGCGATTTTCACGGCCTCGTCCCAGACCAGCGAATGGGTTCCAAGCAGAGGCTTCCAGTGGAATTTGCAAAAAGTCGACTGGCCTTCTGCATTGATGAGCCTGAAGGTATGCACGCCGAAACCTTGCATCATGCGAAGACTGCGCGGAATGCCGCGATCCGACATGACCCACATCAGCATATGGGTGGATTCGGGCATCAGCGAGGCGAAGTCCCAGAATGTGTCATGGGCGGTCGCCGCCTGCGGCATCGCGTTGTTGGGTTCAGGCTTTGCCGCGTGAATCAGATCCGGAAACTTGATCGCGTCCTGAATGAAGAAGACCGGGATGTTATTGCCGACCAGATCCCAGTTCCCCTCGTCCGTATAGAACTTGACGGCGAAACCGCGCACGTCCCGTGCCGTGTCCGCCGAGCCGCGTTCACCCGCAACCGTGGAAAAACGCACGAACACCGGCGTGATCTTGCCCTTCGCGGAGAAAGGCGCGGCTTTGGTGTGCTCCGTCAGCGCAGCGTAACTCTCGAACACACCATGCGCGCCCGAGCCGCGCGCGTGCACGATGCGCTCCGGGATGCGCTCGTGATCGAAGTGCGTGATCTTCTCGCGCAGGATGAAGTCTTCGAGGAGCGTCGGGCCGCGCAGGCCGGCTTTCAGGGAATTCTGATTATCCGCAATCGCGACGCCTTGATTGGTCGTGAGCATTTGCCCGGCATCGTTGACCCGCTTCGCGGTCAATGCGCCGTCGAGCGCGACGGGCGCCAAGGCGGGAGCGCCGGTCTTCGGCGACTCGTTCGCCTCACTCAGCGTGCCGGCGCCGGTTTGCGGTGAAGGCATCTCCACGCTCTTGCCTGCCTGTGGCGCCACGGCATGGTCGTAGCCGTACTCGAGCGGCTTGTTCTCGTTGAATGGGACCGCGGATACCAGGGCTTCCTGCTCCGCTGCATGCTCGGCCAATGCAGTAGCCGGGCTGTCAGGATGGGATGGGCCGGCCGAGGTGGTGCCCGCGGCGTTGGGGCTCGACTTGGATTTGGACTTCGAATTGGATTTTGAGCTCACAAGATCTCCTAAAGAGTGCGGGCCACCGCAACACGAAGATCTTCGCCCCACGGTAACACGTGCCGCACAGCGCATGAGCGCCGCGGTCGGTTAAAAATGGGTTGTGCGCAACGGCAGACACTAAGTGAGCCGTCGAATCTGGACCGGGCTAAAAACCCCGGAGAACCCAATTTACTCCAATAAACTGCGCACGGAAACTTTTCTGAAGGGCATTAATCGCGCCGCCCCTCCGCCATACCACAGCCACTATTCTGAAAAAACCAGGCACTGTTGCCACTTACCGTCGGACATTAGATAACTGTCCATGGTCAGGATCGTACCGCCCGCCTTGATTTTGAAGACGCGGTTGATCATGCCGCCGCGATCCTGGAAACTCGTTTGCGTGAACGCCTCGATCTCGCCAAGCGGCCCGAGCGACGCGGCGAAATCCCTGAGCACCGCATCCGAGAAATAGTCGTTGAGCGCAGGCGTCATCGCGGCGCGGTCGATCTTGCCCGCCTGCAGAGCGGTGAACAGCGCCCGTGCCCGGGTCAACGCGGATGCAGCGTCGGGGTCAGTATGCGGCGACAAGAGCAGCGTCTCGATTCCAGTAACCACGGTGCGCGCGGTTTCACCCTCGCCATTGGTCAGGACGGTAATCGCGGCGCGGTCGTCGGGATAGAGGACGTTCATGCTATGGAAGCCGGACGCGCCACCGGTGTGAGCCCAACTGCGGTGGCCATTATCCAACTGCTTGACCGTCAGGCCGAGTGCATAGTTCGTGGCGGTGCCATCGTTCAGGGTCATCTGGGTGGTCAGCGCCTGGGTCGAAGAGGGCGACAAGATCTCGCCTTTCATCAATGAAATATCCCAGCGGGCCAGATCGCTGGCGGTCATGCCCAGCTCGCCGGCCGCCCACATCCACTCCTTGCCTTCCGGGGCGACTTCCCGCGCCGGGCCCAGACCGTAGGTCGTATGACCGGTGGCATCGTCGGCGCTCCAGCCACCGCCGACATCGACCGGGCTCTGCATGCCGAGCTTGTCGAAAATCTCCTTATGCAAGAACACCATCAATGGCAGGTGGCTGACCTGTTCGACGATGCGGCCGGCGATGACATAGTTGGTGTTGCTGTACTGCCAGCGCGAACCGGGCGCGAAATCGAGCGGCCGCTTGCCCCAGACGTCGAGGATGTGTTGCGGTGTCGTGTCCTTGCGCATCTCCGGCCGCACATAATCCTCAGCGTAGTAGTCCTGGTAGCCGGAGGTGTGGGTGAGCAGATTGCGAATCGTGACTCGGTCGGCGCCGGTCAGGTCGGGCAGGAAGCGGGCCACCTTGTCGTCGAGCGACACCTTGTGCCGTTCGGCCAGCAGCAGGATCGCGGTGGCGGTCAACTGCTTGCTGTTCGACGCGATCTTGTAACGCATCGACGGCGTGGCCTGAACCATCGGCAAGCGCGACTTGCCGTAGGCCTTGGCCAGGACGATCTCACCATTCTTGACCACCACGATCGAGGCGCTGGGGACGCGAGTCTCCACCAATGCCGTCTCGACCAACGCATCAATGGCCCGCATCGTCTCGGGCGGCAGCTCTGCGGCAAGGATGGGACGGATTCCCAAGCTAAATGAGAGCAACAGCGCCGCGCTGACGATCGGGTGGCGCGATTTACAAGAAAGTGACATCGGACATCCCGCATGAATTGGAATGGTCAACTATGGGGGAAATTCATGGAGCCGGCAAAACGACCGTTTGCTTAACGCACGGCCCGGGTGCCCTGGCCTATTTATCGCAAAGAAGCCGATCCGGACGGAGCCGCTGATCCAATGCTTAAACTATAGAGAGGGCTGGCCGACGTACACTACTTCGTAAAACATCGGACTGACGCTCTCGACATAGCCTTTTAATTCTTTAATGTGTTCCTTCGCGGCGGCGGATTCGAACATTGCGTCGAACGAGCTACGCGTCGTCCACTGTACATAATTGACAACGGTTGTCTGATCCAGGCTGACGTGAACACTTGCAGCAACGAATCCGCGCATCGACTTTGTCTGCTCTTCTGTGAATTTCCGCAGTGACGCAACAACCTGCGCTGCCCTGTCTCTTTGAACCTTGAAGGTATTGATCAAGGTAAATAGGTGGGCCTGATCGTCGATCGTTGCCTTCACTATGCGTCCTTTTCCGGCATGACGTTATCTACTTGCTGAGCTTCGAAATGATCTCGTCGCTCATGATCTGTTGGGCTTTTTGACCTTCGGGCGTACCGAAATTGTTCACCAGCTCAGTGACGGCAGTGTTGACCACGGTCACCCGAACGCCGATCTCGCGCAAACTGGCATAGGTGAGCCCATCGCCGAGTGCCGACATCGTTCCGCACGCGTCTGCCACGACCATAACCTGGTAACCCAATCCCACTGCGTCCCGAGCCGCCCAGTACAAACAGATGTCGGTCGTCAGGCCCGCGAGGATCAGGTTCTTACGACCCAAGGTCTGAAGCGCAGATTTCAACGCTGGATCATCCCAGCAGCTCAACTGGCCGCCCCGCTTGAACCGCTTGGCGAACGCATCAGCAGCAACTTCCTGGATCTCCGGAATCGTCGGCCCCACATACTCTTCCATGGTCGTCGTAAGCACCAGTGGAATGCCATATGTGACACCCATCTTCGCCAGCACTCGGCAACTCGCGATCACGGTTGCCATCGGCAAACTCTTGATCCAACTCACGGTTCCCGTCTGGTGGTCAACCAAAAGAATAACGGAGTCTTGAATGGCAAAGCGGGGTGTTACTGCATGTGCGTTCATATGTCTTTCCTAAATATTTGATGCTTGCCGCACAGTGTCGAGACATACACAACTTAAGACAATGGGATGTTTAGAAAACACTTTTGCAGGATTGCAATAGTGGCTTTTTTAAAAAGCGGCCGCCCATGGGTATCGATTTGCGAAAGTACACAGCGACTGAAATTAACGGCCATACGACGGGGGCAGTCAGCGTGGTCGCTATCAGCTGCCTAATCTGGAATCAAATAGGTGAGTGCCGGAATGACGAGTAGAAAGACGGAAAGCGGTTTAAAGACAAACGCGAGCGGTATTGCCGCCATCGTCGAAATTATGGCCGCGAGGTTCTTTATCAAACGCCGTTTGGTCGAGGCCGATAAAATTGCAACCTGCGGATTTGCTGCCATAACCCTGCGTTGAAGCAGGAGAAAACTCGTCGCCACCAGCATTGAAAGCGCCGCATAAATCGCGATTGCAAAAGGAGATGCACGAGTCTCTCCAATATAAGCCGTCGTCACGGGAAACAGGGACAGCCAAAACAACCAATTGATGTTCAACCACAGTGTTTGCTTGTCGACTTGGCGACACAGATGCAACAAATGATGGTGATTTATCCAATAGATGGCGACGGTGGTGAAGCTGAGGGCATAAGACACGAAGGTGGGCCAGGTCGCCAATACTGCGCTCGCAGCAGCTTCCCTTGGGGCCTTCAGTTCCAGCACCATAATCGTGATGATTATCGCGATGACGCCATCGCTGAATGCCTCCATGCGAGTAGACGGCATGCCTTCGCTCACCGGAATGTTGATGATTTCCTAACTCCTCAAATCCTGCCATGAGAGTTGCGGCCAAACGCTGTCGCAGCAAAAATCAACGAGCAGCGCCGATCTTGCTCGCAACCAGATCGATGAACGCACGGGTCTTGATGGGCAACAGGCGGCCGGCAGTCAGCGCAGACACCGCCACAGGCGGCAACGTCCACTCGGGCAAGACTCGGCGCAATACCCCCGCCTTCACGTCTTCCGCACCCATCACCTCATCCATCACACCAATGCCTCGTCCCAGGCGCAACAGACTTCGAAGCATCGTCATGTTATTTGCCGACAGACAACATCCCGCTTTTTTTATCACAATTTTGCGGCGTCCGTTATGCAACAGCCAGTCACCGGCGTTGTGTGTGTGTAACAGATGAAGCCGTGCATGGGCATTAAGTTCGACTGGCGTACGCGGCTCGCCACATTCTTTAAGGTAGGCGGGAGCCGCGTACAAACCCACGGATAGAGAAGCAATCCGCCGAACGATAAGGCTCGAGTCCGGAAGGGCCCCCAAACGTATTGCCACATCGAATCCTTCACTGATCAGATCAACGCGGCGCGGCGACAGATCAAGATCGATTGTCACCCTCGGATACCGAAGCTGGAACTCCGCCACAGCGGGCGCGACGAGTGCCGCGCCCACGTCGGCCTCGAGCGAAACACGCAGCAGACCGCCGGGATTCTCCGCAAGCCCGAGGACCTCGTCGCGCGCATCGCGGGCTGCATCCACGATTGCTTCACAACGCGCGAGATAGTGTCTTGCCGCTTCGGTGAGCTCGACACGCCGCGTAGTCCTGACGAACAACTGCAAGCCGAGCGCGCGTTCAAACTCCGCGATTCGCCGCGAAAGTGTCGAGGTCGGCATGCCGAGTGATTTGGCGGCTTGGGTAAAGCTGCGCGCTCTGCCGACCGCCACAAAAAGATCGACTTCGCCGAGTGTGTACATTTTAAATTATCCCATTCATGAGAATGTCTTTGTCCTAGAGCGCTTATTGTATAAACCGCAATCCGCGTTGATGATCTCATCTCGACGCATGCCGCGCGATGAATCTCTGGCTTGCGCCGATTAACCTTACCAACTACAAGAAGGGTTCCTGATGAAGCTTCTACCGCTATTCCTCCTGCCCATTCTCATGACCTCTCGAGCACTGGCGGAAGTCCCTCCCAGTTTTACGCCCGCCAGCAGCGCGATCCTGCTCGTCGATCATCAGAACCTCACCGTCGATTGGGTCAAGAGTCTGCCGCGTGAAACCATGATTGCGAACGTGCGAATGCTCGCGCGGCTCGGTTCCGAATTGCACATTCCGCTCGTGATCACGTCGACGATGGAAACCACCCAGGTGGGTCCGACGATCAAGGACATCCAGGATCTGGCCCCCGCGGCCTATGCTCAACGGGTGAAACGGGGCGGCACACTGAGTGCGTTTCTCGATCCGGCGTTCGCTCACGCGGTGAAAGTGACGGGAAGGAAGAATCTCATCATTGCCGGGCTCACCAGCGACATCTGCCTCATGCACACCGTTGAAAGCGCGCTGCGGCTAGGCTACCGCGTCGAGGTCGTCGCCGACGCCTCCGGAAGCATGACCGCTCTAGCCGATCAGCTCACCTGGGCGCGAATGCGCGCGATCGGTGCGGTCATCACCGACGGCAACCAAGTCCTGACGGAACTGTATCCCGACTTCGGCACCGCCGAGGGGCAAAAAGCGGCCCAGATCAATATGCAAGAAGTCGTCGCGAAGCTGACACCGTCGAAGTAAGAAACCCAGGAACACAACAGGCGATCCTATGACGAAGAGCAGTCTGCGCTCCATCGCCACGCGCACACGCGGCATGGCTCATGGTCCCATCACTCGTCTGATCAGTCCGCAGGATGTTGGCGAACGTCTCAAGCCATTCGTGTTCCTGGACTGTTTTGACGCCAACGTCACGCCGGGCTTTGGCTTTGGCATGCATCCGCATTCGGGCATCGCGACGTTGACTTGGCAACCGGGCTGCGACGTGCAGTACACGGACACGACTGGTCAGTCGGGCGTCCTCAAAGCCGGCGGCTTGGAATGGATGAATGCCGGCGGCGGCGCATGGCACCAAGGATGGTTGCAGGGGACCGGCCCGGCGATCGGTTTTCAGCTGTGGGTCCCCATGCCGCCCGGTATCGAAGACGGCGCCGCGCTCGGGCAGTACGTGCCTCCCGAGGAAGTACCGACGCTCTCAATACCGGGCGCTGAAGTCAAGGTGCTGCTGGGCGTGATGCAAAGTGCTGACGATCGCGTCGCGAGTCCAGTGGATTCGCATCAAGACATGAATTATTTCGTGGTGAGTCTCGAGCCCGGCCGTACATGGTCGTATCAGCCACCTTCTACCCACACAGTCGCTTGGGCCTTCGCTTTCGAGGGAACGCCCGAAATCCAACGGTCTCCGACCGTCCGCGAGTTGCTCGTACTGGAAGGCTCCGGTGACATCGAGATCACTGCATCAAAGCAAGCCGCGCGAATTCTCATCGGTACGGCCAAACCGCACGCATTCCCGCTCGTGCTCGGCCCGAGCTCCGTGCACACCAACGCAGCTTCACTCGCGAAAGCTGGTGCCGAGATCGCGCGGATCGGCGCGCAAATCTCCCGTTCATAGACGGTTACGTGCGAAACCGTCTTGGAATGTATTTGGCTGCCGTCGCCACGGTCTTCACGGCCACGCGAGCGCATGCCGATGGTTTTGCTTTTTTCCGCTACGACGATGATTTCACGTATCTCGCTGATTCGAACAATCGAATCTCGTGGTACGACCATTTGAAATATATCCCGATCGCCGCAGTGGAAAACGGCTATCTGTCGCTCGGCGCGGATCTGCGCGAGCGGGTGGAGTCTTACGACCACGGCTATTTTGGCCTCGCGCAGGCGCCGCATACCACCTATGACTTGAGTCGAGCGTTGGTCGATGCCGACGTGCATCTGAACGAGCTGAGAGTGTTCGTCCAGCTCGGCAATTTTCTGGAAGGCGGTCGCAAGCCCGGCGCAGTGCCGACTGACGACGACCGTGGCGATGTTCAACAAGCCTTTGTCGATTATTCGCCGACCCTCGGCGCCGGCCGCCTCACGTTGCGTGCGGGCCGCTTCGAAACCAAATTCGGCGAAGGACTCATCGTCAGCCCGCGCGAAGGCCCGAATATTCGGCAAGCGTGGGACGGGGCGCAGGCTTTCTACGTCCTACCCGGGCTACGGGTCGACATTCTGGCGGTAAGGCCCGTGACCGATAGGCCCGGATATTTCGACGATGCAAGCAACACGAAACAATCTCTTTGGGGAGTGTATGCGACGTTGAATTCGGTGAGAGGCACGCAGTACGGCCTGGATGCGTACTACTTTGGCAACGCGAATCAAGCGGTTTCCTTCTATACCGGCATGCGGTCACCTGGGGAGGAACATACGTCCACCTTCGGTGCGCGCTGGTATGGCAATTCGGGTGCCTTCGACTCGACGAACGAAGTCGCCATTCAAACCGGGAGTTTCAATACGCGCAGGGTACTGGCGTTCGCCGTTCACAATGAAGCGGGTTGGACTTTTTCTGATGCGGCATGGAAACCGCGACTCGGCGCCAAGGCAGATGTACTCAGTGGCAGCCGCAATCCGTTGCAGGGAACGGTGGGTACGTTCAATGCGCTGTACCCCAACGTGTCCTACGGCAGCGAGGCAGTGCTCGAAGCACCGGCCAATCTGATCGAGGCCGGACTTGATTTGCACCTGTTTCCAACAAAGCCCCTGGACGTCGAGTACACCGGCGGCGGTCTCTGGCGATATAGCACGAGGGATGCTTTCTACGCGTCGCCCTTGTTTCCGCTGATCGCCGGCAACGTCGGTCGACAGCGCTACAGCGGACTCGAGCAGCAAATCGCCGCCAACTGGCGCATCAATCCGAATCTGAGCCTGCGAGCGGCGGTAGTGCATTTCTCGGCCGGCGACTTTGTACGCGCAGCACGCGGACGCGACACTAATTTCGCGATGCTGTATATCGCCGCGCGATTGTGAAGTCACTTCACGCCCGCCATAGCGCGCTTGAGCACGGGTGTGAGCAGCAGCATGACGATGGCGGCAATCGATCCCCACCAAAAAATCTTGATGAACAGCCGCGGCAGCGAACTCAAATCCGCGGCGTCGTATTCGATCGACAGTTGCCCGGCGACATTGTTGCCGAGCGCGAGCGCCAGGAACCAGAGCCCCATCACCTGCCCGCCGAGTCGCGCCGGTGCAAGCTTGGTCATCGAGGACAGACCGACGGGTGAGAGACACAGATCGCCGCATTCCTGCAAAAAATACGTGACGAGGAGCCACGTGGGCAGCACGCGTTCGCCGCCCACTACGAGCCTGGAGGCGAAGAACCTCACCAGGAACCCTGCACTCAACAACGCCAATCCCAAGGAGAACTTGGCGGGCGGCGACAGATCCTTGCCGCGGCGACCGAGAAAGGTCCACAACGCCGCGAATACCGGCGCGAACAGAATCGTGATGAGCGCCGTCGTCCCCTGCAACACGCCGGCAGGCATGTGCCAACCGAACACGTCGCGATCGGTATAACGCTCTGCGAAGAGATTGAGCGACGCGCCGCCCTGCTCGAACCCCGCATAGAAGGTGGCGTAGGCGGCGAACAGCGCAATCATTACACAGACGCGCCGTCGCTCAGCGGATACGAGACCGGCGAAGACCAAGAGGTACAAGAAATAGCCCGCCGCGACGGCGGCAATCAACCAAGTCGCGCCGGCCGCTATCCGGACGGGATCCAC
>CAZZZU010000053.1:0-25251 GCA_964658805.1 uncultured Steroidobacteraceae bacterium
CGGCGTGGCGACGCCCGGCGTCGGCATCGCCGACGGCAACCACAAGATGACCAGGACGCCTTTCAGGATGTCGATTGCCAGGACGCCGATGCCGAACAGCTTGCCCTGCGTGCGCATGGCGTTGGTGGCACCGGCATTGCCGCTGCCCTGATCACGAATGTCCACACCGCGCAGACGACCGAGGATCATGCTGCCCAAGACCGTACCGATTCCGTATGCAATCAGCAGTTTTAAGGCGAGTTCCCACATCGCCGAATTATGGCATTTTCGGCAGCGGCACTTCCGCGAGCATGCAGCGGACGCTGCCACCACCGTAACGCTCGATGGTCGGAATGGCCATGGGTACGAGCGTCGCGTGTCGTTCGAGCGTCGCGCGCTGCGTCGGCGCGAGGCTTGCCGCAGCCGTGGTCGAGATCGCCAACACCGTGCCCTGTGTGCCGCGCAGCTCCAGCACGTTCGCGGCGAAGGCGTGCATCTGGGCACGCGTGATTTCGACGATCTCGAGCCCGGCGCCAAGCAACCTCGCGCGCACGGCTGCGCGCTGCCCGGGGTCCGCGATGGAGTCGGCGCAGAGCACGGCGAACGTCGAGCCCACCGCCATCATCACGTTGGTGTGATAAATCGGCCGACCCGCGTCGTCCAGCGCATCGAAGGCGACGATCTCATAACCCAAGCCTTGCGCAAATTCGCCGAGCACATCGAGATCAGTGCGCGGCGATAGACAGGCATAGGCGATGCCATGCAGCCGGTCGAGCACGAGACTGCCGGTGCCCTCCAGATATTTGCCCTCGGCTTCGCGGTAGCTCAGATCGATGGTCCGCGCGCTCCGATAGAGGCCGCTGCGCAGTACCGCCAGCACAACATCGTCGCGCCGCTCACTGCGACGGTTCGGGGCCATCATGGGATATAACACCACTGTGCCGTCGGCGTGAAAGCTCACCCAATTGTTAGGAAATATGGCATCGGGTTTGAGGGGTAACGGCGAGTCCGCTGCCACGATGACATGAATTCCCGCCCGGGTGAGCGCGCCGACCACGGTATCGAACTCCGCGAGCACGTCGTCCTGAGGCGCCCGATCCTGCGATGACTCGGGCGGGTGCTGGAAAGGATTGCTGTCGAAGGTTTCGGCATTGAAACCGAACGCCGCCGGTCTGACCATCAATGCAGCGACCGCAGATTGCGCTTCCATGGTCAAGAACTATATCAATTCAGGGTTGATTGACACAGCAGGCTGGATTGAGCAAGGTTTCAGGATGGACGCCATTGCTCCACTATTTTGCGGCTGTGTGCTGGCTGCCGTGGCGCTACCGGCGCTGGCGGACACGCACAGTCCGCAATCCGTGCGCGCCGCGCAACCCGCCGCCCCAACCGTGCGCCGCGATGCCGCGCCGACAGCACCTGCGCACGGTCCGAGCTATCCCTTTTCTTTCGAAGCGCTGCTCGTCAGCGCGAAGAAGAAGTCCACCGGTGCCTACGCACCGCACAAAAACAGCGTACCGGTCGGCCTGGACAAATTGAGCCCGGAGCAATATCGCAGTATTCATTTCAACCCGGACTTCGGCATCTGGCGTGCCGATCCGCTGCCATTCCGTCTCGAATTACTGCGCGCCCACCAGGGCGGCGCACAGAGTGCGGTGACGATTTCCACGGTCGAAGGCGGCTCGGCCACCGACCTCGTCGCCACCCAGGACATGTTTCAGATGGCGCGCGAGGCGCCGTTGCAGGTCGGCAAGGTCAACCTGCCGCTGTCGGGCTTTCGCGTCCGCAGCCGCATCAACTCGCCCAAGGTCTGGGACGAATTTCTCGTCTTTCAGGGCGCCAGCTACTTTCGCGCCGTGGCAAAAAATCTGCTCTACGGCCTGTCCGCCCGCGGACTCGCCGTCGACACCGCCGAACCGTCGGGAGAGGAATTTCCGTCCTTCACGCACTTCTGGGTCGAGAAGCCGGCGCCGAAGGCCACCGCCATCGTCGTCTATGCCCTGCTGGAGAGCGAGTCCTGCACGGGCGCTTACAAGTTCACGATCACGCCCGGTGAGACCACCAGCATGGACGTCGAGCTGACGCTTTTTCCACGCGTCGAAATGCGCTCGGTCGGCATCGCGCCACTGACGTCGATGTTCCTGTTCGACGAAACCAATCGCGGCCACCTGGATGACTACCGTCCGGAGGTGCATGATTCGGACGGTCTGCAAATCACCACCCGCGACGGTGAGCACCTTTTCCGGCCACTCGCCAACCCCGTCAACCTGCAGGTGTCGACGTTCACCACACAGCCGCCGACGGGCTTCGGACTCGTGCAACGCTCTCGCAACCAGAGTGACTTTCAGGATTTCGATGCCCAATACGAACGCCGGCCGAGCAGCTGGGTTGAACCCAGGGGCGACTGGGGCGCCGGCGCCATCGAGCTGGTGGAAATCCCTTCGCAGCGCTACAGCAATGACAACATCGTCGCATTCTGGCGGCCCGGTCAGCCGCTGCCGGCGGGACGTCCGGTACATTTTGCGTATCGGCTGTCCTGGCTCGCCGATCCAGCGTTGCCCAAGGGCCTCGGCCACACCGTCGCCACACGCTCGGGCGCAAGCCTCGACAGCAAGCGCCGCGTCTTCCTGCTCGACATCGTCGGTGCCGGCGAAAAAGTCGACGGCTTGCGGCTCGACGTGAGCGCCTCGACCGGCAAAATCACCAACTCCACGTTGATGTCGAACGGCGCGCTGCATGGCCTGCGCGCAAGCTTCGAGGTGGATCCGGGCGATGCCGACCTGGTCGAACTGCGCTTGCGCGTGATGCGCGGCGATGACGCCGTCACCGAGACCTGGCTGTACCGCTGGACCTCCGGATGAGCTCGAGCGACGCCATGCCGCCCGAAACGCCGTTGGCCATGCCGGCGCAGGACCTGCGTTACAAACCCTGGCGCAGCGGCGCACCTCAACGGACTTTCGCCGTGCTGTACGCGCGTTTCATCCTGCTCTTCGTATTCCTCGGCGTCACGGTTTACGGCACCTACCAGATGCTGCAGGTCGTGCGCTTCGCCAACATGACCCTGCTGCAGGGGACGATGATTTTTTTCTTCACCGTGTCGCTCGCCTGGATCGCCTTCTCTGCAGGCTCGGTCGTCGCGGGCGCATCCAAGCGTCGCGACGCCACGCCGCGCGTCGATTTCAAGGCGGTGCCGATGACGGCACTGGTCATGCCCATTTACAACGAGGACCCGACCCGTACCACCACCGCATTGCGTGCCATGGCCGAAGCCTTGCAAGGCATCGATGCGCACCGTGGTTTCGAGGTCGTCGTGCTGTCGGACTCCACCAACGCCGACGCCTGGATCCGCGAAACCATGGCCATCGATGCACTGCGCGCGGCGCTCGTGGAAATAATGCCGGTGTGGTACCGGCGCCGCTGGAAAAACGTGGCACGCAAATCGGGCAACCTCGAAGACTTCGTGACGCGTTGGGGCGGACGCTACGCACACATGATCGTGCTGGATGCCGATAGCCTGATCGACGCACCGGTGCTGCAGCGACTCGTACAGACCATGCACGCCGATCCGCAAATGGGGATTCTGCAAACCGCGCCACAACTCATCGGCGCGCGGACTTTTTTCGGGCGTTTGCAACAGTTTGCCGGGTGCGTTTATGGACCCGTGATCACGCGCGGCCTCGCAGCCTGGTCCGGCAACAGCGGCAATTACTGGGGCCACAATGCCATCATCCGCGTGCCGGCGTTTGCGCAGCATTGTGGTTTGCCCGTGTTGCAGGGCCGCGAGCCGTTCGGCGGTCATGTGTTGTCGCACGATTTCGTCGAAGCGGCGCTGATGCGGCGCGGCGGCTGGAAAGTGGCCATGCTCACGGACGGGGGCGGCTCGTGGGAGGAATCGCCGCCGTCGCTGATCGATGTCGCGGTCCGCGACCGCCGCTGGGCGCAAGGCAACCTGCAACACATGAAGATCATCGGCTCGTCGGGCTTGAGCTTTTGCAGCCGGATCCATCTTGGCGTCGGCATCATGAGCTATCTGTCCTCGCCCCTGTGGCTGTTGATGCTCGGCGTCGGCTTCGCGCTCGCTGTCCAGTCACATCTCATCCGCCCTGAATACTTCAGCCGCGATTTTCAGCTGTTTCCGACATGGCCGCGCTTCGACGTCGAGCTGATGATGGCGTTGTTCTGGTTTTCCATGGCGGTCCTGATGATCCCGAAGACGCTCGGACTGATCCGCGCATTGCTGTCGTCCGAACTGCGCCGCGGCAGCGGCGGTTTCATCGGCATCACCGCTAGCTTCGTGCTCGAAACCATCCTGTCGGCGCTCTATGCACCGATCATGATGTTGATTCAGTGCCGTCATGTGTACGAAATTTTTCGCGGCCGCGACTCCGGCTGGAAACCGCAGCGGCGCGACTCAGGCATCACGTCGTGGCTGGACGCGTGGCGCTTCCATCGGAGTCACACCGAGCTCGCTGCCATCACGGCGGTGGTGTGCTGGTTTCTGT
The DNA here is from genome assembly GCA_964658805.1 of uncultured Steroidobacteraceae bacterium. Taxonomy (GTDB): domain Bacteria; phylum Pseudomonadota; class Gammaproteobacteria; order Steroidobacterales; family Steroidobacteraceae; genus Bog-1198. Next base: position 4,482 of record CAZZZU010000053.1, read on the forward strand.
CGCCGTCACTGCTCGCCTGGGTGTCGCCGGCCTTGCTCGGCCTGTTCCTGGCGGTGCCTTTGTCGCGCATGAGCGGCAGTGAAAAGATCGGCAACGCATTGGCACGCTGCGGCTTGCTGCGCACGCCTGCCGAAGCGGCGATCCCGGCGCTCGTCCGGCGCCGCCAGCAGTTGCTGCGCGAAGCGGCGATCTTGCCCGAGGACGGTCTCGCTTATCTCGCACGGCACCCGCAAGCGCGTGCCATCCAGATCGGCGCCAATTTGCAAAGACCCGCGGACCCGCGGGGCAAACCCGACGCGCACGCTTTTACGGCAGCACAAAAGCTCAAGGACGCCCGCTCGTTGCAAGAAGCGCTCGGCTGGCTCAGTCCCACCGAGCGCGTCGAGGTTGCCGGAGATGCGAGAATGCTCGAAGCACTGGCCGCGCTGCCGGACGCCGCACAGCCGGCCGTTTCCATTTGAAATGATTTGAAAGAGGTACGGATGTTGCGTCGACGCGAAATCTTGAAATCGGCCGTTGCACTCGCCGCGGCCGGGCTGCCGCTGGGGAGCAACGCGCTGGGTGTGGTCGGCACCGGCGCCGCCAAACCCTTCGACATGGCATGGCTCAAAGGTCAGGCCCGCTTCCTTGCCGGGAATCCGTTTCAACCCTCCAGCGAGACGCAGCCGGCGAGCATGGCGAAGCTTGGCTACGACCAGTACAACTCGCTGCGCTTTCGCACCGAGCGTTCGCTCTGGGCAGATCTCGGACTCGCATTCCATCTGCAGTTTTTCCATGTCGGCCGCGGTTTTGCCGATCCGGTGCATCTGTACGAAATCGTCGACGGTCAGGCGCGCGAAATTCTCTACAACACCTCGTTGTTCGAATTCGAGCAGGCCGGCATCGATCCGGGCGTGATGCGGGGTCGCGCGGGCTTTGCCGGCTTCAGGGTGCAATACGTGACCGACTGGAAGGCGGATGTTGCCGCATTTCTGGGTGCCGCCTACTTCCGCGCGGTGGGCGAGGACACGCGTCAGTACGGACTATCCGCACGCGCTCTCGCGGTTGATACGGCCTTTCAACGTGCGGAGGAATTTCCGCGCTTCACCTCGTTCTGGTTCGAGCGGCCCGCCAAGAATGCGGGCTCCATGGTGCTATACGCCTTGATGGATTCGCCCAGCATCGCAGGCGCGCTGCGCTTCGTGATCACACCCGGCGGTACGCTCACCATGGATATCGAATCTGCGCTCTATCCGCGCAAGGCCATCGAGCGCTTGGGTATAGCGCCGCTTACCAGCATGTATTTCTACGGCGAAAACGAGCGGCGCGTGGCGAACGACTGGCGCCCTGAGATCCACGACTCCGATGGGGTCTCCATGTGGACCGGCGCCGGCGAGTGGATCTGGCGCCCGCTCACCGACCCCGCGCAGTTGCACTACAGCACCTTTGCCGATGAAAACCCGCGCGGCTTTGGGCTCTTGCAGCGCGACCGCGATTGGGATCACTACCAGGATGACGGCGTGTACTACGACCGCCGACCGAGCCTCTGGATCGAACCCAGGCAAGGTTGGGGCAAAGGCGCAGTGGCGCTGGTCGAGATTCCTACCGTGGACGAGACCTTCGATAACATCGTGTCGTTCTGGAATCCCGCCGAGCAGCCCAAACCAGGCCAGGAACTCTTGTACAGCTACAAGCTGTACTGGGGAACCCACATGCCGTACGCGTCCTCGCTCGCGCAGGTGATTGCCACACGCACCGGCATCGGCGGTACCGTGGGCCAGAAGCGCGAATATTATTCATGGCACTTCACCGTCGACTTCGCGGGCGGCGAACTCGGCGCGCTCGCGAAAGACGCGGCCGTGGAAGCGGTCATCACCACCTCGCGCGGCACCACTGAGCATGTAACGGCGCACTACGTGCGCGAGTTCAAAGGCTATCGCGCACTTTTCGACGTCAGGCCGGCAGAAACGGACGTGAGCGCCATCGACCTGCGTTTATTCCTGCGTATCGAAGGCCGGCCGCTCACCGAAACCTGGATCTATCAGTGGTCGCCGCCGTCGCTGCAGGAACGCAAAACCGCTATCGGCTGACTATCCGGCTTTGCCCAAGACGACGATGTGCTCGCGTGCGGATACCACCACGCCGCCCGGTTTTTCCACCGTGACCGCGATGGCGGCCAGCGTGCGTACTGCAACGCCGGCGTGAATCGGAATGATGGCCTCGGTCGCATCACTGGGTATGTCGAACATACCGCCATCGACCGGGTAACGCTGATCGCGCGTCGCATCGAAAACCCATGTCTGGTACACCTGCCTGCTCGGATCGTTCGGTTTCAGTCCGCTGAAATGCAGGTAGCCGGTCTGCGTGTGCGTATCCCAGACGACGTCGCCGGAGACGCCGGCAGCGCCGGGATCCTTGGTGGGGCCGAGATCGAACTTGACCGTGTCATCCTGCGACAGCATGGCAGCGCGCTCCGAAGCGTAGACGGCCGCCGTGGCGAAGGCGGGGTTGCAACCACCACAGGGGCGAGTGACGGCGGGGGTGGCAGCAAGGCCGCCGTCGCGCTCGGCGCAGGCGCGCGCACCCAGCCCAGGACAGCCAGCACCAGGCATGCGGCGGCAGCCAGCCACGGATAAGCACCGTTGCTTGTACGGGCCCGCGCAGGCGCAGACCGAGATGTAGGGGCTGGTGCCCACGCCGGCGCCGCGGCCGAGGCCGAGGCCGAAGTCACTTCCCGTGTATACGCTTGCGACATTTGCTGCAGCCGTGCCTGCAATGACGCCGGCATCGGTTGCCGATGCAAGGGCGCTGCCAGCGACACGGCGGCAGTTGCCTGTTCGAGGTCGCGCGCATAGGCGCTCATCGCCGCGTCATCCAACGCTTCGAGTTCCCGCTCTTCAGCCGGCGACAGGCCCTCGGTGACCTGCTTGATGAGCAAGTCGACCATGGCGTCATCGGGCTGGAATGGCGGATCGTACGCGGCCATCAGCTTCTCGCGGACTCGCTCGGCGCATCGACCTTCATGAACGCTCGCACCTTGATCAACCCTCTCCGCATGAATGATTTGACAGTGCCGAGCGGCATGTTGAGCCGCGCGGCGATTTCCGATTGCGTGAGGCCATGCAGCAGCCCAAGCTCGAGCACCTGGCGTTGCTCGGGACGCAGTTCCGCCAAAGCACGCACGGCATGCTCTGCCTCACTGGAGACCTCCGCCGTATTGCCGGGTTCCGCCCAACACATCTCGTCGAGCACTTCGACCGGATCCATGGGCGGTTCGCTCTTGGTCTTGCGCAAGCGATCAATGAGGCGGCGCCGGGCTATCATCGCAATAAATACTTTCACTGAGCCCTGCGATGCGTCGAACCTGCCCGCGCTACGCCAGATGTCCAGGAAAATTTCCTGGGTCGCGTCCTCGGCATCGGAAGGAGTTCGCGAGAACCGGCGCGCCAAGCTCCATACCAACGCACCGAACTCTTCGATGCACTCGCGCACGGCGACCGGGTCACCGCTGGCGATGCGTTGAAGCAGAGACGAACTCATTCAAATACCTTGAGAGTAAGTTCGCGGTGATGGCGGCTGCGGATTCACGGCGCTAACGATATCAAGAATTTGCGCGCCAAAAACGCTAAATGGCGCACACCGGCGGGCCGCCGGGGCCGCCGGCGGCCGCGCCAACGCCGAGACTCATTTCTTGAGAATTTGCAGCCGCTGCGTGTCGCCCACGGGGCGACGAATTTCGCTTTCACGACGCAACTTGGCGGCGCCCTCGTGCGGATTGAGAACGATCCAGCGCCACTCGTTCAACTGCTGCTTCAACAGCGGCAGCAAGGCGCGTTCCGAGCCATCATCGGCAGCGCCGCCCGGAAACAGTGTCGCGCAGTACAGATCAAAATATTGTCCGTACAAGGATTCGTATTGCTGCATGGGATCGAGAAAGATTTCATCTTCCACCACTTCGCTGCCGAGGTGATATGTGCAGATGAAACTGCCGGTTTTGCGCAGGTAGCTCGAATGCTCCTGCACCATTGCGTAAGAATACAAACGGGTCGGGAAGAAATGCGCCAGCACGCGCGCACGGGCCGGGCCGCGCACTGCATGCTTGCGCAGGTATTCGAACAATGCCTTGGCATGAATCAAACGCAGCGCCGTCTGCCGCAGGGTCACGGCCTGCTGCCGGATCTGAGTGGCGTCCGCCACCTGACGCATCAGGCCCGCATGCTCGAGCTCCCACGAATTGAACATCGCCGGTGTTTCGTAGATGCGGTGCGCAACCAGATGCTCGCGCGAATCGTGGCTGTGCAGCGCCGCTTCCATGCGTTCGGTGGAAAAGCGCATGAGCCTGGCATGACTGATCGCGCTGCGTTGCACTACGGTTTCCTTCCCTGACAATATGTCCAAGCTATAGATTAGGCCAGAATCTGTTCAACGGTAAGGGCGTCGCCAATGAGCGACGTGTCTCAAGCCGCGACCGGCGCAGCCATGTAAAAGCGATTTCGCCCGGAATGCTTGGCCACATAGACGGCCGCGTCGGCGCGCGCCACCAGTTGCTCACCCCACACGCCGAGGGTATCGCTCGAGGCGATGCCAATGCTGCAGGTCAAGGTTATCGGTGCGCCAAACCCGTCGACCCGTACGCCGGCCACCCGGTCGAGGATCCGCTGCGCCATCGGGACGGCTGCGGTCGCGTCCGCACTGCTCAGGATGACGACGAACTCCTCCCCGCCATAGCGTCCGATCACGTCGGACTGGCGCAGCTCCAGCTGGATAGGCTCGATGATGGCCCGCAGGCACGCATCGCCTGCCTGGTGGCCATAGGAATCGTTGATCTGCTTGAAATGGTCCAGGTCGATGAACAGCAGCGAAATGGGCAGATTACGGGCCTGGGCGCGCTGGCACGCGGTCTCCAGGCGTTCGAGCAGCGAACGCCTGTTCAATACGCCCGTCAGGGGGTCGGTTTGCGCCCGTCGCTCGGCCTCGAAAAGGGCCACGCGCTGCGCCTGCAACTGGTCCGCCACACCGAGCGCAATGAGCACTGCCGCGGCCACCATGGACAGCGGCAGCTCGTAGTAATACATCCGGTCTGAATCAAGTTCATTGGTGAACAGGAAGCGCAACGCCGCGGCAATGGTAAAACCCTCCAGCAGTCCCCAGGCCAGCAGAAAGGAACCTGCCGCGCGATTGCCGCCGCGCCACGCCAGAAAACACACGACCAGGGTAAACAGCGCCGCGCCGACGAACATGAAATTACCGATGGCATTGACCACAGCGCCCAGGCCGGCGAACTTGGCGGCATTCGCGGCCGTGATGACGACAAATGCCACTGCGATCCAGCCGAACGCGGTATGCACGCGCGGCGAGGAATGCTTGAGGTTCGCGATCTCCCGGGTGAACAGGCTGGCCACCGCACCGGTGAGACCGATGGGAACGTTCCAGGCGAAGGATCCGAGAGGGGTGGCCGCCGACAGCAGCGGCCAATCGAATCCCTGCCCCGACAGAAAAGCCATGTACAGCGCCTGCAACATGAAGAGCACGGCGTAGTAGATGAACAGCTTGTCCCGCAACACCAGCCAGATGAGCAGAGCGGACGCCGACACGGCCAGCAGTGCGCCGAAGCAGGCCGAGATCATGCGCGCGCGGGCCGCGCCGCGCGCCAGCACCGCGTGCAGCGGTGCCGCCTCGAAGCTCACCGTCTGGGCAGCGGCATGCGCCTGCAGGTGGGCGTACAACGGCTGGGATCGCCCCAGCTCTGCGGGCAGTACGTAGACATCATCGCGGCGGCCGAGGAAGCCCGACAGCGCGGTGGCGCGCGGCACGCGGCGCACGCCGCCGTCTGACTTTACAAACACCTCGGCATCGATGGCGCGGGTGGAATGCAGGACGAGTGCCGCAACGTCGGTCGCGGCGCTGCCCGCCGCACGCGTCAGGCGCAGCCAATAGTCGCGGCCAGGATCGCTTTTGTCACGGGGTGCGAACTGCGCGTCCAGATCACCATTGACGACGCTCTGTACCGAGGGGGCGGTGACGTTCGAGAGCGCCGTGACCGCCACGTCATTCCCGGCGGCCGGGACACTCCAGGACGCAAGAGCGCCGACGCATAACATCAAGCCCGTTACGACCAGGCGCATGGCCGGCAGGCGCTAGTGCTGTCGCGCCAACAGCCAGTGAGCCAGTGATCGCAGGCTATCGGCACGCGCGCCGAAGGGGGCCAGTGCACTGATGGCTTGATCGTGGAGCAGCCGTACGCGCTGCTGGGACGCCGCGATGCCGATCACGGCAGGATGAGTCGGCTTGGCGCGCTCACTGTCGGCACCGGTCGCCTTGCCGAGCGTCGTGACGTCGCCCATGACGTCGAGCAGATCATCCTGAATCTGGAATGCCAGTCCCACTGCATTGGCGTAGCGCGACAGCGCGTTGTAAAGCGGTGCGTCGAGCGGTGGCGAGGCGCACTCAGCCGCCATCAGGACGCTGACACGAATCACGGCACCCGTCTTGAGCGCATGCATCGCCTCCACTTCCTCGATGCCGAGTTGCTTGCCCTGCACCTGCAGGTCGATGGCCTGGCCGCCGGCCATGCCGAAGGTGCCGCTCGCCTGCGCGAGCATGTCGATCAGGCGCAGCCGGATGGCGGGCGACGAAGGCAAGGCTGGATCACGGGCCAGCAACTGAAACGCGAGCGGTTGAAGAGCATCGCCGACGAGCAGCGCGGTGGCTTCGTCAAAGGCTTTGTGGCAGGTCGGCCGACCGCGCCGCAAGTCATCATCGTCCATCGCCGGCAGGTCATCGTGTACCAGCGAATAAACATGCACGAGTTCAATGGCGCAAGCCGCAGCCTCGACGTCCTCTTCGCGCAGGCCCACCGCATGCGCAGTCGCGAACACCAGGGCGGGACGAATACGCTTGCCGCCCCCCAGCACGCTATATCGCATCGCTTGATGGAGCATAACCGGTATCGCATCCGCTGCCGGCAAGCGCTTGGCCAGCGCCGTCTCCATCCGCAAGCGCCAGGTTTCGAGTTGATTGCCGAAGTCCTCCGCGACCGTTACATCCGGTTCCGCTTCGAGACGATCGGCGCTGTCGGTCACGACTCCCGGCTCATGCGTTTGATCTCAGAGAGGGGAATCACGGTCTCAGGCTGGCGGCGTTGCTGTTCCGCGTACTGGAACGGCAACTCAGGCGCCATTGGGCCGGAGGTGCGCGGGCCGCGCAAGGACGTCAGCAAAGCCTTGATGGGATGGCTGAACGCATCGTTCACAGCCGTGCCTTCGAAGCCGCAATGGGCCATGCAATTGTCGCAGCGCGGATTCTTACCGACGCCGTAATTGTTCCAGTCCGTGTCCTCGAGCAGCGCCTTGTAGGTCGGTGCGTAGCCTTCATCGGAAAGCAGGTAACAGGGCTTCTGCCAGCCGAACAGATTGTAGGTCGGGTTGCTCCACGGCGTGCACTGATAGGTCTGGTTACCGGCCAGGAAATCCAGGAACAGCGCAGAGTGATTGAACGACCACGGCTTGCTCCCCGTAGGACGCTTGAGGTGTTTGAAGATATTGCGGAACAACTGCTTGCTCGCCGCCCGGCCCAGGAACACATCCTGACGCGGTGCGTGGTGATAGCTGTAGCCGGGTGACACGGTGATCCCTTCCACACCGAGCGCAGTGGCCGTGTCGAAAAAAGCGGCGACATCGTCCGGATTCTCGCCATTGAAGAGCGTGCAGTTGACGGTGACGCGAAAGCCTTTCGAGCGCGCCAATTCGATCGCGGCCACCGCCTTGTCGAACACGCCCTCCTGACACACGGATTCGTCGTGGCGTTCACGATTGCCATCGAGATGGATGGAAAAGGTCAAATAGGGCGAAGGTTTGTACTGATCGATGTGCTTGCTGAGCAGGATCGCGTTGGTGCACAGGTAAACGAATTTCTGCCGAGCCACGATGCCTGCCACGATCTGCGGCATCTCGCGATGAATCAGCGGCTCACCGCCCGGGATGGAAACGATGGGCGCGCCGCATTCGTCGACGGCCTTGAGGGCGTCCTCGAGGCTGACGCGTTTCTGCAATATTTCCTTGGGATAATCGATCTTGCCGCAACCGGAGCAGGCCAGATTGCACTGGAACAACGGCTCCAGCATGAGCACCAGCGGGTACTTCTTATCGCCGCGAATCTTACGCCCGGCTATGTAGCGGGCAACCTTGTACATCTGCAAAAGTGGGATAGCCATATCCGCCTATTCTAGCAATGCGCAGACCTCCCGGCGATGGTCACGCCAAATACGCGTCCATTCCAGTAAAAACCAGGGCGTAAACGTCAAAAGCCGGGCGGGATCGGCCACCTGCCTATTCAGTGCTTCCGGCGCAATCCAGCGCCAGTCCGCGATCTCGTCGGCGTTGACATTGATAGGCTGGGCGCATCGTCCGATAAAAACCGAACACAGTTCATGCTCGGCGCCGGTGGCATCGAACTGCGCTTGGTATTCGAACTTGAACAGATACTGCAGCGGGCAGCGCAGCCCGAGTTCTTCCTCGAGCCGACGTTGCGTCGCAACCTCCAGCGTCTCCGTGGCCCGCGGGTGACTGCAGACACTGTTGGACCAATACAGCGGCCATAGGCGCTTGCTCGCTGCGCGCTGCTGAATCAACAACTCCCCGGCCGGGTTGAACAGCAGTATCGAGAAAGCACGATGCAACGTACCGCGTCCGGCGTGACATTCCGCCTTGCTCATGAAGCCGACACTGCGGTCGGCGGCGTCGACCAGAACCAGGGAGTCAGAATCCATGCTGCATGATATCAACGTTCGGCAAGCAGTCCGCGCGCCCGAAACCAATCGATTGCATCCCTGAATGCATCGTGCGGCGGCCGGAAGCTGTAGCCGAGATCACGTGCGGCTTTGGCGCTCGAGAAAAACATGCGCTTGCGCGACATGCGTACGCCTTCCAGGGTGATGCGGCCGCTCTTGCCCGTGAGCCTCGCCACCGCTTCGGCCACATAGGCCACCGGCAGGACTGCGGCATACGGCAGCCGAATACTCGGCGGTTTTCGCCCGACGATGCCCGCAATCTGTTCGAGAATGTCGCGCAACGACAGGTCCTCGCCACCGAGGATGTAGCGCTCACCCGCTTGCCCGTGCGCGTATGCCAGCAGATGCCCCGCAGCGACATCATCGACGTGCACGATGTTCAAGCCCGTGTCCACGTAAGCAGGCATGCGGCCCGCCGCCGCATCGAGCACCAGTTGTCCCGTGGGCGTGGGCTTGACGTCGCCGGGACCGACCGGAGTCGAGGGACTGGCGATCACCACGTCCATGCCGTCGTGCGCCGCTGCGCGCGCCACTTCTTCGGCCAGAAATTTGGAACGCTTGTAGTGACCGATCATGTTTTCGAGCGCCACCGGCGTTGATTCAACACCCGGGCTGCCGTCCCGAGGAATGCCAACCGTGGCCACGCTGCTCGTATAGACGACGCGCCGCACGCCGGCGGCGCGTGCGGCATCGAGGATGTTGCGGGTACCATCGACATTGGCGCGATACAACTGCGACGGATCGGGGGCGCCGAGGCGGTAATCGGCAGCAACGTGGAACAGTGCCTCGCAATCGCGCAGCGCGGCGTGCAGCGATGCGGGATCCGTGAGATCGCCTTCCACGACCTCGAGCGCCAGTCCCTGCACGTTGGTGCGGTCGGAGCCGCGCCGCGCCAGCGCACGCACGGTATCGCCGCGCGCCAGCAGCGCCCGCGCGACAGCCGCACCGACGAAGCCGGTTGCACCGGTCACCAGGGCTTTCATGCGCGAACTGCGGCCGGCGCTACGGCGCGCAAGACGCGCACCGCTTCGTGGTACTGCTGCGACAGTCGATACACCGCTGCGATCTGCGTCGGGTGCGTCAGCAGCCCGGCGATCAGTGTGCCGATATGCACGCCGCCACCACTGCTCGCCGCCACTACCGCCGACGGCAGCGAAGTTTGCGCCGTGTCGACGATCACCCGCAGCACGACGAACGAGAGCGACGATTTTTCGGCCACCGCCGCGACCGCTGCACTTTCCATGTCCGCCGCCACGGCGCGGTGTGCTGCGAACAGCGCCGCCTTGTCGGTGGCGCTCGCAACGGCTCGCGCGGCCGAGTACACGGGACCATCGCACACAGCTGCGCCCTGCGGCAGCAAAGCTTCGAGCACCGCGGCGATGCGTTCGGAGCAGGCCTCGTCGGTTTCGTAGCGCGTCTCGGCAGCGCCTGACAGCACTTCGCGCGGTACCACCACCGCGCCCACGCGCAGCGACGAGTCGAGTCCGCCCGCGAGGCCAAAGGTCATCAAGCGGGTTGCCCCTGCGGCGATGAGCTGTTGCGCCGCCTGGGTCGCCGCTTGCGGCCCCATGCCGCCGACGCGGATCAGCGGCTCAGCATCGGGATCCGCACGGGTGCGCATCGCCACGCGCAGCGCGCGCGCTTCGACGGGCAGCGCCACGACGATGCCGAGACGGCTCAATGAGAGGTTCCGCGCTCCGTCAGCGTGCGATACGCCGCCAGCGCCCAGAGCGGAAAATACGCTGAGTAGCCGTGGTACTTGAGATAGAAGACTCGCGGAAAGCCAGGCGCCGTGAAGCTGGGGTCGCTCCACAAGCCATCCGGTTGTCGGGTGCGTAACAGATAGTCGACACCGCGCCGCACAGCGTCCGTCGCCACTTCGCCCGCGGACAGCAACGCGAGCAGCGCCCACGCGGTCTGATAAGCGGTGCTGCGCATCTTGCCGGGATCGCCCGCGGCGTAGCTATCGTTGCTTTCGCCCCAGCCGCCGTCGGCATGCTGCCGGCTTTTCAGCCAGGACACGGCCCGTACGATCATGGGATCGGTGTGCGGCAGCTTGGTTTGCGCCAACGCCATCAGCACCGACCAGGTGCCGTAAACAAAGTTGGTGCCCCATCGGCCGAACCAGGAGCCATCCACTTCCTGCTCGCTGCGCAGGTAGGCCAGTGCGCGCTCGAGCGCCGCCTGATCCTGCGGCCGGGCGACACGCGCCAGCAACGTCACGACCCGTGCCGTGACATCGCTCGTCGGCGGATCGAGCAGCGCGCCGTGATCGGCGAACGGGATCATGTTCAGATGATAGTGAGTGTTGTCGGCATCGAAGGCGGCGAAACCGCCGTTGGTACTCTGCATGCCCACCAGCCAGTCGAGCGCGCGCGTGACGCTTTCCGTGTAGCGCTCCGAGTCGCGCGCCTGATGCATCGACCACGCGACCACCGCGGTGTCATCGAGATCGGGATAATGGCCGTTGCCGAACTGAAAGGCCCAACCGCCGCCCTTGAGGTCCGGCTTGCTCACGCGCCAGTCACCGGGCTCGTCGAGCAGCTGCTTGGTCTTGAGCCAATCGAGTGCGCGCCGCGCAGCCACGCGCGAGACTTCGTCGCCCGTTTCCTGCATGGCGAGGCATGCGAGCGCAGTGTCCCAGATGGGTGAGACGCACGGTTGGCAATAAGCCTGCGTCGGTCCCACGACCAACAACTTCTGAATGGCGCGCTTGGCCGTTACACGGCGCGGATCGTCAGCCGGATAACCGAGAATGACCATCGCCTCGAGGGCGTTGACCATGGCCGGGAAAATGGCGCCCAGGCCATCGATGCCATTCAAGCGCTCGAGCGTCCAGCGTTCCGCGGCGCGCGTCGCCCGTTCGCGCATCGAGCTCGGCACCAACGGATCGATCATCCGACCGACCCGGTCGAGCGCCAGGAACGCTTTGGCCAGCAATCCCTTGCGCCGGAAGTAATGCCGCTCGAGCTCCGGCGGCGTGGTGAATAGCTCGCGGATGTCGACCTGGCGTGGATTCTTCGCCAGCGGCTTCTTGGTGCAAAGAATGAACAGCGGGACCATCACGGTACGCGACCAGTAAGACACCTTGTCGATGTGGAACACGAACCACTTCGGCAACAGCATGATCTCGACCGGAATGTAAGGCACACCGCGCCACGGCAGCTGCCCGAACAGCGCCAATGCGATGCGCGTAAAGACGTTCGCGCGCGCCGCGCCGCCATGCTCGAGAATGGCCTTACGCGCACGCGCCATATGCGGGGCAGCCGTGTCATCGCCGACGAGCTTGAGCGCGTAGTACGCCTTCACAGAGGCCGAAAGATCGAAGCCACCGTCGTAATACAGCGGCCAGCCGCCGTGCGCGGCCTGGTGCGTGCGCAGATAGGCGGCGATCTTGGACTCGAGTGCCGTATCGATCTCGTCGAGGAAGTGCATCATCATGATGTACTCCGCCGGAATGGTGCAATCCGCTTCCAACTCGTAGGCCCAGAAGCCACCATTGCTCTGCTTGGCGATGATCGCATCGCGCGCCTCGGCAATGGCGCGGTCCAGCGGCGTCTCCGCGATGCGCGTCAGCGAGTGGGCTACGACATCACCGCGGCCTTCCGCAAATGCCTTGGGGAAGGTGGCTGGTTTCGACGAGGTCCGTGTCACGTACCGGAATTTCCATAAGAGCGGCGCAGCGGTCGTTCGTGCGACATCGCAGCTGGGGAATCCGCCCGGGGTGGCGCAGTGCGGGCGAACTTCAACTCAGGCGGTGGTGCCATGGGGACACCCCAGGCCGCGAAGCCGAACAACCGGCGCAGTAACCAGTCGTTGCGGACCGAGAGATTGGTGAGAAGCAGCGTCATACGAACCGTCGACCGTTTAACTTTGACCTCAGTGCCGGCCGTAAAGCCAGGGTGTCGCGCGATTTTACGCAGCGTGAGTATGGCGAGGCCGATGGCCCAAAGACAGAAGCGTCGGATGCCGATCTCCCGGCTGGGTATTAATAATGTGTAATCAAGGGCGTTGCGCAGGTGCGCATGCGCAACGCCTACCAGCTCATTCATGCCGGCTGCGAATTTCGGGTCCCGTTCGCCTATCTCGACCTGCGCAAGGTCGACCCCATGGCGGCTGAAGACTTCCTGCGGCAGCCAGCAGACGCCGCGGCTGCGGTCCTCCCAGACATCTTTCAAAATGTTCGTCATCTGCAAGCCCTGCGCAAACGAAGTCGCCAGTGCGGACAGCATCGGCCTCTGCTGCGCTATCTGCGGCGAGTAGTCGCAAAACAGGTCCGTCAGCATCTCGCCCACGACGCCCGCCACGTAATAACAATAGTCATCGAGGTCGGCGCTGCGCGCCAGGCCGCTGACGCTGGCATTGAACTGAAATCGCGGCATGCCATAGCACATGATCTCAACACAGCGCTGCAGGGCCGCCTGCTGTGCCGGCGCCAGGCCCAACGTCACACGGATCACCTTGTCCATGTTCTTGACCAGATCGCGTTCCGTCGCCAACGTTTGTTTCGACAGGCACCGTTCGAGCTCACGCGCCAACTCAGTGGGGTCCCCGGTACCGGCGGTCACAGCGCTGAAGCGCTGCAGATAGTCCAACGTCTGGGGTGGCAGCAGTGCGGGCTCGTCCTCGATCGTGTCCGCGATGCGGCACAAGAGATACGCGTTGGTAACGGGAATTCGCAGTCCGGCCGGCAACTGCGGGATGGTCAGCGCAAACGTTCGAGAAACATGCGGCAGAATCTGGTCCTGATAGACCTCATCTGAACTGACGGATTCCATGAGACAGTCTCTCGGAAACAGCTAAAGATAGCATCATGTCAGCGCTCCGCGCATGGTGCAAATCCGCAACAGCCGACACAGTCCGTTGCCACACTCTCACAACCGCAGTATAAACTGACATAAATGGACGTTCCAACCGCTCAATATCCACTCCTCGAAACCATCAACTCGCCTGCCGATTTACGGCGCCTGACGGTTGCCCAGCTACCTGAACTCGCGCATCAGTTGCGGCAGTTCCTGATTCAGAGCGTGGCCACGCGGGGCGGTCATTTTGCGGCCGGTTTGGGTACCGTAGAGCTCACAATTGCTTTGCATTATGTATACGACACGCCGCATGACCGGCTGGTGTGGGATGTGGGACATCAGGCTTATCCGCACAAGGTTCTGACGGGCCGCCGAGATCAGCTGCATACGATCAAACAGCATGAGGGACTCGCGCCTTTCCCGTCCCGCGGCGAAAGTGAGTTCGACACCTTTGGAGTGGGACACTCCAGCACCTCCATCAGCGCGGCGTTAGGCATGTCCGTCGCATCGGCGCAACGCGGCGAAGATCGCCGGGCCGTGGCCATCATCGGTGATGGCGCCATCACCGCCGGCATGGCTTTCGAGGCGCTGAATCACGCCGGCTCGTCGCCGTACGATCTGCTGACCATCCTGAACGACAACGACATGTCGATTTCCGAGAATGTCGGTGCGCTGAGCAATTACTTTGCACGCGCCCTCTCCGGCCGGATGTATTCGCACTTGCGCGAGAGCGGCAAGAAAGTGATGCAAAAGATGCCGTCCGTATGGGAGCTGGCGCGCCGTTCCGAAGAGCATTTGAAGGGCATGATCCTGCCTGGCACGTTCTTCGAGGAAATGGGGTTCAACTATATCGGGCCGGTCGACGGCCACGACGTCAAGGCGCTGGTGAGCACCCTGCGCAACCTGAGGAAACTGCATGGGCCGCAGTTTCTGCACGTCGCGACGCGCAAGGGCAAGGGGTACGCTCCGGCCGAGGCCGACCCCATCAAGTGGCACGGACCGGGTCCCTTCGATCCGGTCAGCGGCATGATATTCAAGGAGGCCGCGGCCGGCCCGACCTACTCCCAGATCTTCGGCAAGTGGCTCTGCGATATGGCCGAGCGCGATCCCAACATCGTCGGCATCACCCCCGCGATGCGCGAAGGCTCCGGCATGGTCGAGTACTCGAAGCGCTTTCCGAAACGCTACTTCGATGTCGCCATCGCCGAGCAGCATGCCGTGACCTTTGCCGCCGGACTCGCCTGCGAAGGCGTCAAGCCGGTGGTCGCGATCTATTCGACCTTCCTGCAGCGCGCCTATGATCAGTTGATTCATGACGTGGCGCTCCAGAGCCTGCCGGTGGTATTCGCGCTCGATCGGGCCGGTCTGGTGGGTAGCGATGGCGCCACGCACCAGGGCGCCTACGACCTGTCGTTCCTGCGCTGCATACCGAATATGGTCATCATGGCGCCCTCCGATGAGAACGAGTGCCGTCAGATGCTTTACACCGGCACCACGCTGTCGCTGCCCTCCGTGGTGCGATATCCCCGCGGTACAGGTCCGGGGGTGGCTGTCCAACAGGAGATGACCGCCATTCCGGTCGGTCAGGCCCAGATCAAGCGCGAAGGCCGCTCCGGTCTGGCCATTCTCGCCTTCGGACCCATGGTGGAGCCGGCTGTCAAGATCGGCGAACGCCTCGACGCCACCGTGGTGAACATGCGGTTCGTCAAACCCCTGGATGAGAAGATGATCATGGCGCTTGCCGAAAAACATCGCGGCATCATCACCATCGAGGAAAACGCGGTGATGGGCGGCGCCGGCGCGGGCGTTGGCGAAGTGCTCGCCGCGCATGGCGCCCAGTTGGCGCTGCTGCATCTCGGTATTCCCGATAGGTTCATCGAGCATGGCACGCGTGAGACTTGCCTCACCGCGGCGGGCCTCGACCTCCCCGGATTGACCAAGAGCGTCGAGTCCTGGTGGGCGCTGCAGTCGAACATGCGCTCGGCCGGCGCAGCCTGCTGATTCAATTCAGCTGATGATGCGCGGGCTGGCCGCGACGAAATCCGTAAAGCGCTGCCAGGCGGGCCAGGCCGGAATCAGGAACATACCCGCCAGCATCACGGCGAAAAGTGCACATCCCCAAACGGTCACGCGATCAATGCGTCGCACGCTGAGCAAGTCATACGCCAGGACCGATAAAGGAAAGGCGCAGTAGACGGCAAAGAAAACCCCGACCGGCTGGATAAAGTCGAATGGCCAGCGCGACAACGCCGGCGCGAGCACGCAGATGGTCGCGAATAACATCAGGCGCTTGTGCTGCGCGGCGACGCGACGCGAGCGCACGCCCCAGGCAACGAAGATGCAGAAGAACAGCAGTTGCAGCAGGTCGCCGGCGAGTAGCACCGCCGGCGGCAAATCGGGCACCGAGTGACGTTGTACCGACGAGATCAAGGTCAGGATCGCGACCATCACCATGAGCGGCGCGAGCAGTGCACCGGCCACGCCCAGTTTTCGATGCAGGGCAACATTGCCGCTGGTCACCAATCCGGTCTGCACCACCAGCAGCACGATCCATCCCACGAACAAAGCGCCGTGCAGATGCACGAGCACATTGGGCAGCCTGGCGAAGATCAAGCCTGTAGCAAAATAGCTCGGCCAAATCCAATCAGCACGCAGCCGAGCACTGCAGCGACGAAGGCGGAAAAAAAGATGCGCTCGTCGCGCGGCTTCGTAGCGGCGCAGAACCCCGCGCGCGAACCCGATCGCATCGTTGTGCTCCGTGAGGACGTCATGCCCTCCAGAGCAATAACAGCGTTACGTCGGATTTCCCGCCATCACACCACGGCCAAGGCTAAACAGGCTTTCGGCGCGACCGACGAGGCCTGAGCGGCATTCGCCACGGCTTGACCGTTGAAGAGGTAGGCGACGCTCGTGAGAATGACGGTGTTCACCATCAGAGCTAATACAAAGGCGCCGATCTTGGAAGAAATTTGCGTTGTCATGGTTGCGATCTCCGGTAAGTTGTGAGGTCCCCGAAGAATACGAAAGCACGCGCCGTGCCAACCCCGACCGATTCGCGTAAGTGTTTGAAATACCGTTCTTTATCGTGTGATGTCGCCGTGGTCGACAGCGCTCGCCGCGTGCTGAACGGTGTTCGCGGACAGTGTCTACGGACAGTCCGGACGAACCGTGCCGGACTCGCTCAAGCCGCACGCAGCGTGGAGCGCGCCAGGATGACGCCGGCGAGCGCCAGCGCAAATCCGACCACCTGCACCGCCGTCAGCGTCTCTCGAAACAGGATGAACGCCAGCAGCGCTGCCAGCGGCGGCACCATGAGCATCAAGGCTGTCACCTGAGTCGCATTGCCCCGCCGCATCATCCACATGAGCAGCAGCACGCCGACGATGGATGCACCGAAGACGCCCCAGGCGAGTGACGCCCAGAGCACCCAGTTGCCGTCCCAGCGCATGCTGCCCTCGCCGCCCGTCGCCAGCAGCGCAACCACGGCGGCGCCGACGTTTTGCAAGCTGGCAGCGCTGCGCAGGTCCGCCTTCGATAGTCGCTGCTGCCAAAGCGTGCCGACGGTCAGCGCTGCGACGCTGACCAGACCCGCCGCCACCGCTGCCGCTCCGAGCGGGTTGGCGGCGCCTGACTGAAGCTTCGGCGCCAGCACCAGCGCCACCCCACAGAATCCAATCAACAGGCCTAGCGTGGTTCGTGGCCTCGGGCGCTCTGCATAGAGGCCCAGCAGCAAGACCGCCGTGAACAGCGGCTGCAGCGCGCCCAGCAGCGCCATGATGCCCGCCGGGAGCCCGCGGGCAATCGCCCAGTAACCACAGGTCAGGTACACGCCCATCATCAAAGCACCTGCCAGAAAGTGCGCCAGGATTTCGCGCCCGCGTGGCCAGGCAGCCTTGGACAAGGTGGCTGCCAATGCCAGCAGCACTGCCACGGTCGCAAAGCGACACAAGAGGAAGAATTCCAGGTCGGCGTGCGGCGCAGCCGCGCGGGCAACGATGAAGCCGCTGGACCACAGGAACACGAACAACACAGGCACCAAGGCACGCAGCATCAGCGAACGCGGTAGCGGGCCAAGGCCTCGTAATGTGGATAGGCCTGCATCGCGATCTCCTCGAGCGCGGCAGGCAGTTGCGGCGCTGCGACCTGCTTTGGCGCTGCAAACCCGGTTGAGTCCTCGACTGCGTGATACCACGCCGGCGCCCATACGCCATCGGTGGCGCGGCGACCCGGTGGCCAGGTGAGCATGGCAGACAGGTATGGAATCTGCAGCGCCATGCAAAGTCGCTCGAGCGTGCGGCCGGGATTCTCCAGGACGTCAGCGGAATCGATGACCGGCGGTGCGGCGCCGAGGCGGTCGGCCTCGCGCTCGAACAATGCACGCTGCTGCACGAAGCCGACGTCGGCCAGCGTGACCTCGGCGCGCTTCTGCGCATAAGAGGCCAGCACGGCCGCCGGTGCGCGAATCAAAAAAGCGCTGCGCACCTGAGTCATCCAAGCAAGATCGAAGCTATCGAGCATGTGCAGCGTCATGTGCTTCTGATACCAGATGGGCTGCCCGCCGGGCACGGGGCCCACGAGCGCTGCAGCCACGTCATCCGGGTTGACGGGCTGCGACGCAATCACGGCCTCCCGCATTGGGTGATCGATACCCGTGCGCGCGAGATACGCCGCGTAGAACGGCTCGTCGGTGACGGCAGCATCGCCGCGCGCCTCGAACGACCGCATCAATGCCGTCGAAATATTGCGCGGCCCGGACCACATCGCGATACGGAGAGGCGGAACGCTCAACGCTTCGCAGCTTCCTGGTCTTTGAGTGCGTCATACAGGCTGCGCAGATGCGTGGTCACCGGGCCTGGTACGCCGGCCGACAGGGCTCGACCGTCGATGCTGCGCACCGGCGTGATACCGCCGAATGTGCCGGTTACAAATGCTTCGGTGGCCTGCTGCAGATCGTCGGGCAAGAACGCACCCTCACGCAGCGGCACCTTGTTGTCGCCACAGAGATCGATGACGTTCTCGCGGGTGATGCCGTTGAAGCAATACTCGCCGCTCGAGGTGCGGACCTCGTCGTTGCGCACCCAGAAGAAGTTGGTGGCATTGCAGCTCGAGATGAAGCCGCCCGGGTCGAGCATCAGCGCCTCATCGGCGCCGGCCTCGATGGCTTCGAGCAACGCCACGATCAGGTTGAGCCGGCTGTGCGAGTTCAAGCGCATATCGAACATATGCTTCGGGCTGCAGCGTATCGTCGAGGTGTGCAGCGCCAACCCGCGCTGAAACAACGCCGGATCCGGCGACTTGTACTCGGCCACGATGGCGATGGTCGGCGGACCAAGAGCGTTGCGCGGATCCTGGTTCGGCGCCGATTTCGGACCGCGCGTCACCATGAGCCGAATGTGCACTCCATCGTGCATGTCGTTGGCTGTCAGCAGCCGTTGTACTTCGGCCGTCAGTTTCTTGCGGTCCAGCCCGATATCGAGTTTGATCTTGTCCGCGCCCCAGTAGAGGCGCTGCAGGTGCCGTTCGAGAAACAAGAGCTTGCCCTTGTGCAGTCGCAGACCTTCCCACACCCCGTCACCCACGACGAAGCCGCCGTCGAAGATGGACACGCGCGCATCTTCACGGGCGACATGCTTGCCGTTCAAACTGATGAGCGCGGACCGGTTGCGCGGGTCCGCAGCGAAGTCCTGGCTGCCTGGCATGGGGATAGCTTCGCCGCGATGCGGGGCACAAGCAAGCGGCCCCGGTGGGCGCTAGTTGCGCACCTCGGCGAGCGTGAGTTGGGACCGTCTGGCATTCGAGACTTCGATATCAGGTAGAAAAACCGTCAACACGCCGAGCAGCGGCAGAAATGCGCATACCTGATAGACGAATCGCACGCTCGTGGCATCCGCCAGCGCGCCGAGGATGGCCGCCCCTAGTCCGGCCATGCCGAAGGCCAATCCAAAAAAGAGACCGGAGACCATGCCAACCCGGCCGGGCAGCAATTCTTGTGCGTAGACCACGATGGCCGGAAACGCCGAGGCCAGCATGAGGCCGATGACAACGCTGAGCCCGATGGTGGCCGAAAGCCCTACGTACGGCAGCACCAAGGTAAACGGCACAACCCCGAGGATCGATCCCCAGATGACTTTCTTGCGGCCGATACGATCACCGATCGGTCCGCCTGCAATCGTGCCGGCAGCGACCGCGGCCAAAAAAATAAAGAGATCCACCTGCGCATGTTGCGCCGAGACACCAAAATGCTGCATCAGGTAGAACACGTAATAGCTCGTGATGCTCGCCAGATAAAAATACTTCGAGAAGATCAGCGCGACGAGCACGGCTATGCCGGTCCCGGCCTGTTGCCTCGAGACGGTCGAATGTCGCAAGACCTTGTGCACGGATCTGCGCGCGTGTCCGGCTCGTTGGTACCAACGCCCCAACGCGATCAGGATGCCGGTGCCCACGAGGGCGGCGAAGGCGAACCACGCCATGCTCTTCTGCCCATGGGGCAGTATGAAGAACGCCGCCAACAGCGGACCCATCGCCGATCCGGCATTGCCGCCGACTTGAAAGACCGACTGCGCCAGTCCATGTGACCCACCGGATGACAACCGGGCGATCCGCGACGCTTCGGGATGGAAAATGGACGAGCCGACGCCCAGAAAGGCAGCACCGACGAGCAACGTGAAGTAATTTTGCGCGAAGGCTATGGCGACGAGACCGAGCAATGTCGAAACCATACCCGACGGCAGGAAGAAAGGCTGCGGCCTACGGTCGGTGTACAGGCCGATGAGCGGTTGTAACAGAGACGCCGTGAGCTGGTAGGTCAGCGTCAACATGCCGATCTGGGTGAAGTTGAGATTAAATCCCCCCTTCAGGATGGGATAAATGCCCGGCAGCAGGGATTGCAGCGAGTCGTTCAGGAAATGGCACACGCTGATGGCGCCCAGAACGCGGACGGCGGCGCCGGAGTCGGCGCGCGGATTCACTGGAGGCTGGTTCACAGGTCTACCTTCGGTTTACCGTGTGAGTATCCCCCGATGCGCATTGGCAGGACACTGTGTGAAGCGACCGTTGGCGTAGCAGGCCGCGCCTGCCTCAGTGGTGAGCCGGTGCGTCGCGGCACTTGAACATTTCGATGTTCGTGCTGGTGTGATTAACCATTCGATAAATGTTGACGATGTCGTTCCCGCGCAGCAGCTTGATGCCGTCGAGCTTA
>CAZZZU010000053.1:25261-28381 GCA_964658805.1 uncultured Steroidobacteraceae bacterium
GCTTAAACGAGGGATACAAAGAATCAACATTGACGTCCGCGATCTTTGCACCGGGAAGCTGTTTTTTGTACCAGGCCTCAACATCAGCTAGCGCATCCGGACTGTCGGTCGCGTACTGCATACAGTGCTGGCCGTTCGGGAGCTCGCGGTAGTCGGTATCCATGATCCCGCCGGCATCATGTGGATACGTGGGCAGACCGGTGGCATTCGTGTCTGCAGCAAAACTCGATGAGAATAGACTGAGTGCGCCCGCGGTGGCGATCGCGAGCAATAGTGCGCTGTTCGGCATCATGTTCTCCTTGGGTTCTGGCTCTCCAAGGACAGAAATACCGCTCCTGACGCTGAATCCCGCCACGACAACGATCGTCGCCAGACTCAGTGTGTGAAGTAGCGGCGATTCAACAGGCGGCCCACCCTGGCATAGTGCGCGTCCAAATCCGCCTTGGTGGTATTGAGAAACTTTTTGAGCGGTGCAACCGTTTCCAATTCGGTCATCTGCCCGACAAGATGACGCTGCTCATCGAGCGCGCTGTAGAACGTGAGCAGCACCGTCCGCTCAAAATCGACGCCCGATTTGCCAGCGATGGGAGCGATATCCTTCGCGAGATCTTCACCGATTGCCTTACGCGTATCGGCCTCAATTTTTGGCATGGTGTCGGCATCGATGCGCACTGCCGGGTATTGCGCGGATAACTTCTGCAGGGAATCGGCGAGTTTCTGATAATACGAGGCCAGGTCTTTGGACAGTTTTCCAACCTCCTCGGACTTGCTCTTGAACATCAGCAACCATTTCAGCTTGGGAATTCCATCGGCTTCCTGATAAAGCAGACTGTAGCCCACGGACAGCTGCGCGCGCGGCTCGGTCTTTTCTGATGCTTCGCCTCCGATTGCTGCTGAACCGGCCATCGTTAAAAGCAGAAAGAAGGTTGCAACGAACGAACGTCGCGCGGTGGCTGAGGCTGAGTAAGTGAGTGTGACAGTTGGCATCTGAGAATATTACCGTAGACCGTGCATGACAGCGGCGGCGCCAAACCAAAATAACCCTCACCAGCCTCAGGAGCCAGGAAAGGGTGCGTCGCGGCATTTGAACATTAGGTCTCTACCGGGAGCGCGGCCGAAACCCCGCTAAAGCGGCGCCGACAAAGCGCGACTTGGTCGATGCCAGGGAAAACGCCGCCGCAGATTGACGCACGAGTCAGCAGCGGCGTGTTCACCTCAAGAATGATACCCAGAGATCAGACACTGGAGCCCGTACAGCGTGCCGCTATAAAGAAACACCTCGAAGACCGGCGTGTCATTTTGTTTGATGAAGTAATTTACTTGCGAATTGATGCCCAGCGCCGTGTAGCTACTACCCTGATTACCGAGAAAATAAACGGGCACATTAGCGCCTCGTGACGGAGCTTTTTCGGTGTAGAGCAGTGCGGTGGAAACCTGGGCGCCCGCTGTTACGTAGAAGGAACAGTTGATGTTTGTGATCACCGTAGTAGCGTGTTGTGTCGGCGGAAAGATCAACGCACATCCAATGGAAGTGCAGTTCGTCGAAACGGAGGCCTCTTGGTAAGTGTTGTTGTGGAGCGTGTCCGACTCGACATCAGCCAACCCGACCGAGAACGGTACGAGGAGCATTAGACTCGAGCTAACGGCGGCTTTAATCATGGAAATCTCCCGATTGTTGGTGTGTTGCATTTACGGATACGTAATCGCGCGCGAAAACGTGACACCATTCGGTTGAGATACCTGACAGGCGCTGGTTCACGGTTCAACGGTTGAGCAGGACGATAGACGCGGTGACCGCACCGTGAGTCGGGCGGTCGAAGGGCGATTTGTTGACGTCGATTTCGCGCGCCAGTCCTATGCGGCAAAAAAAAACCCTCACCGGCTTTCACCGGTGAGGGTTCATATCTTCAAATCAAGAGCCTGGCAGTGACCTACTTTCACATCGACAAAGTCGACACTATCATCGGCGCAGAGCGTTTTCACTTCCGAGTTCGAAAAGGGATCGGGTGGTTCCCACTCGCTATGGCCGCCAGGCAAACCGTCTGCAACGGGCGAGTCATGGCTCGCCCACTACGAATTCGTTACAATTTGTTTCGACATATGTCGCATTCAAGTCAGTACCCAAACACGAGATGCCACGTTAGGGACAAATCGCTTGGGTGTTATATGGTCAAGTCGCACGGGCAATTAGTACTGGTTAGCTAAATGCATTACTGCATGTACACACCCAGCCTATCAACGTCGTAGTCTTCGACGGCCCTTTAGAGACCTTAAAGGTCTAGGGAGAACTAATCTTGGGGGGGGCTTCGCGCTTAGATGCTTTCAGCGCTTATCCCGTCCGCACATAGCTACCCGGCAGTGCCACTGGCGTGACAACCGGAACACCAGAGGTGCGTTCACTCCGGTCCTCTCGTACTAGGAGCAACTCACCCTCAATTCTCCAACGGCTACGGAAGATAGGGACCGAACTGTCTCACGACGTTCTGAACCCAGCTCGCGTACCACTTTAAATGGCGAACAGCCATACCCTTGGGACCTGCTACAGCCCCAGGATGTGATGAGCCGACATCGAGGTGCCAAACTCCTCCGTCGATGTGGACTCTTGGGAGGAATAAGCCTGTTATCCCCGGAGTACCTTTTATCCGTTGAGCGATGGCCCTTCCATACAGAACCACCGGATCACTATGACCTACTTTCGTACCTGCTTGATCCGTCGATCTCGCAGTCAAGCACGCTTATGCCTTTACACACATTGCACGATGTCCGACCGTGCTGAGCGTACCTTCGTACTCCTCCGTTACTCTTTGGGAGGAGACCGCCCCAGTCAAACTACCCACCATACACTGTCCCCAATCCGGATTACGGACCAAGGTTAGAACTGCGAAGTTGTCAGGCTGGTATTTCAAGGTTGCCTCCATGAGAACTAGCGTCCCCACTTCAAAGGCTCCCAGCTATCCTACACAAACAAATTCAAAGTTCAGTGTAAAGCTATAGTAAAGGTTCACGGGGTCTTTCCGTCTTTCCGCAGCTACGCCGCATCTTCACAGCGATTTCAAGTTCACTGAGTCTCGGGTCGAGACAGTGGGGCCAGCGTTACGCCATTCGTGCAGGTCGGAACTT
>CAZZZU010000054.1:0-27797 GCA_964658805.1 uncultured Steroidobacteraceae bacterium
CATCGATCTCGGCGATGCGCACGCATTCATTCACCTTGTGAATGGTGGCGTTCGTAACACCGAGCTCGATGACCTGAGCGCCGAGTGGCGCAATGAAACGCCCGTCCGAGGTGCCACCGCCGGTCGAGAGCTTCGGCGTGATGTGCGCCTGCTCCTGCACCGCGCGAATCGCAGCGGCCGATAAGTCGCCGGGCTCGGTGAGAAACGGCAATCCGGAGACGAACCACTCGAGTGAGTACTTGACCTGATGGCGTTTGAGGATGCCCTCGACATGCTCCTTCAAGCTGTCCACCGTCTGCTCGGTCGAGAAACGCAGGTTGAAACGCGCGCGTAACTCACCGGGAATGACGTTGGGCGCACCCGTCCCTGCGGAGATGTTCGAGATCTGAAAAGTCGTGGGCTGAAAGTGCTGGTTGCCGGCATCCCAGGTGCGCGCGGTCAGCTCGGCCAGCGCAGGCGCCAGCGCATGCACCGGGTTGTCGGCGAACTGCGGATAAGCGATGTGTCCCTGTATGCCATGCACCGTCAATCGGCCGCTCAAGCTGCCACGTCGGCCATTTTTGATGGTATCGCCCAACACCGTTTCGCTCGATGGCTCGCCGACGAGACACCAGTCGATGCATTCCTGGCGTTCGCGCAGCACCTCGACGACACGGCGCGTGCCGTCCACCGACGGCCCCTCCTCATCGCTCGTGATCAAAAAAGCAATCGTGCCGCGATGTTCCGGGTAGCGCCCAACGAACGTTTCGCAGGCCGTTACCATGGCGGCAAGACCGCTCTTCATGTCCGCAGCGCCGCGGCCGTACAACATGCCATCGCGAATGGCCGGCTCGAAAGGATCGCTGCTCCACTCGTCCACCGGGCCTGACGGCACCACGTCCGTGTGTCCTGCGAAACAGAATACCGGGCCACCGTTGCCGCGCTTGGCCCAGAAATTGTCGACGGGGCCGAAGCGCATGTTTTCGACCGAAAATCCAAGCGCTTCGAGCCGCTCGATCATCAGCTTCTGGCAACCGCCATCGACGGGACTGACCGAGGGAAGCGCAATCAACGCCTGCGCCAGCTGCAAAGTGCTCGACGTAGCGCTCACCGGCGGTTCACCCAGATACCCCAGGCGCCGAGCGCCACGGCACATATCAGTACCCACCCAGGCATCGACAAGCCCAGCAATCGCCAGGTCACCTTGGCGCACTCGCCCGAACCGGTGAACACCTTCACCAGCACCTCGCTCGGGGAAAAAATCTTGAGCATGTAATCCAACGAGGCTCCGCAGGCCGGCACACTGCCCGCGGGCGCGCTTTGGATATAAAGATGACGCGCCGCGACTGCCACGGTGGCCAAAGCCGCCAAGCCGACGAGCACGGCGTAAATGCGGCGCCCGCCGGCCCGGGGATCGTGCAGCGCAGCCACCAAGAAGACCACGCCGACACTGAAAATTCCCACCCGTTGAAAAATGCACAGCGGGCACGGCTCGAGGTGCTGCACGAACTGCGAGTAATAGGCGTAAGCCAACATCCCCGCACACGCCGCGAAGCCTGCCAGATTGCCTCGGCGGGCGGTCATCCGCGGCGCGTGAGCGCTTGAGCGGCGTCTATCTGCTTGGCCACGTCCTCGAGCGAGGTGTGGCGAATGTCCTTGCCGTGCACCATGTATATGACGTATTCACAGATATTCTTGGCGTGGTCCCCAATGCGTTCCAAAGACCGCACGATCCACATGATCTCGAGGGCGCGACGAATGGTGCGCGGGTCTTCCATCATGAAGGTGATGCACTGCCGGTGGATGGACTCGTATTCCTCGTCCACCATCTTGTCTTCCTTGGCAGTCTTGAGCGCAGCCTGGGAATCCATGCGGGCAAAAGCATCGAGTGCATCGTGCACCATCTGCGCCACCTGGCGGCCGAGGTGCTTGACCTCACGATACTTGTCCGCCGGACGCTCCATGGTGGCGAGACGCGAGGCGATGTAGCCGATCTTCTCGCCCTCATCGCCGATCCGTTCCAGATCCGTAATGGTCTTGATAATGGCGACGATGACACGCAGGTCGCCCGCGGCCGGCGCCCGCAGGGCGAGGATGCGGCTGCATTCCTCATCGATCGACAGCTCCATGACGTTGACCTTGTAGTCGTCGGTGGCGACCGACTCGCCCAGCCGGCTGTCGCCTTCCACCAGTGCCGTAATGGCCTTGTGCAGCTGCTCCTCGACGAAGCCGCCCATCTGCAACACCTGGTTGCGGACCTTCTCGAGGTCCTCGTTGAACCGGCGGGAGATATGCTGACTGAGATCGGCGGTTTCCATGAGGCTACCTTAACGTGATAGGCGTGACCGTGTACATCCGATTACCGCGCCCGTCAAGCGTTGACGGCCGCGCGCATTGGCAGGCGCCATATTCTTGCCTGCGGAAAGTGACAGGTGAATGTACTTCCATTGCCTTCGACACTTTCCACGTCCAACCAGCCTGCGTGTCGCTGCAACGCATGCTTGACGATTGCTAGGCCAAGGCCCGAACCGCCTTGACCGCGGGAGCGTCCCGCATCCACCCGATAGAACCGTTCGGTGAGGCGCGGAATGTGCTCGACCGGAATGCCGATGCCGCTGTCCGTGACCGAAAAATAAGCACCCTCTTCGTCCGTCCACCAGCGGATGCGCACCGTGCCCTCGGCATTCGTGTATTTCAAGGCATTGACCAGGATGTTCGTGAACGCCGACTCGACCTCCTGCCCCGAGCCGAACAGCCCATCGTTCGACTCGAGGTCCAGCAGCACCTGTCGCGGCCGGTCTGCCTGCATCAGTGCGTCGCGATGCAACCGCTCGAGCATGCGCGGCACATCGATCGGGTCGCGGCTTGCCTCACCGTCGGTCGATTCCAGGCGCGACAACTCGAGCAGATCCGCAATGATCACATTCATCCGTTGCGACTGGGCGCGCATGTCGCGAATCGGACCGGACCACGCCGGATCCATCGTCACGTCGTCGGCCATGGTGTCCAGGTAGCCGGAGATGACCGTCAGCGGCGTGCGCAGCTCGTGCGAGGCATTGGCGACGAAGTCCTTGCGCATCGCCTCGAGGCGCATCTGCCGCGTCACGTCGCGCGCCAGTAACAGCGATTGACCGCCACCGTAAGGCACCATTTGCAACGACAGGAACATATCCGTCTGCACCGGCGGCCGGACGATCAACGGCATGCTGAAGTCGTCGCGGTGCAGGTAATGCGCGAACTCGGGCGCGCGGATCAAGTTGTCGATACGCAGGCCGACGTCGATGGGCCGCCGCAGCCCGAGCAAACGCGACGCCTGCCGGTTGAACCAGAGGATCTCGCGCTGCGGGCTCAAGATGATGACGCCATCGGGCAGGGCTGCAGTTGAGCGACGCAGCTCCCGGTACAACGTGACCAGCCGCTGCTTGTGATACTGCTTGCGACGATGCAGGCGCACCACCTGCCCGACGATATCGCCCCAGATACCGCCGACCTCGGGCGGATCGATCTGCGAGCGTAAGCGTAGCCAGCGGTCCAGGCGGTACAGCGTGACCAGCTGCCAACCCAGGTAACAGCAGGCCGCAATCAATACCCAGACCCAGATCGGGCCCACCAGCAAGCCCACGCATAAACCGAGGAAGATGATGCCCGCGAGCCGCGCGAGCGCGAAAGTCCACATCGCTGCCATGAGCGCGAAGATACTGCGGTTCAGGCCTCTCGCGTCGAAAATCGATAACCCGCGCCGCGCACCGTCTGGACCAGACGATCCAGCACGAACGGTTCCAGCGCCTTGCGCAGGCGTCTGATATGCACGTCCACGGTACGCTCCTCCACGTAGGTGTTGCCGCCCCAGACCCGATCGAGCAGCTGGCCGCGCGTGAACACGCGCTCCGGATGCGTCATGAAAAAATGCAGCAATCGGTACTCGGTCGGCCCCAACGCTATTTCGCTCTCGCCCGAGCTCACCCGATGGCTCGAGTCGTCCAGCTTGAGGCCCTCCACCTCGATGATGTCGTCGGCACCCACCGGCGCAGCACGCCGCAGCACGGCCTGGATCCGCGCCAGGAGTTCGCGCGGCGAAAATGGCTTGGTGATGTAATCGTCCGCGCCACCCTCGAGGCCGCCCACCTTGTCCTGCTCTTCCGAGCGCGCGGTCAGCATGATGACCGGAATCTCCTCGGTGTCCTTGGCACGCTTCAGTGAGCGCGTCAGCTCCAGTCCGCTCATGTCGGGCAACATCCAGTCCACCAGCATCAGGTCGGGACGCAGATCGACGATGCGTGCGCGTGCCTCGCGGCAGTCCTCTGCTTCGCCGACGTCATAACCCGCACGTCGCAAACCGAATGCGATCAGGTCCCGAATCGGTTTTTCATCCTCGACGATCAGAATGCGCCTGGCTGTCATGGGCTGGTCCTTGATTCTGTAGTCGACTATTACAGTCTTGAATTGTGACAGTTGGATGAAAGCGCACGCACCGCGGCGCGTTCGACTTCGGTCAGCGCCACATTATTACGAAGATATTGCGGCTCCAGCAAAGCCGCATCTGCGCCTTCGCCATTCGCCAGGCGCATCGCGCCCAATTGCGCCATGCAGGTGGCGCGCGGGAGTGCTGCAGCCGCGTCCGCCGACACTTCCAATGCCAGCAGCGCGACAAGTTCGGGATAGGTGCGCAGGCCACGCCCCACGCCGCAGCGGCGTGCAGCGCCCGCCCCCGCAGCTGCCGCCGGCGACTGCACGGCTGTGGGCGCGCTGACTTGCGGCAGCCCCAGCACCTGCACCCCACGGCGCGCATCTGCGGCGTACCAGGCCCAATACACCTCGCGCATGCGGGCGTCGAGACAGGCCAGTGCCAGGTCGCCGGGGGCGCCATAGCCGGGGGTGCCTAACACGCCGAAGCTCAACGCTTCCAGGGTCGACACGGGTACACACGCAAGTCCGGCACCGAAGGCGAGGCCTTGGGCGACCGCCACACTGATGCGTACACCCGTAAAGGCGCCCGGTCCGACGCTCACGGCGACTCCGTCCAGCATGCCGAGCGTGCATTGACCAGCGGCGAGTACTTGCCGCGCCATGTCCAGTAAACCTGCGGCATGCCCCTTGGCGGACTCCTGATAGCGTTCGAAGCAAGCGCCATCGACCAGCAGCGCGGCTGAGCAGGCTTCGGTAGCAGCATCCAAGGCCAGTACCCGCATCCTCAACCTGCCAGAACGCGCGGGGACGCAGCCCGATAGGCACTCAAGCGCTCCCGCAGGAACGCCGCACCCTCTTCCAGGCGTTGCACGACCGGGATCGGCGGTAAGGCACGCAGAAACACCCGCCCATAGCTTTTTTGGGTCAGCCGCGGATCAGCCAGCAGGATCACGCCAAAATCATCGAAATCGCGTATCAGGCGACCGACACCTTGCTTCAGTGCCAATACGGCCTGCGGCAACTGGTATGTCGTGAAAGGATTATCGCCCTGCCGACGGATACCCTCCAGGCGCGCCTTGAGCAGCGGGTCGTCCGGCGAGGCAAACGGCAACTTGTCGATGGCGACCAGGGCGAGGGCGTCGCCTTTGACGTCAACGCCTTCCCAGAAACTGCCCGTGGCCAGGAGCACAGCATTCCCCAGCTGCCGGAAGCGTTGCAACAACGCTTCGCGCGGCGCCTCGCCCTGTACCAGGACGGGAAAAGGCGGTTGCGGAAACAGTGCTGCGAGCGCCCGCACCCCTTCGGCCAGACCGCGATAGCTCGTGAACAATAAAAACGCGCGCCCTTCGCTCGCCTCGAGCAACGGTGCGCAGGCGGCGATGAAGCGCGCGGCATAGTCGGGGTGCTGGGGATCCGGCATGTCCTTCGGCAGGTACAGGCGCGCCTGATTCGCAAAATCGAAGGGACTGCCGATGCGCAGCGCGCGCGCATCGGGCAGTCCGACGCGGGCAGCGAAGTGCGAGAAATCTTCGCCGATTGCCAGAGTCGCCGAGGTGAATACCCATGCGCAGGGACGCGCCTCAATGTATTCGCGCAGGCGTGCCGCAACTTCGAATGGAGTGAATTGCAGGCTGAGCCCGACCGCGGTCGCCTCGGCCCATTTGAGTCCCACACCTTCAGCCAAGCCGCATAACGTGCCTAATTCCGCGGCCACTTTACGCGCCCTGCGCGCGCAATTGCTGATGCCGGCGCCGGCGCCGAGCGCCTCGAGGCCAGCAGCCAGATCGCCCATCAAATTCTCGATCTTCGGCAGAGTTTCGATGAACGCGTCGGACAGCTGCGCCCATTCATAGCGTCCCGCGCCGCGCAGTTCAGCACGCAGATCGATGAGCGCTGCCTCTACCCCTGTGATTGCATTGTCGATCAGCGGCGCCCGCACGTTCGCCAGCGCCATTTCGGCGGCAAGATCGCGCAGCAAAACCTGTACCTGCCGCACTGACCACGTCTGACCGAAAAACTGCGCAGCAATGTCCGGCACCTGGTGCGCCTCATCGAGGATGACCGCCTCGGCGCCGGGGAGCAGATCACCAAAGCCTTCGTCCTTCAGCGCCAAATCAGCCAGCAGCAGATGATGGTTGACGACCACGATGTCTGCAGCCTGTGCATTGCGACGCGCATCGAAGACGTGGCAACGCGAAAACTGCGGGCATTCCTGGCCGAGACAATTCTCGCGGGTCGAGGTGATATTCGGCCACACCGGCGATTGCTCGGGGATATCGGTGAGCTCTGCCAGATCGCCGCTTTGCGTCGTCGCCGCCCAGCGTGACACGCGCGCCATCAGACGCACGGTACCGCGCTCACCCGGCAAGAGCGTGCCTTGCTGCGTGGCGAGTTCCAACCGATGCCGGCACAGATAATTGGTGCGCCCCTTGAGGAGGGCGATCTTCACCGGCATGCCGAGCGCGCGTGCCAGCATCGGCACGTCCCGGCGGAACAGTTGATCCTGCAGAGTACGCGTGCCGGTGGAGATAATGATGCTGCGGCCGGACAACAGGGCCGGCACGAGGTAGGCAAAGGTTTTTCCCGTGCCCGTACCCGCCTCGATGATCAGCGGTTCGAGATCCGCGAGCGCACGACCGACGGCATTCGCCATCGCCGCTTGTTCCGGCCGATAGGCATAGCCATCCAGGGTCCGCGCCAGTGGTCCGTCAGGGTCGAATACATCGGCGTAGTCCGTTTGCATGCACCCTCAAGATTAAGGCTTTCCGGCGGGTTCTATTGGGCAATCGTTCGAAACCGCACGAATGCGACGGAATGACCCTTGAGGCGTCCACGCATCTGCCAATGGATATGCGAGTAGTCGGCAGCCACGGCCGGACGCGGCCGACCGTCAACGACCACCACCAGCTTTTCCGCTTGCGCAAAGTGCTGGCCGCCGTCCACCGAATACGTGACTTCGACGCCCGGCCCCACCGCCGAATCCGCCACGTACGTCATATGCTTCGGAATGGCGTACATGAACTCAGGTGCCTCGATCGTGCTCGTGCCGGTATTGCGCACAGCGAGCGTGAAGATGACGTGATCGGCCGCCACCACGCGGTCTGCCGGTACGAGTTTGCGCGTCTCATGTTCGCCTTCGGTGACCTCGCGCTCCACCTCTGCGATCGCGTGCACGCTCAGCGCATCGGCCGCGTGCAGCAGGCCCGGGGCGCCAAGGAGTGATGCGAGTATCGCTGCCGCAGGCTTCATCGATGACACCAGACCCAATGCGCCGCAGCGCGCCGTCAGTCCTCGCAAATGTATCGAATCACCTGCGACGAATTGCTGTCGGGCGCCTTACCCAGCCCGATCAGACCTTCCCCACGCAGCTGCATCGAGTCGCGCCGCACGAAGGCATCCTCCCCTTCCTTGCCGAGCACGAACGTGCCGTTCGTGCTCTGGTCCACCAACATGAATTTATTGCGACTGATCTCGATACGCGCATGCAGACGGGAAATCAGATTGCCCTTCACCACCAGATCATTTTCCTCCGCCCGGCCGATGGTGATGTTGGCACGGGTTTCCTCGACCACCACCTCCAGTCCCTGGTAGCGCAAACGCAGGCGCATCGGTTTCGCAGAGCGATCGCGCGAGTTGATGGCGATGGTCGGCACCATGCTGGTGATATCGTCGGTCTGCCAGAGCACTTCGAAAAGGGCGACTTCGCTGCTCCGGCCTTTGAGCGTCGCGATATCTATCTGTCGCACCGAGGCGCGCCATTCGCTCGAGAGGCGGTCCACCATGGTGGCAGTGGTCATGATCTGACCTGCCTTGGCCTGGCTGGTCATCCGGTTCGCCGTGTGCACCGCTGAGCCAAAAATGTCTCGGTTCTCGTAGACCACCGGGCCGAAATTACAGCCGATGCGAATTGCCACGGCCTGTTCATCGACCTTCAGCTGCGGATGAAGTGTGATCTGCTTCTGCATCTGGGCGGCGGCATTCAGTGCATCGTCCGCGGTCGGGAAGGTCGACATGACCTCGTCGCCCATGGTCTTGATCACGGTGCCTTTGTTCTGATCAGTGGCAGCACGCATTACGTCGATGCAAATGCCGACCATGTCTCGCGCGCGCAGGTCGCCGAGCAACTCGTACAATTTGGTGCTGCCGACAACGTCCGCGAAGACGATGGCGACTTCGATTTCTTTGCCCATTTCTAAAGGCATTATACGTAACGTGCCGTCCGCCGTCGGGTCGTTTAGGCCGCCAAGCCGTGCGCCAACAGGGGCAAGGCGGCGTACAAGGTGTCAGCCGTCGCCTGCGGGCCTGCCGCCACCTCGCTGAGAAATCGGCGCCAGGCGCGCGCGCCATCGCAACCGGCAATCAGGCCATGCATATGGCGGGTGATCGCGTGCAACCTGGTACCTTCGGCGATACGGGCACGTGCGTAGGGCACGATCCGCTCGATCAACTCCGTGGGTTCAGGGATGTGGGCAGCCGGCGCGATCAATGCCTGCGCAACCTCCGCGATGACCCGCGGCCGGTGATAGGCAGCGCGACCGAGCATGACGCCATCCACGCCCGCCGCCAGGTGTTGCCGGGCCTCCTCCGCCGAGCTGATACCGCCATTCATTATCACCTTCAAGTCAGGATGGTCACGCTTCAGCCGGTAGGCATGTTCGTACCGGAGCGGCGGAATCTCACGATTCTGTTTGGGCGACAGCCCGCTGAGGATGGCGCTGCGCGCATGCACGATGAACGTATCGACACCCGCGGCGGATACGGTCGCCACGAAATCCGCAAAGAAGCCGTAGTCGTCATGTGCATCGACACCGATGCGGCACTTCACCGTCACCGGCTTGTCCGTGGCATCACGCATGGCTCGCACACAATCCGCCACCAAAGCCGGCCGCAGCATGAGGCATGCGCCGAATGCGCCGCTCTTCACCCGGTCGCTCGGGCACCCGACATTCAGGTTAATTTCATCGAAACCGGCCGCGGTGCCAATGCGCGCGGCCGCAGCAAGCTCGAGCGGGTCGCAGCCGCCGAGCTGCAGGGCGACCGGATGCTCGGTATCCTGATGTTGCAACAGGCGCGCAGCGTTGCCGCGAACGATGGCGGCCGCGACGAGCATCTCGGTGTAAAGCAGCGCATGCGGCGAATACAGGCGATGGAAGAAGCGGCAATGCTGGTCGGTCCAGTCCATCATCGGGGCGACACTGAGGCGGCGATCTAGAATATTCATTTCCTCGCCCATTCTAGCCGTTCCGCTAGCGCGCGACGAAGGCCCGCTCGATCACATAATCACCCGGTTCGCCGACATGCGGCGAAATCTCGAAGCCCCGGGCGTCCAACAGAGCAGAAAGGTCAGCCAGCATCGCAGGACTGCCGCAGATCATGATTCGATCCGCTGCCGGATCGAGCATCGGCATGCCGGTGTCCTGGAACAGTTTGCCGCTCTCGATCAGTGAGGTGACCCGCCCCTGATAGCGAAAACGCTCGCGCGTGACGGTCGGGTAGTACACCAGCTGGTTGCGGACCTGTTCCCCCAGATACTCGTGGTGGGTCAACTCCCATTCGATGTAATCGCGATAGGCGAGCTCGCTGCGAAAGCGTACGCCGTGCACCAGGATGACCTTCTCGAAGCGCTCATACGTGTCCGGATCCTTGATCAGCGACATGAACGGCGCAAGGCCGGTTCCAGACCCCAGCAGATACAGGCGCTTGCCCGGCTTCAAATCGTGCAACAGCAAGGTCCCCGTAGGCTTGCGGCTCACCAGCACCTCGTCGCCCGGCTTGATGTTCTGCAGCTGAGAGGTCAGCGGTCCGTCGGCCACCTTGATACTGAGGAACTCCAGATGCTCCTCATGGTTGGCGCTCGCGATGCTGTAAGCACGCAACAGCGGCTTGCCCTCGATTTGCAGTCCCAGCATGACGAAGTGGCCATTCTCGAACCGCAACGCTGGATCGCGCGTGGTCGTGAAACTGAAGACCGTTTTATTCCAATGATGCACGGTGAGCACCCGTTCGGTACCGATCGAAACTGCCATGGCGCGTTTAGAAACCCAGCGTCAACTGGGCGGTGTCGACCGGCGGACGAAACAGCGCGACGGACAACTCGGCCCTATCGCCTTCCGTCCA
The DNA here is from genome assembly GCA_964658805.1 of uncultured Steroidobacteraceae bacterium. Lineage (GTDB taxonomy): Bacteria > Pseudomonadota > Gammaproteobacteria > Steroidobacterales > Steroidobacteraceae > Bog-1198. The sequence goes on from CAZZZU010000054.1 coordinate 10,504, forward strand.
GCCCAGCTTGCGCCTGGCCAACTGAAAACGGATGCGAAGCATGTCCGCATACGCACCGGTGCCGCGCATGCGCGTGCCGAACTGCGCGTCATAGTCCTTACCGCCACGGGCTTGATTGATCAAAGACATCACGTGTTTGGCTCGATCCGGGTAATGCTCCACGAGCCACTCGCGGAACAAAGTCTTGACCTCATGAGGCAAGCGCAACAAGACATAACCGGCACGTTCTGCGCCCGCCTGCCTGGCAGCGCTCAGTATATCTTCCATTTCATGGTCTGTGATGGCAGGAATGACCGGTGCTACCAATACCCCGGTGGGTACGCCGGCCCGCGCCAGTTCCTCAATCACGCGCAAGCGCGCATGGGGTGAGGCGGCGCGCGGTTCAAGGGTGCGCTTGATGTCGTTGTCCAACGACGTAATGCTCACCATCACCGAGACGAGTCGATCCGCGGCGAGCGAGGTTAGCAGATCCAGGTCGCGCACGACGAGTGCGCTCTTGGTGACGATGGTAACGGGGTGGCGGCAATTGGCCAGCACCTGCAGGATGCCGCGCGTCACCTCGAGCCTCTTTTCCAGCGGTTGGTACCCATCGGTATTGATGCCGAGCGCGATGGGCTTCGGCACATAGCCGCGTTTCGACAGTTCTCGCTTGAGCGTCTCCACCGCATTTTCTTTGTAAAAGAGCTTGGTTTCGAAATCGAGACCGGGCGACAAACCCAGATAGGAATGGGTCGGTCGAGCAAAACAATAAATGCAGCCGTGACTGCAGCCGCGATATGGATTGATCGATTGCTCGAAACCGACGTCCGGCGAATCATTGCTTGAAATGACGCTTCGCGCCTTGTCAGGCAGAACGGTTTCACCGACCGCGACCGGTGCTTCTTCTTGATACCAGCCGTCGTTCACCGTCTCGATGGCATGCGAGTCGAAGCGACCGGCGAGGTTCGACATCGCGCCGCGTCCCTTGAAGGCCTGCGAGCCAATGAATTTATGCGTCATGGCATCCCCATGGCATCAGCGCTTTATCCCGAGCTTTTGTGCCAAGGTTTGCGCGTCAAACGGCGCCCGCAACTTCACATCCGTGTTGTCGAAGAAGCAGTACACGTCCCGAGCACGCTTCTTTACACCCGGCTTGAGTTTGGGGCCCGCCCGATGTGCATCGCGCGGCTCACCGCCCTTCGCCCAGGCCGCAACGCGGCGCGCCCACCGCGTCAGCGACTTATCGCTGTAACCGCTCTTGTACAGTTCCTCGTCGCCATGCAGGCGCATGTAGATGAAATCCGCCGTGACGTCCTCCAGCATGGGCCAGCCACGCGCCGACTCGGTGATCACGAGAGCGATTCCGTACTCGCGCAGCAGCTCAATGAACGCCGGATCCTCAAAGCTCTCATGACGGATCTCTACCGCGTACCGCAGGGGGCGGTTTCTGGTGACGGAGAGCAGCGTGCGGCCTTTCAGAAAGGCATCATGCTCGCGCCCCAGGAGCGCCGCGCCGGCAAGATCCTGCGGAAGCATTTCAAAGAACGCACGCATACGCTCCGGATCCCATTTGAAGTTCGGCGGAAACTGCCACAGGATCGGACCGAGTTTCTCTTCGAGTGCAAACAAGCCCGAGGCAAAGAAATTGGCGAGCGGTTTTTCCACCTCGCGCAGCCGCCGCATATGCGTGATGTAACGCGGGCCCTTGACGGCGAAAATAAAATTCTTTGGAGTCTCCGCATACCATTTTGCGTAGCTCTCAGGTCGTTGCAGCGAATAGAACGAGCCGTTGATTTCAATGACCGGCAACGTCTTGCTGGCGTATGCCAGCTCCGACTTTTGCGGCAAATCCTTGGGATAAAACGTGCCCCGCCAGGGCGGATAGCGCCATCCCGAAATGCCGATCCTGACGCGCGCGGCCGGCATCGGGTTAGCCTGTCCCCGCCGCAGTGGCCAACGCGCCGGCGCTACGTAAATCCTCCACGAGCTTGCTGCGCAATTCGTCGACGCGCTCGCCTTCCGCGCGCAGGATCGCGGACGGATGATAGGTCGCCACGACGCGTGCATCACCGTGGTGCAGTGTTTCACGTCGCGCCGCATCGATGGACAACGTTCGACCGAGCAGCGCGCGAACCGCGGTTGCACCCAATGCCACTACGACCTTCGGCTTCAAGGTCTCGATCTCACGCTCCAGCCAGACGTTGCAGGCGTTGATTTCGCGCACGTCGGGCTTCTTGTGCAAGCGCCGCTTGCCGCGTGGCTCCCACTTGAAATGCTTGACGGCGTTGGTGATGTACAGGGCATCACGCGCGAGCCCGGCACTCTCGATGGCCTGATCGAGAACACGTCCCGCCGGCCCAACGAACGGGTGACCCCGCAGATCCTCCTCGTCTCCAGGCTGCTCTCCAACGAGCATCACTTCCGCATCGGCAGGACCTTCCCCGTCCACCGCCTGAGTTGCGTGCTGCCACAACTCACATCGACGGCAGGCCTGCGGTCCATCACCCACTGCCGGCAACGCCGCGAGCGCCTGCTTGACAGCTTTGCCCATCGTTTCGGCCCTCTGCGCGGATTCGGAATGTCGTTTGTTGAAATTGCTCATGCCATCACGGATCAACACGCCGATTTCCGCCGCTTCCGGCAAGTGCCGCCAGTACTTCTGTGGCATCTCCTTTTGCATCACCAACGGATTCACGCGGGCGACATTACAGATACTGCGGTAGTACGTGCGCCACAGATCCTCCTGTTCGTCGTGCAAAGGACGATCTGCAATCGTCAGCGCGTCGACGTACTTTAGCTCGCTGCCGTCCCACACAGCTGCGCCATCGGGCGTCGCGATGGTCCAGGGCATGTTCGGAAATCGCTCGATGAAAAACACCGCCGCCTTGCGCAAAATCAGGTGCTCAGGTTCGAACCACGCGAAATAAGCCGGCCCCTTGCCGTCATCGAATTCCCGGAAGCGCACGAAGGCGTGCATCTTGTGGATATCCCGCCGTATCGCCGTAGCCATCAGCGTCGCGTGGCGCACGTCGGCATCCGCAGCATCTTCCAGCAGGCCGGGGTTTTCATAGGCCGTGCGCCACGCCAGCCGGTACATGAGCTCGAAACGCCCGTCGGTGCGATGACACATGACAGTGTCGAGAAGACGCATCAACGCCGCGGGCAATTTGACCGTGCCGCTCTCGCCCGCCGCTACGATCGGCACCAGCGCGACCGCCTCCGGCCATCGAATCTGATCTACTTTGACACCGGCGGCGAGTAACGGCCGGACCGCGTCGCGCCATCCCTCGAAACTGGCAGCAGGATCCGCCGCTACACTCAAAACAGGGACTGCTGTTCTGCGTGATCGAGCAAGCCGCTGCGTAACCGATGGCTTTGACGTTCGCCCAACACGGGCAGATAGTCGCCGGCTGAAATAAAGTGGCGCGCGCTCTTCAGCGAAGCGCCCAGCCTGCGCAGATCCTCAAAACGCAGCCGACGGTGTCGGCGCGTGCTCAGTATCCGATCGACCACGCGGACGCCTAATCCAGGCACCCGAAGCAAGGCGCGCCGCTCTGCTTTGTTCACATCCACCGGAAAATGCTCGCGGTTGGCCAACGCCCACACCGTTTTCGGATCGATGTTCAACTCCAGATGACCCTCCGGCATGCTGCTCGTAATTTCCGGCACGGAGAATCCGTAGAAACGCAGCAGCCAGTCCGCCTGGTACAACCGATGTTCGCGCAACAACGGCGGCGCACGATTGGGTAATCGCGCCGACGAATGCGGGATGGGGCTGAAGGCAGAGTAATAGACGCGCCGCAGTCCGTACGACCGATATAGGCTGTCCGCCGTATCGAGGATGTTCGCATCCGAACTCGCGTCTGCGCCGACGATCATTTGCGTACTTTGACCGGCGGGCGCAAAGCGCGGCGCCCGTCGGCCTCCCTCCTTGGCCTCTTCCGTTTTCACCCGAATCGCACCCATGCTCTTCTTGATGGACACGTCCGACTTTTCCGGTGCCAGCGCGCTCAGCGCATCGCGCGTCGGTAATTCGATGTTGACGCTCAAACGATCCGCGAACCGACCCGCAGTCTCCACCAACTCCTGGCTGGCCTCCGGAATGGTCTTGAGATGGATGTAGCCGCGGAATTGATGATCCTCCCGCAGGCTGCGTGCAACTTCAACCAACTGCTCCATGGTGTAGTCGGCTGACTGGATGATCCCCGAACTTAAAAAAAGTCCTTCAATGTAGTTGCGCCGATAGAACGACAGCGTCAGGTCGACGACCTCGGTCGTCGTAAATCGCGCCCGCGGCACGTCGCTCGAGCGACGATTGACGCAATACAAACAGTCGTACAAACAAAAATTGGTCAGCAGAATCTTCAGCAGGGAAACGCATCGACCATCCGGTGTATAACTGTGGCAAATTCCCATGCCGGTCGTCGACCCAATACCTTCTCCGATGCTGGATCGACGCTTTGGTGCACCGCTGCTCGCGCACGACGCATCATATTTGGCCGCATCCGCCAGAACGGCCAATTTCCGCTCGAGTTCCATGCTGTAATTATATACAGTTTGCGACAGAATGCTGTAGGACGAGGGGTGACAGCGCGTCAGGGAAGTCGCCTGTTCAGACTGCTGCTGCCGCGCGCCATAGTGCGCGCGTTGCGCTATAAACGATTCCTTAGGAGTTCGATGTGAAAACTATTCTTTCCTGCATGGCTGCTACATGGATGTTGGCCGGCTGCATCAGCAGTTCGAGTGCGCCGCCGCCTGAGCGGACTACCGTCGTGGTTCCACAAAAATCGACGACGGTCGTTTGCCAGGACGGCAGCAGCCCGCCCTGCCGTTAGCTTGACGGTTCCGGGGCGTCGGGTGCGGGCACAATCGTCGCACTCGATTGCCGCCGGACGGCGTCCGCCCTTACCTGACGCCACAGCTGGCTCGCTAATACCGTGGCGTTCCGCCCTACGCGAACGCCGCCGCTTCGAAGGACGTCGGCAACCCAAGTGTTGCAGGTGTAGAGCGCAGAATATCGTGCGGTCGATTCGAAAAACAGGCTTCCCTCATAGGGGCCATCTGCAAACCGAGCCGCCTGATTCGCTCGCGATTTAAAGCTCGACCACACATAGCCCTGCGCTGCGCGCATCTGATCTGCTGTCACCTCGAGCAATATAACGTTGTCTGCGCCGAACGCCTGTGCCGGCGTAGCGCCAAGCCCCGTGACCAGCATCATTCCCTGCCCCGGCCACAGTGCCGCGGCCAAGGTGCCCGAGCCGTGATGCCTGGCCAGGACATACCGCTTGTCGCCGAAACCAATCAGGAGGAAATTCAACTGCGGGTATTCGGCCGCCACGCCGGCGAGCGGCGCCATCAACTGGGAGGCCTCGAAGCCGACATCGACATGCCAGCCTCGGCGTACCACATAGAGTGACTCGGCTGTCGCGGTCGACGCCATGGTCAAGCTGATTACGAATAGCGCGAGTGATAGTGCCGACAGCCGCAGCCCGCCCCCGTCAGGCACTGGCGATCAGACCGAATTGCTGTGCAATCAACATAAGCTGCAGGGCACTCTGCGCGCCGAGTTTCTGCTTGATCGATGATTGATGATTCGCTGCCGTCTTCGGACTGAAGCCGAGCCGCTCGGCAATCCGTTCGATACCGTAACCCTGCGCCAGCAATCTCAAGACTTCGATTTCTCGCGCTGACAAGGCATCCGTCAGTTTTCTTGCCTGCGTCGAGTAATCGCCCAGCGCGATCGCCATGTCGGGACTGACGTAGACCTGACCCGCGGCAATGGTTCGTACGGCATGCACCAGCAAATCGGGCGCGCTCGCTTTACTGACGTAGCCGCGCGCGCCCGCAGCCAGCGCCCGATCAGCATAAATGGCGTCCTGAAACATACTGAACATCAGCACTCGCACGTCGGCACGGCGCGCCGCCAGTCGCCGTAGTATTTCAATGCCGCTCACGCCTGGCAACGCAATGTCGAGCACGATGACGTCCGGGCCGAGCTCGACGTCGAGGCGCAGCGCATCGGGCGCGTTACCCGCCTCGCCCACGACCACGATGTCGACTTCACGCTCGAGCAGACGCCGGTAACCCTCGCGCACCACGGCATGATCATCCACCAACAGCACGGAGATGGTCGGAGGCGCCATGATCACGGACCCTCGTTGGCGGTCGGAATCGTCGCGCTGACCATGAAACCTTTGCCCGGAGCCGAAGTAATGCTCAGCGTGCCGCGCACCGAGGCCACACGCTCGCGCATACCCACCAGTCCGAGCCCCGCGCGCGGCGCTGCCAGATCAACGCCATGGCCGTCATCCCGCACCCATATCTCGGTACGATCCGGATTCGCCATTCGCGCGATTTGCACTCTCGCCATCGTCGCGGCTGAGTGGCGCGCCATGTTGGTCATTGCCTCTTGCACCAGCCGATAGACCAGCATGCCGGTCGCCTCACTCAAACCTTCGAGGTCACCGCTGATGTCGATCGTGATGCTCGTGCCAGGCAGCCGCGCGCGCCATTCGCCCACACAGTGTTCGAGCGCCGCCGCCACGCCGAGATCATCGAGGCCGACAGGGCGCAACTCATGGATGAGACCTCGCACGACCTCGTAGATTCGATCGATGTTGGCGATCATGGTGGACGCAAGGACATGTTCCGTGGCGCCTTGCATGGTCGCGGCGCGAAGGCCGACTGCATCAAGCTTGATGGCATTGATGTACTGACCGAGCTCGTCGTGCAGGTCGCGCGCCAGCGCCTTGCGTTCGACCTCCTGCATCTCTGCGTATTTCCGCGCCAGGCGTCGATTTTCAGCCGACACCTCGGCAAGACCTTTTTCCGCCGCCTCGCGCAGTCGCAGTTCGCGATCTGCTTCACGATAGCGCCGCAGTGAATACCAGACGAGAACCAGCGAAATGCCTAATATCACGCCGGGAAACTCGTCCACCTGAAAGCGTTCCAACGGCCGCGCCCACGCCACCAACGCTTCGCTCACGTTGAAATGCACGCACAACACAGCCACGCCACACGACATGCAGACGACCATAATCAAATCGCGGCGCGCAGAGGCATTCATGCGGCAAGCATATCGGGAATTTCTCCTATTCTCAGCGATCCGCCCGTATGAAAACATGTTCGCCATGAAAATGATCAGGTTGCGGCTGGCTGTCGCCTCGAATTTGATCTTCAATCTGAACGTCGCCATGGCGCAGGAAGCGCCGTTGCCGGAGGTGGTCGTCGTCGGTACGACGCCCGTTCCCGGCATGAACGTCGACGCCGACAAGGTGCCGGGCAATGTTCAAACCTTGCGTGCCGCAGAACTGCGCGACAACGGTGCCAGCAACGTGATCAATGGAATCAGCAGCCACCTGGGCAGCGTCAACATCAACGACACGCTGGCGGACGCGTTCCAACCGGATATTTTGTATCGCGGTTTCGAAGCATCGCCCGTGCTCGGGACGCCGCAGGGTCTCGCGGTTTACCAGAATGGTGTGCGGATCAATGAAGCCTTCGGCGACACGGTCAACTGGGACCTTTTCCCCGACATCGCCGTCAACCGCATCGGTATCGTGAGTGGCAGTCCCTCATTTGGACTTAACGCCCTGGGTGGCGCCATCTCAGTCAGTATGAAAAACGGTTTTACGTACCAGGGCGTCGATGGTTCTCTGTCGGGCGGCTCATTCAATCAGCATCAGGGCGAGCTCGAGTACGGCGTCAACAATGGCGTATGGGGCTTCTACGCCGCCGGCCGCATTCTCAATCAAGACGGCTGGCGTAGTTTCTCGCACGATGCCGTGCGCCAGTACTACTTCGACCTGAGCTACCACACCGACTCGTTGACCATGGACCTGAGTTACACACGTGCTGACAATCGACTCAATGGCCCGGGAGCGGCACCCGTCCAATCGCTGGCACTCGACCGCCGCAATGTGTTCACGGGACCGCAGGCCAACGTCAACCACCTCAATTTCGTCACGCTCGACACCGCGCTCCGCTTGGGCGACAAGACCGCGCTGCAAAACGTCCTCTACATCCGCAATTATCGCCAGACGGTCGCCAACGGCGACAACTCCAATTTCACCGCCTGCACAGGCGTCGATACGGCCGGATTGCTTTGCCAGGCTGACGGCGAAACGGCACTGACCAGCACCACCGGCGCAGCGATCCCCGACATCACCGACGGCGGTGCAACCCGCATCGGCCAGAACGACTTCGAACGCATTCGTTCCAACGGCTTCGGCGGCTCGCTGCAGTTCACCGACTCACACTCGATTGCGCAATTCGGCAACAGTTTCGCGGCCGGTTTCACCTTCGACACCGCCGAGACCAACTTTTACTCGGGCATGCAGCTCGGCGTGCTCGACCCGGCGCTGACCGTGCTGCCATCGGACTTGTATGTCAATACACCGCAAGGCACAGATTTTTCGGCAACGCCGGTCAACTTGAATGCCAACAACAAGTATTACGGTTTTTACCTGACCGATACCTTCGACCTCACCGCGCAACTCAGCATCACGGCGAGCGCACGCTACAACCTCGCCAAGGTTGATCTTTCCGACCAGATCGGCAGCGCCCTCTCGGGCAACAATCGCTTCACCCATTTGAACCCGGCCATCGGCGCGACTTACAAGATCACGCCGATGGTGACCGTGTATGCCGGCTACTCGACCAACAACCGTGCACCGACGGCGAGCGAGATCGAATGTTCCAATCCCGAGCACCCGTGTTTGTTGCCATCGAGCCTCGCCTCCGATCCGCCGAACCTCAAGCAGGTCATCGCGCATACTGCCGAGTTCGGTGCGCGCGGTCATTGGAACGTGCCAGGCAACGGCAGTTTGACGTGGAACGCCAGCGTCTTTCGCACCAATTCAGACGATGACATCTACGGAATTGCCACCACCATCAGCCAAGGTTATTTCGACAACATTGGCGCTACGCGGCGTCAAGGTTTCGAGGCCGGTGTGACGTATCAGGGCGTCGACTGGACTGCCTATGTGCAATATAGCTACATCGATGCGACGTTTCGCTCGCCGTTGCTGATCCGTTCCGAGGCCAATCCGTCTGCCGACGCAAACGGGGACATCCAGGTCCTCCCCGGCGATCACCTGCCGCTGATTCCGCTCAATCGGCTTAAAGTGGGCGGCGACTACACCGTGCTCCCGGGCTGGTCGGTGGGTGGCTCGCTGGTGCTCGCAACGGCGTCCTATTATCGAGGCGACGAATCGAATCAACTCGCGCAGCTCGGCGGCTATCACGTCGTAGCGCTGCGCTCCTCGTACCGCTGCAACCGCCACCTCGAATTGTTCGCCAACGTGCAGAACCTCTTCAACGAGCGCTATTCCTCGGTCGGAGTATTGGGGGATCCCACCGGGGTGGGCGCGCCGGGCGTGCCGCCGGACGCGGCCGGCCCGAACGACGGCGGCGCAGACCCACGCTTCCAAAGCCCCGGTCAGCCGCGCTCATACTTCGGCGGCTTCCGCGTCTCGTTCTAAGGATCGAGGGGTTGAGATTGCCAGTCGGCGGCGTTGATCTTGAAGATGACATTCAATTTGGGCGGCTCACCGAAATACGCCACCTGCTTCTCGCCGATCAGGACGCCGCCGAGCTTTTCCATCGCCTTTCGGGAACGCCAATTTTCGGCGCCAACCTCGAAAACGACGCGGTCCGCGAATCGAAAGGCATGATTCAACATCAAATCCTTCAACGCGCGGTTGTAGTGTTTCGCCCAACAGCGCCGCGCGATGAAGGTATAGCCAATGCTGACCTGGCGATTCGCCGCGTCGAGATCGTAGTAGCGCGACGTCCCGATCAACTCATCGTTGGCTCGATCGATCACCCGGAACGCGCCGCCCGACTCGATCGCGCCTGTGAAAAAAGTTTTGAATACCTCGCGCTGCCAGCGATCCTTGTTGGGATGCTGTTCCCAAATGAGCGGATCGCTTGCCACAGCATACAAAGCCTCGAAATCTTGCGCGCGCAGCGGTTCGATCCTGACGATGGCGTTTTGAAGCTGCGGCTGAAGATCGAAGGTCATGGCATGAACTATACCGGCAGCGCGGTCTGCCTAGCCCAACTGTTTAATTGCAGAAGATTTTTATCTATTTTTGGGACGAAGTGCGCTTTGATCAGCTTGATGCGGACACGTTCGCCGTTCGCGGGGCCTGCAACGCACTAATGGCGACTGCCGGATTGTCGCCTGTCATTAACTCGCCGCCGGCGCTCTAGCTGCAAGCCGCGCGGCAACTTGTTCGTCGCTCAGTTTCGCGTCATAGATGGATCTGGGCTCGATCAGACGTGCCACGAGTGTTGCCGTCGTTACTGCCAAGAGCAAAGGTGCAATAAAAGCGCGATTGTGGCCCGTCATTTCAAACATTAATACAACTGTGGAGATCGGACCCTGCGTGGTCGCCGCCAACATTGCGGCTGCGCCCAGCACCGAATACAAACCGAGTGGAGAGCCGGGCCACAGCAAAGACCACACGTAGCCTAAAAACCCGCCGAGCATAGCGCCCACCGTCAACGACGGCGTAAAAAGACCCCCGGGCGCCCCGCTTCGGACGCTCATCACTGTCGCGAAGGGTTTGAGGGCGAATACGACGAGTAATAGGAACGGCGCGACGCGGCCCTGGAACGCCAATTCGGAGATGGCTTGACCATTGCCTAATATTTGAGGGAACGGAAGCGAGATGGCTCCCAATGCGCCCATGACGATCAACGGGGCCACGAGCCGTTCCACACCTTTCGGCTTATGGCTGTCCGCCCACTTCACGGCGCGAACATAGCCAACCGATACCAGTCCCATAACAGGCCCCAGGAGGAGCGAGCAGGTAACGGCTGATGCTGACATCACATAGGCGGGAAATGTGTACAAGGGCTGATTGGGTATAACGATCCAGCCGACCAGTGTCGCGACCGTACTTGCCAGCAGCGCCGGCAACACCAACCTGAGGGCCAACACGCCTCGCAACACTTCCAAAGAAAACAGCGCACCCCCCAAAGGTACCCCGTATGCCGCAGCCATTCCGGCGCCGGCACCGCACGCCACCAGCAAACGGCGTTGTTCATCTGATAACTTCGCAGCGTCGGAGAGCCAATTACCGAAGACCGCCCCGGCTTGCTTGGGTGCCCCTTCTCGTCCAAGTGATACACCCATTCCCACCAGAAAAACGGATAGTACGGCGCTTCCCAGCGTACGCAGCGCCGGCAGTCGGCCAGCGGAAAACCAAATGGCTGCATTGATATCGATTCCGTTGCCGCTCGATAATCCGGAGAGCAACAGTTGACCAAGACCGGTGAGAAAACCGGCTCCGATCAGTATCATAAAATGACGAGTGACTGACGCACGCGAGACCACATCGAGAAGGGTTCCGTCGCCGGGCCATGCGAGGTGCTGCACCCAAGTCAGAATCAGATATAGCATCCCGGCACTGACGCCGGTGCCCACACCCGTGAGCATCACGGCTCCCCAGAACTTAATCCCACGCCGGTCGCGCGAGACGACGATAGCAGTAGAGTCTTCCGCGTTCGTCATGTGACTCGCAAGCCCGTGCAGGTTGACACCATACGTCTATCACATTCTGCAGCACTATCGATCGGAACGAGCCTCCTCGCGACCCGCCATCACCGTCTTGACCAGGTTCGTGCTTCTTTGCGCTCGATCAGCCAGGCATACAGCACTGAACCAGCAAGCATTGCACCCGCGAACCAAAAAGCTTCGGCGTTACGGACGGCAAGTCCCGCCACAGCAGGTCCGGGACAATAACCGGCGATACCCCAGCCGGATCCAAAAATGGCGGCGCCCAGGATTATTCTCCAATCGAGCAAACGTGTTTGAGGAACCATAAAACGGGCGGCGAAAATCGGCTTTCTCCACCGCAAGATGATCCGAAATAACACGAGGGTGACGAAGACGGCGCCACCCAAGACAAAGGCAAGCGAGGAGTTGAAAGCACCGAGGACATCGAGAAACCCGATCACCTGCTGCGGATCGGTCATCCCCGACAACACCAAGCCTGCGCCAAACAACGCGCCCGACCCGACGGCGCACAGGACGAAGCGCATCATGGTAGTACATGCCCCAGATGACGCGTCATCGCGACGGTGAGCATCGCGACCGCCATGAACACCAATACGGCAACCAGCGACCGAAGCGACAAGCGCCCCAAGCCGCAGACGCCGTGACCGCTGGTACATCCGTTGCCCATGCGCGTCCCAAAGCCGACCAGCAAGCCGGCCACGATCAACGCCCCGATGGGAAATGCAACGCGATGCGGTCGGGAAGCCGGAAAATAATGAAACGTCACCGCGGCTGCACCCATGAGGCCGCCAAGAAAAAGCAGTCGCCACGTGGTCTCGAAGGATGAGTTCGGGTATACCCCATTGATGATGCCGCTGATCCCGGCAATCCGGCCGTTGCACGCCAACAGCACTGCGGCCGCACTGCCGATGAGCACTCCTCCGGCCAGGGCTTGATAGGCTATGACCACGAAACCAGTCTCAAGTTGTTCGCGGCCGGTGTGCGAATGGCCAGTGTCGGCGCGCCGCGCACGTGATTACGAAGGCCTTCGGGCAAGCAAGCCGCGCACGGCTGGTTCCAAGCCTGTCAGACCCCCTGCGCGTCCGATATCGAGCGCGTCGGGCGCGCTGACTCCATGCAGCCAACCTGCGCGTAGCGCCAATATCGCCCCTGCCCGATTGCTGCTGCCGCAATGAATCAGCGTTCTCGGCTGATCGGGCTCGGCAAGCCATTGGTCGAGGGTCCTCACGTTGGCAAGCGTCAGGTCTGCCTCGCTCGCGACCGCGAGCGAAAGATATTCGATTCCGGCCGCAGCGGCCGCGGACGGCTCGTCGAAACCGTGGTCCTCGGCAGACGGGCGCAGATCGACGATGCGTCGGAAGCCCTCTGCTGAGAGCTGGCGAAGCTGCTCCTCCGACGGTTGGCCCGCCGTGTAGAGCGTGTCGTTGATCCGTGTGACAAAGGTCATTTCAGTTACTCCTGCAGAAGCGATTTCAGACCCGGGTGCCAGCCTGTCGTTTGGGATCCGCGCGTCGATAACACCGACGCAAAGACGGCCGCTTGCTGGGAGAACCCTGGCACAGGCGGCCGCGCGCATGGCGCCAGCGAACCGTTTGACAGGTAAACAGTCTCGAGCGCGCGCCGTCCCCGACCTTCGGTTAGCGAGTAAATGACCGACTTGGCCGCCTTACGGCCTTTGATCAGACCGGCGCCGCGTAATTCGCCCAGCTGCTGAGACAGCGTGGGTTGGCGAATTGACAGTGCTGCTTCAATTTCGCTGACCGATCGTTCACATTCGTCCAGGAAAACCACAATCTTCAGGCGGTTGACGTTGCCCAACATTTTGAAACTTTCCGCCAGTTCTGTGGCGCGGCGTAAAGCGGACGCGTTCGTTGATGACGCCGTGAAAGTTGTGGCGGCGACTAACTTCTTTTTTTTGGGCCCTGTCGTCATTTTTTGGCGCCCCTGGCAGCATTCTTTTTATGGACCCTGGCGTAGTAATACCAATCAGTCGCACCGTCCTGATTCGCCATCGTCGCGGCTGCGTCGTAAGTTCCTGCAACCGCTTCGAGCATGGGATCACCGGGGTGCCAGTTTTCGGGGGTCAAGGCGTCGTGTTCGTCTGTGGCTTGTAGCGCGTACACCAAGCGCAGCAATTCGTTGACGGAGCGTCCCGTGGTCATGGGATACCAATTTATAGCGCGGATGACGCCGAGCGGATCAATCACGAATGTCGCGCGGACCGTGGCGCTGCTGTTGGCGAGAGGATGCACCATGCCGTATGCGCGTGCGATCTGCAGTCCGGCGTCCTCGGCGATGGGAAAAGGGATTTCAACGCCGAACTTCTGCTGAATGCTGCGTGCCCAGGCCAAGTGCGAAAACAGGCTGTCCACCGACAATGCGAGCAGGTCGCAGCCGGCAGCTTGAAATTGAGGATAGGCCATGGCGAAGGCGATGAACTCGCTGGTACAGACGGGAGTGAAATCAGCGGGATGGGAAAAGAAGACCAGCCATCGTCCCCGGTAACTCGAGAGTTGGCGTTCACCCATCGTGGTGCGGGCTGCAAAATCCGGGGCGTGATCATGCAGCAACGGCGGCGGCGCCGGCAAGGCGCTGTGACCGGCTATCTCAACGTTGTTCATCCTAGTCGTGTCTCCATATCATTGATTTCTCCGTTGCGTGGCCGCAGCCCGAACTCACGGCTCAAGTGTGCACATTCCACAGCGTTTTCACGACCAGACCGACGGCGACCGCCGCGGCGAGGGCGGCGAATCCCTGCTGCAATTTAGGAGCGGCAATCTTCGGTGCAATGGCGCGGCCCGCGAGCATGCCGAGCAACGCACCGCCCGCAAATTGCCATGCGATCGCGAAATCCAGGTGTCCGCCAAAAGCCGATGTGGCCGCTGCGAATGTGGAGACGAGCGCGACCACCAGAAGCGAAGTCGCGACAATCGAGTTCATGGGAAGATCCGTAGTATGGCGAAGCGCCGGCACGATCACAAAACCTCCACCCACGCCCAATAGGCCGGAAAGCAAACCGGTTGCGAGTCCGGAAATGGCCAGCGCCTTTGCGCATGGAGCGTTCCACACGAACCGACCCGTGGATTGATTCAACCGACAGGCGGCCGCAAGCCCCGCACGGGGCGCTTCGCAAGCAAAGCCAACCGCAGCAACGGCCGCAGGTGTAGCCTGGCGATACATGCGCCACGCGACGTACAACAGCACCGCCGAAAACAGCAGCGCCAAGGGAGCCACCGGCGCGCGATGGGCCAGATACAGTCCCACGGGTGCCATCAGTGCACCGCCTGCCGCCATGAGGATCGCGGCGCGATAGCGAACGCATCCCTGCCGAAGGCCCATTGCTGCGCCGAGCGCGGCTGAGGCCGCCACGGCAACCAACGCTACGGGCGCCGATCGCGCGACATCCCAATTCAGGGCGAAGATGAGCAGCGGTACGGCAAGGATCGCGCCGCCGGCGCCGGTCAGGCCCAAGATGAGCCCGACAAAAAGACCTAAACCAGAGATCACGGCTCAGCCTCTGCCGCACGCCAAGTTGGCTGGCACCGCCACATCCATCAATGCTGGATTGGGCAGTACGAGCGAGTGCATGATGTCGACGTATTGATCCTCGGTCTTGTTGGCAAGCCGCGGGTTGTGCCGTCGCTCTTCGCCGATGCTCGATGACATCCACCCTTTATAGTCGTGCGCGGGATACACCGTCGTCTCGTCGGGCAAGTGGAATAGCTTGTGAACGATGGAGTTCCACGAAGCGTGTGCATCCCCGCCTTGAAAATCCGTGCGCCCGGAGCCTCGAATGAGCAGGACATCGCCGGTGAAAACTGCCGGTGCGGCCTGCCCTTCCAATATGAAGCTGAAAGACTCGTTGGTGTGACCCGGCGTGAACAGCGCGCGGAGCATGATGCCGTCCGCCTTCAGCCGCTCACCCTCTGCCACACGGTAGGACACGCATTCCGCCTTCGTGTGCTCGCCCATCACGGTAATGCATCCCGTTCGATCGCGCAGGCTGCCGAGAGCCGTGACGTGATCGGCATGGAGATGCGTATCGATGGCCGTGATCAACTTGAGGTCCAGGTCGGCGATCGCGTCAAGGTACTGCTGCAACTTATCTTTCACGGGATCGATGATCACCGCTTCGCGTCCTGCCCCGGAGGCCAGCAAATAGGTATAAGTGCTGGAGGCGGCATCAAAAAATTGCCGAAAAAGCATCGTGACCTCTGCTGTATCTTTATACTTTATATGATATACCGATTTCGCAAACATGCGCGCTGCGCGTCACGATAGAGGAATATCGTAAAAATGTTGAGGCGGCACACTCGATCTTGCATGCTGCCGTCCCGGCGGCGATTTCTGACGGGACTCGCGGGCCTGGGAGTGGCGGGCGCTGTTGGCGGTTCCGCTTGGGCCGGAGTGGGCGATTCCGAGATCGAGTTGCCCTTCAATAATGGGCAGCGTCGCCTCGTCACGAATTTCCCTCAGAAGGGACCTATGATCTTGCAGCGTACGCGACCCCCCTTGCTGGAGACGCCATTCGATGTATTTGATCAGGGCGTGTTCACCCCTAATGATCGGTTTTACGTGCGATGGCACCTGGCCAACATTCCGACCACCGTCGATCCCTCCACCTTTCGGCTGAAAATTCACGGCAACGTGACGCGCCCCTTGACGTTCACGTTGAATGACCTGGTTCGCCAGTTCGAGCCGATTGAGCTTGCAGCCGTGAACCAATGTTCGGGAAATTCTCGCGGCCTTTTCGGGCCTCGCGTCGCCGGCGGGCAGTGGGCTAACGGCGCAATGGGCAATGCGCGATGGCGGGGAGTGACGGTGAAGTCCCTCCTACAGCGCGCGGGCATCAAGGCAGGTGCTTTTCAAGTGCGTTTCAATGGTCTCGACACGGGCATTCTTCCGCAAACGCCAGACTTCATGAAGTCACTTGGGATCGATCACGCATTGGATGGCGAAGTGATGGTTGCATACGCGATGAACGGTGCGCATTTGCCGCTCCTCAATGGCTATCCATTGCGTTTGGTGGTCCCCGGCTGGTACGCCACCTACTGGGTCAAGATGCTCGATGACATCGAGGTGCTGGACCGGCCCGATGATAATTTTTGGATGACAAAGGCCTATCTCATCCCCGATACGCCCCTCGCCGACATCGTGCCAGGCCAGCAGGGCGTCAAGGCTGTCCCGATCAATCGAATGGTGCCGAGGTCCTTTTTCACGAATCTGACGGATTCCACGAGCATCAAAGTGGGCGAAACCACCCGGGTGCGGGGCATCGCTTTTGGGGGCGACACCGGAATCGCGAAAGTCTTGTTTTCCCAGGATTCCGGAAGTTACTGGCAGGAAACTCGGTTAGGGAGGACGGATCACGGCAAATACAGTTTCCGCACGTGGGAGATCTCGTATAAACCGCCAGCCCGCGGTCAGCAGGTATTGATGGTCAAAGCGGTCAACAATGCCGGCGTTTCTCAACCCGATCATGCAAATTGGAACGGTGGCGGATTCATGCGTAACTTGGTTGAGTCAGTGACAGTGCAAGCGGTGTAGCGGAGCGATACCCGATGGTCGGCAGACAGCAACTTGCAAGAGTGTCCTTGAGCATAGCCTTCCTGCTTGCCGCATGCGGACTGGGGATTTGGCAGGCTGCCGTCGCCGCCCGACCGCCCGACCGCCACGCGGCGATGCTTTTCCGGGGGGCGCCCGTGACGGTTGAGTTGCCCGCGAGCGAGGAAGCCTTTCCGACCGGCGAAGGCGCCGAGGTGGCCTCAACCTATTGCCTGACGTGCCA